>DATGJR010000157.1:0-12069 GCA_035295065.1 Steroidobacteraceae bacterium
CCTGATCGGCGAGGCGACCTCGGAGCGCATCAAGATCGAGATCGGCTCGGCCTATCCCGGGCAGCAGGTACGCGAGCTGTCGGTCAAGGGGCGCAATCTCTCCGAGGGCGTGCCGCGCAGCTTCACGCTCAACAGCAACGAGATCCTCGAGGCGCTGCAGGAACCGCTGCAGAGCATCGTCAGCGCCGTCAAGCAGGCGCTCGAGCAGACCCCGCCGGAGCTCGGCGCCGACGTCGCCGAGCGCGGCATCGTGCTGACCGGCGGCGGCGCGCTGCTGCGTGACATCGACAAGCTCCTCACCGAGGAGACGGGGCTCCCGGTGGTGGTGGCCGACGATCCGCTCACCTGCGTGGCGCGCGGCGGCGGACGCATTCTCGAGCTGATGGATGAGCTCGGGCCCGGACACTTCGGTCTCGAGTAGCGCAGCGCGCCGAGCCTGAAGTGGCGGCCTTCGGGACAGCAGCCGGCAGACCACTGCAGGGGCGGGGCGGCTCTCCCGGCTTTCGTTTCACGCTCTATGCCGTGCTCGCCGTGGTGGTCATGTACCTCGACCAGCGCGCGCACTACCTCGAGCGCGTGCGTTACGTCCTGCAGGGCGCGGTGTACCCCATCCAGGTCGCCGTCAACTCTCCTCCGACCGCCTGGCGCTGGCTCCGCGAAAGCTTCCAGACCCGCGAGCAGCTGCGCGTGGAAAACGCGCGCCTGCGCGAACGACAGCGCGATCTGGAGCTCCTCGCCATGCGCTACGACGCGCTCGCACACGAGAACGGCGAGCTGCGCGGGCTGCGCGAGGCACTGCCCGCGGTGGCCGAGCGCTGGCTGCCCGCGGAGATCGTCAACGTGCAGTTGAATAGCCTGCGCCAGCGCCTGCTCATCGATCGCGGCGCGACCAACGGAGTCTTCAAGGGACAGGCGGTGCTCGACGACCGCGGCCTCATCGGTCAGACGACGCACGTAGGCCCCTGGAGCGCGGAAGTCATCCTGATCACCGATCCGGAGCACGCGGTGCCCGTACGGATCGAGCGCACGGGGCTGCGCACCATCGCGGTCGGCGGCGGCGACGGCAGCTCACTCGCCTTGCCCTACCTGCCCTCGAATGCCGATGTCAGGACCGGCGACCTGCTCGTGACCTCGGGTCTCGGCGGGGTGTTCCCGGAGGGCTATCCGGTCGCGCGCATTACCGAGGTGCATCGAGACGCGGTGCAGCCGCTCGCGCAGGTGCGCGCGCTCGCGCTTTCCCATATCGACAGCGACGCCGAAGTAATGCTGGTCTGGTTCCGTGCCGGGCATCCCGCGGCGCCCGCGCCCTCACTCAACGGCGCCGGCGACCTGCCGCGTGGCAACCCCTCGATGCAGCCGCTCGAGACGAGCGCACATCGCCCCGCAGCCCCTGACAGCGCGCCCCCGCATACGGCTGAGCACGGCGCAGCCGGGCGGGCCGCCGAGGCCGCAGCGCCCGGCTCGGCTGCCACGCCACCTCGCCGCGCACGCAGCCCCTCGGCCGCACCGCCCGCGCAAGTGCCGCCACCCGCGCAAGTGCCGCCACCCGCGCAGGCACTGGTCCCGGCGGACGCCCCGCCCGCGGAGCAGTCAGCCCCGTCCGCCGAGACACCGCCGGCCGACGGCTCGCCGCAGCCGAAGGGTGAGTCATGACGACGCTCGCCGGATTTCGCCTGCGGATGATCTTCACGGTGTTGATCGCGCTGATGCTCACCGTGCTGCCGTTGCCGACCTGGCTCGACGTATTGCGGCCGGCGTTTCTCGTCCTCACCGTGCTCTACTGGTCGATCAACGCGCCGCGCGCGGCGGGCATCGGCCTCGGCTTTCTCTGCGGGCTGATGCTCGATGTCTTCCAGGGACCGGTGCTCGGCGAGCACGCGCTCGCGCTCGCAGTGATCTCCTACATCGTGGTGCGCGAGCACCAGCGCATCCGCTCCAAGCCCGCGTTCCAGCAGTCGTTGCTGGTATTCGCGGCACTCATCGTCTATGAGCTGGTGCTGTTCGCCATCGACGGCTGGACCGGGCATCCGGTGACCAGCCCGCTGCGCTGGCTGCACACGCTGACCGGCGCGATCATCTGGCCGCTCGCCGCGGCGCTCCTTTCCTACAGCGAAGGGCGACTCGCATGAGCCCCGCGGTCCGCATCAAGGACCAGTGGCGCGAGCAGCGCATGTTCGACCGCCGCGCGCTCGTCACCGGCGGGCTGATGGCGCTCGCGACGCTCGGCCTCATCGTGCGCCTCGTGGTGCTGCAGGTGGCGCGCCACGACTATTACCTGCAGCTCTCCCAGGGCAACCGGGTGCGCACCGAGCCGATCCCGGCGGCGCGCGGCCTGATTCTCGACCGCAACGGCGAGGTGGTGGCGGCCAATCAGCCCGCCTATCAGCTCGAGCTGGTGCCCGAGGAGGTGGGAGGCGGCAAGGACGCCGACATCCGCCGCACTCTCAAGACGCTCGCCGGCATCGGACTGCTGCGCTCCGAGGAAATCGACGAGTTGATGCGCACCATCGATTCGAGCCGTCGCTTCGACAGCGTGCCGATCAGGCTGCGCATGTCGGACGATGATGTGGCGCGCTTCGCGGTGCGGCGCTTCGAGTTTCCGGGCATCGACATCAAGACGCGTCAGACGCGCTGGTACCCGAACGCGGCTCTCGCCGTCCACGCGCTCGGCTACGTCGGCGCGATCAGCGAGCAGGACCTGCAGCACATCGACCGCGCCGCCTACGCGGGCACCGCGCTCATCGGCAAGCTCGGCGTCGAAAGCACCTACGAGCGGCAGCTCCATGGCGAGAATGGCTTCCGCGAGGTACTGGTCAACGCGCAGGGACGCTCGGTCGAGCGGCAGGGAGCGTATCAGCCGAACCTGCGCACCAAGGCTCCGGCGGCGGGCGAGGATGTGCTGCTCTCGGTCGACCTGAACCTGCAGCGCGTGGCAGAAACCGCGCTCGCCGGACACCGCGGCGCCGTGGTGGCGCTCGATCCCAACAACGGCGACGTGCTGGCGCTGGTGAGCCTGCCGGGCTTCGATCCCAACCTGTTCGCCCGCGGCATCACGCCGGGGGAGTACGGCGCGCTCGCCAACGACATCGACCGACCCCTGTTCAACCGCGCGCTGCGCGGCACCTACCCTTCAGGCTCGACCATCAAGCCGGTGCTCGGGCTCGCCGCGCTCACCGACCACACGATCGAAGCGGACACCAAGGTGTTCTGCAACGCGGTCTTCTACCTGCCGGGGAGCCGCCACGTCTGGCGCGCGGACAAAGACGAGCCGCGCGGCTGGCTCGACCTGCCGGAGGCGATCTCGCGCTCCTCCGACGTGTACTTCTATCGGCTGGCCTCGACGCTCGGCATCGACCGCATGGCGGCCTTCCTCGAGCCCTTCGGCTACGGACAGCCCACCGGCATCGACATCGGCGGCGAGAAGCCGGGCCTGTTGCCAACGCCTGAGTGGAAGCGCAACGCGTTCAAGCGGCCGGAAGACAAGACCTGGTTCCCGGGAGAGACGGTCAACATGGGGATCGGGCAGGGGTACCTGCTGGTGACGCCGCTGCAGCTCGCGCACATCACGGCAACGCTCGCCGAGCGCGGCCGCAATTTCCGCCCGCGCGTGGTCAAGGGAATGCGCGATGCGAGCGGCCACATGACGTTGCTCGCTCCGGTCGAAGGCGCCCCCGTCAAAGGCATATCGGCGGCCGACTGGGGAGTGGTGATCGACGCCATGGTCGGTACCACGCACTGCGCCCGCTACTGCGGCACCGCCTGGGTCGCCTTCAAGGGCGCGGCCTATCAGGCCGCGGGCAAGACCGGAACGGCCCAGGTGTACACGGTGGCGCAGAACGCCAAATACAACGCGAGCACGGTCTCCGAGCGGTTGCGCGATCACGCCTGGTTCATCGCCTTCGCGCCCGCGGAGGCACCGCGCATCGCGGTGGCGGTGCTGGTCGAGAATGCCGGCTTCGGCGCGAGCAACGCAGCGCCGGTTGCACGCAAGATGATGGACGCCTATCTCCTCGATGCCGAAGGGAAGCTCAAGCCCCCACCGCCGCCCACACCCGCCAACACGATCGTCGCGGCCGGGCGCACATGAGCTACGGGGACGTTCCCTATGGCTCGCGCACGCGGCGCACCCTCACCGGGGCGGCGCGCGTGCTCTTCGAGCTCAAGATCGATGGGCCACTGGCCGTCGGGCTGGCGCTGATCGCCGTCTACGGGCTGATCGTGCTCTACAGCGCCTCCGGGCAGAGCATCGATACGGTGATACGCACCGTGATGCGCCTCATTCTCGGCACCGTGGCGATGCTGCTGCTCGCTCGCGTGAATCCCAACTTCCTGCGCCGGGCGACGCCGTGGTTGTATGCCCTCGGAGTCTTCCTGCTGCTGATCGTGGCCGCGATGGGACACGTGCGCCTCGGAGCACAGCGCTGGCTCAACCTCGGTCTGTTCCGCTTCCAGCCCTCCGAGCTCATGAAGCTTGCGGTGCCCATGACCTGCGCCTGGTATCTGCACGAGCGTCCGCTGCCACCGAGCTGGTTGTCCCTCGGTGCCATGGCGGGGCTGATCCTGCTGCCCGTGGCGCTGGTGGCCATGCAGCCGGACCTGGGCACTGCCGCGCTGATTGCCGTGGCGGGCGCACTGGTGATCGTGCTCGGAGGACTGCGGGCGCGGGTGATGGTGGCACTGCTGCTGCTATTCGCCGTGTGCGCCTGGTTCGGCTGGAGCTTCATGCACGACTATCAGCGCAAGCGCGTGCTGACGCTCCTCAATCCGCAGACCGATCCGCTCGGAGCGGGCTACCACATCATCCAGTCGCAGATCGCGATCGGCTCCGGCGGTGTGTTCGGCAAGGGCTGGATGAATGGCAGCCAGGCGCAGCTCGAATTCCTGCCGGAGCGCTCCACCGACTTCATCTTCGCGGTGATCGGGGAGGAGTTCGGGCTCCTCGGCCTGCTGCTGCTGTTGCTCCTCTATCTCTTCGTGGTCGGTCGCTCGATCTATCTCGCCACCCAGACCCAGGACACTTTCGCCCGGCTCCTCGCAGGAAGCCTCGCGCTCACCTTCTTCGTCTACGTGCTGATCAACGCCGGCATGGTCACGGGGCTCCTGCCAGTGGTCGGCGTGCCGCTGCCGCTGGTCAGCTATGGCGGCAGCTCGGTCGTGACGCTCCTCGCCGGCTTCGGTATTCTCATGGCGCTCTACTCCCGTCGGAAACTCGTTGGCTCCTGATCGTTACTCCCTGTTAGCCGTACTCACGTGCGCCTCGATCCTGGCGCAGGCGTCGGCGCAACCCACGCCCGCGCCGCAACCCGAGCCGGCAGCCGCGCAACCCGAGCCGGCAGCCGCGCAACCTGCCGCCGCGCAAGCCGCTCCCCCGCAGCCCGCGACCGCCACTCAGCCGGCCGCTCCGCCCCTGCCGCCCCCGGCGGCCGCCCCCGCTCCCGCCCCCGCCCCCGAGCTCATCGCGGCTCCCTTCGACCTGCACCGGCCGGAGATTGCGCAGTTCGTGAACGACGTGGTCGGACACGAGGAAGGCTGGAGCCGCAAGGCGGTGGTGGCGCTGATCTCGCAGGCGCAACCGCAGTCGAAGATTCTCGACATCATGAGTCGGCCCCTCGAGCGCGTCGCACCCTGGTGGGAATACCGCGAGCGCTTCGTAACGGAGGAGCGCATCGACAAGGGGGTGCAGTACTGGCTCGACCATCGTCTCGCCCTCGAGCGCTTCGCCGCCGAATACCAGGTGCCGCCCGAATATCTGGTGGCGATCATCGGCGTCGAGACCTTCTACGGGCGCACGACCTGCAGGTACCGCGTCCTGGATGCACTCGCCACGCTCGCCTTCGACTATCCGCCGCGCGCGAGCTACTTTCGCGGCGAGCTCGAGCAGTTCCTGCTGCTCAGCAGGGAAAACAAGCTCGATCCGGTCACCACCTGCGGCTCCTACGCGGGCGCCATGGGAGTGCCGCAGTTCATGCCGTCGGTCTACCGGCGCTACGCGGTGGATGCCGATACCAACAGGAAGCGCGATCTTTGGGATAGTCCCGATGACATCCTCGCGAGCGTCGCCAACTATCTGCACGAGTGGGGCTGGACGCCGGGAGCGCCGGTGCTGGCCGAGACCTCGCTCGACCCGGATCCGAGCTTCCAGATCGAGCCTCACAATCTCGAGCTCAACGAGACCGTGGCCTCGCTCGGGGCGCACGGCGTCAAGGTCGATCTCGAGGTGCCCAGGGACACCCCGGCAGTGCTGATCTCCGCGGAGCAGCGCGACGGGCCGGCCTACCGCGTCGGCTTCCACAATTTCTACGTGATTACCCGCTATAACCACAGCGCCCGCTATGCCATGACCGTGTATGACCTCGCCGCTGCGGTCGCCGCCCGCGTCCGCGGTATGCAGCCGTGATCTTCGCGGCGCTGCGACCGCGGCTCGCGCGGACGCTGCTGGCCGCGATCGTCGCCTCGATGCTGGCCGCCTGCGCCGCCCATCCGCACCGCCCACCCCCCACACCAGCGCCCGCGCCCCTTCCGCCGCCACCGGCTGACGTTGCCGCCGTCCCCGATGCGGTGCCGCGCGCCGAGCCGCGGGCGGCGCATGGCAATCCGCCCTTCTACGATGCGATGGGTCATCGTTACTTCGTGCTGTCATCGAGCGATGGCTACGACGAGCGGGGCGTCGCGTCCTGGTACGGCCCGACTTTCCACGGTGGCAGCACCTCGAGCGGCGAGCCCTACGATATGTATGGCATGACGGCCGCCCACAAGACGCTGCCGCTGCCGACCTACGCGCGTGTCACCAACCTGCGCAACGGCAAGAGCGTCGTGGTGCGGATCAACGACCGCGGCCCCTTCGTCGCCAACCGCATCATCGACCTCTCCTACACCGCGGCCGCAAAGCTCGACATGGTCCGCGACGGGACTGCGATGGTGGAGGTGCGGGCGCTCAATCCGGGAGTGCCCGACGTGCTCGGGCGCAGCGCGGAGTCACCGCCCGCGGCTCTCTACCTGCAGACCGGTGCCTTCGCCGACCCCGGCAACGCCGAACGGGAGCTCGCGCAGCTGCACGCGGCCGGCCTCGCGAGCGCCTTCGTCGTGCCGCCGATCGAGGGGCGCACGCGACTCTATCGCGTGCGCATCGGCCCCGTCGCCAGCGTCGCCGAATTCGATGCGCTCTCCGCCCGACTCGCCGCACTCGGCATGGCGAACGCCCGCCTGGTCACCGACTGAGCGTCGGCGAGGGGCGACACGCCGCGCGCCACGCGCGCGGCGCCAGCGGACGGCGACATCGGCTAGACTTACCGGCCTGCCGCACAGCTGTCTTGATGAGGAATCGTCCGTTGATCCGTTCGTTTGTCGCACTCGCCGCCATGGCGCTGCCGCTGATCGCCGCCGCCGCCACCGCGCCCATCCCCTCGCCCCCGGCCGTCAGCGCACGCGCCTGGATCCTGGTCGATCACAACACCGGCAAGGTGCTTGCCGAGCACAATGCCGACGAGCGCGAGGCGCCCGCGAGCCTCACCAAGCTGATGACGGCCTACATCGTATTTCAGGCACTCGCCGAGGGGCGGCTCAAGCTCAGCGATCAGGCGACGATCAGCACGCACGCATGGAAGGCGGAAGGCTCGCGCAGCTTCGTGCAGGTCGGCACGCAGGTCCCGGTCGACATTCTCGTCAAGGGCATGATCGTTCAGTCGGGCAACGATGCGACCATCGCGCTAGCGGAGAAGCTCGGCGGCACCGAGGATGCCTTCGCGCAGATGATGAACCAGTACGCGGCCCGGCTCGGCATGAGCCACAGCCACTTCGTCAACAGCGACGGTTTGCCCGTACCCGACCACTACAGCACGGCGCGCGACATGGCGACGCTCGCCAGCGCGCTGATCCGCCAGTTCCCGCAGTACTACGGGCTCTTCAGCCTGCGCGAATTCCTGTGGAACAACATCCGCCAGGGCAACCGCAACACGCTCCTCGGCAAGGACCCATCGGTCGACGGATTGAAGACCGGGCACACCGACGCCGCGGGTTACTGCCTCGTGGCCTCGGCCAACCGCGAGGGCATGCGCCTGATCTCGGTGGTGATGGGCTCACGCAATGAGCGCGGCCGCGAGGAAGCGAGCGCGGCCCTCCTCAACTATGGCTTCACTTTCTTCGAGACCGTGCGCATCAAGGCGGCGCACGCCACCGTGCTCAAACCGCGCGTCTACAAATCGGCGGGCGAGTTCGCCGCCGTCGGCGTGCCGGAGGATGTCTACGCCATCGTTGCACGCGGGCAGAGCGGCGCGCTCAACACCACGGCACGGCTGACGCATGAGCCGCTGCTGGCGCCGCTGGCTGCCGGCGAACGTGTGGGCGAGCTCACGGTGAGCGATGCGGCGGGCGAGGTGCTGGCACATGCCCCGCTGGTAGTACTCGCGCCGGTGCCGACCGGAGGACTCTGGACCCGCATGGTGGACACCGTCGCTCTCTGGTTCCGCAAGTAGTCGCCATGGCCGACCCGCTGCCACTTTGCTATCTCAACGGGGCCTGCCTGCCGCTCAGGGAAGCGCGCATCTCGCCGCTCGACCGCGGCTTCCTTTACGCCGACGGCGTCTATGAGGTGATGCCCGTGTACGGCGGACGCCCGTTCCGCTTCGCCGCGCACGCCGAGCGGCTCACGCGCAGCCTCGCGGCGCTGCGCATGGAGGATCCGCACACCCGTGAGGAATGGCGCACCATTCTCGGTACGCTCATCGAGCGCAATGGCGGCGGCGACATCTACGTCTACTGGCAGGTGACCCGCGGCGCACAGCACGGCCGCACGCACGCGCCGCTCCCGGACATCCCGCGCACCGTCTTCGCCTTCTGCGCGCCGCTCCCGCCCATCACTCCGCAGCAGCTCGACAGTGGCCTCGCCTGCATCACCGCGATCGATACGCGCTGGGCCCGCTGCGATGTCAAATCCGTGGCGCTGCTCGCCAACGTGCTGCTGCGGCAGGAGTCGGTGGACGCGGGTGCCAGCGAGACCATTCTCCTGCGCGAAGGCGAGCTCACCGAGGCGTCGGCTTCCGCGGTGCACGTGGTGCTGGGCGAGGAGCTCCTCACGCCTCCCAACTCGCGCCGGATTCTTCCGGGCACCACGCGCAGCGTGGTCGAAGAGATGGCCGCGCGCATTGCGCTGCCGTGCCGGTCGGCGCCCGTCAGCGAAGCCCAGCTGCGCGCCGCCGACGAGATCTGGATCTCCGCCGCCACACGCGAGGTGCAGGCCGTCACCCTCCTCGACGACCGGCCGGTCGGCAGCGGGCGACCCGGCCCCCGCTGGCGGCGGATCTACGAGGAGCTGCAGCGCTACAAGCACGAGCTCCAGGGCACGCCCTGGTAACGCGCCGCTGATGCGGCGCAGCGTACGATGAGCGCGTCTCATTACGCGCCGCTATAACCTCTTTGTTACCTGTCCGTAACCTGCCGGGCACTGACGCCCGCTCTGACGACCGGTAGCATCGCTGCCGATGTCCATCGACCTCGATCAGGTCACCAAGCATTACGGCGGCGTGCCCGTCGTCAACGACGTGTCGCTCCAGATCGGCGACGGCGAATGCTTCGTGCTGCTCGGCCCCAGCGGCAGCGGCAAGAGCACCCTGCTGCGCGCCATCGCCGGACTCACCACGGTCGATCACGGGCGCATCGCGCTGCATGGGCGCGATGTCACGCATGTCGCCGCACGCAAGCGCGGCGTGGGGCTGGTGTTTCAGAACTATGCCCTGTTCCGCCACATGACGGTGGCGGACAACATCGAGTTCGCGCTGCGCGTGCGGCGGGTGCCGGGACGCGAGCGACGCGCGCGCCGCCAGGAGCTGCTGCGGCTGGTGGCGCTCGAGGGAATGGACGATCGGCTGCCGGCGCAGCTCTCCGGTGGGCAGCAGCAGCGCGTCGCGGTGGCCCGCGCCCTGGCCCACAAGCCCGAGGTGCTGCTCCTCGATGAGCCCTTCGGGGCGCTCGACGCGAAGATCCGCGAGGAGCTGCGCCGCACGATCCGCGAAGTGCAGCGCGAGCTCGGCATCACCACGGTGCTGGTGACCCATGACCAGGCGGAGGCATTCGCCATGGCGGACCGCATCGGCATCATGAATCTCGGACGGCTGCTCGAAGTGGGCGTGCCGCACGAGCTCTATTCGCGCCCCGCGACGCGCTTTGTCGCCACTTTCCTCGGGGATGCCAACCTGCTGCTGGCGCGCCGCACGGCCGACGGCATCCAGGTAGGGGCCGCGACCCTGGCGAGCGAGCTCCCCAGCGGCCGCGAGCACGAGGTCGTGGTCGTGGTGCGGCCGGAGGATGCGGAAGTCGCCAGCACGCGGGACGAGCTCGGCTCGGGCTTCGTCGCCCAGGGCGTGGTCGATGAGATGGTGTTCAGCGGAGCGCTGGAGCGAGTGCGGGTGTGCCTGGAGAATGGCGCGGCGCTGCTCGCCTCGGATGCCGCCGCCACTCCCTCCCTGCAGGTGACGCGCACGCTCCACGAGCAACGCGCATTTGCGGTGCACCCCGGGCAGAGCGTGGCCGTCGGCGTGCGGCGACTGCACGTGCTGCCGACGCCTCTCTCGAGCTTCACCGCCTGCGCTTCGACCGCGGGGGTTGCGGCGGCACTCGCGCGCGAGCCCCTCCTCACCGAGCTCGCCGCCCGCATGAAGACTCGGATCGTGAGCCGTGTCGAGCCGCAGCTCGGTGCGATCGAGGCCGGCGCCAACCCCGAGGCACCCTTCGTCGGCACCACGGTGATCGGTGCCGGAACCGATACCGCGCATCGCAGCGAGTGGCTGCTGCGCGCGGGCGCCAGCGAGGTGCTGGTGCTGCCCGCGCAGGCGCCACAGCCTCAGCGGGTGCTGATCCACTGGCTGGGTGAGGCGGTGCGCAGCGCGACGCTCGCGGTATCGGCGAGCGTGCTGCGGCACGTGCCGGCCGAGGCGGTATACGTCGGCATTCTCGCCGAGGAGACGCGCGCCGGACGCCCGCACGGCCTGCGCCGGCTCCTCGATGCGCGCTCGGAGGCCCAGGCGGTGCACGGTCTCGAGATGCGTACCGAGCTGCGCTTCGGCGACGTGGCGCAGGAGCTGGCCCGCCGGCTTGCCGAGAGCCCGGCGCAGATGCTCATCATGGGGGTCACCGATCTCGACCGCTTCGCCGAGCGCTTCCGCTCTCTGCTCGACGGCGGGCGCTGGCCGGTGCTGATCGTGCACCGCGAGGCGGCGCGCGTCCCCCTGAGCCTGCCGCGCGAGGCACTGGCGTGAGCTTTCGCAAACCGAGCGTGCTGCCCGGCTTCGGGCTGACGCTCGGATTCACGACCTTCTTCCTGAGCGCGATCGTGTTGCTGCCGCTCGCCGCGCTCATCCTGGCCGCCGCTTCCATGCCCTGGAACGAGCTCATCCGCGTGGTGTCGAGTCCGCGCGCGCTCGGCTCCTACCGCCTGTCCTTCGGAGCTTCGGCGCTCGCCGCCACCATCAACGTGGTATTCGGCTTCGTGATTGCCTGGACTCTCACCCGCTATGAGTTCCCGGGTCGCAAGCTGATCGATGCGCTCATCGACATGCCATTTGCGCTCCCCACCGCGGTCTCGGGAATTGCCCTCACCACGGTGTTCGCACAGCACGGCTGGATCGGTCGCTACCTCGACCCGCTCGGCATCAAGGTGGCCTACACCTGGCTCGGTGTGACGGTGGCGCTGACCCTCATCAGCATGCCCTTCGCGGTCCGCTCGATTCAGCCGGCGCTGCTGGAGGTGCAGCGCGACCTCGAGGACGCGGCCGAGACGCTCGGCGCCAGCCGCCTGTACGCCTTCCGCCGCATCATCCTGCCGACGGTGCTGCCGGCGGTCCTGACCGGCTTCACCCTGTCCTTCGCGCGCGCCGTGGGCGAGTACGGCTCGGTGATCTTCATCGCCGGGAACCTGCCGATGAAGACCGAGATCACGCCCCTCCTGATCGTCATCCATCTCGAGCAGTTCGACTACAAGGGGGCAGCCGCGCTCGGAATGGTGATGCTGCTGATCTCCTTTGCGGTGCTGCTGACCATCAACCTGCTGCAGGCGTGGGGCCGCCGGCGCCACGTGCG
>DATGJR010000158.1:0-3042 GCA_035295065.1 Steroidobacteraceae bacterium
TCGACGCTCGCACGAGGCTGCGGTGCGAGCGCCATGGTGCTCGCCATGCATTATTCGCAGGTGGCGTGCATCGTGCGCCACGCACAGGACTCAACGTTTTTCCGCGATTATCTGCGTGAGCTCACCGAGCGGCAGCTTCTGCTCGCCTCCATGACCTCCGAGAACGGCACGTTCGGCGAGACCCGCACCAGCATCTGCGCGGTCGAGCGCAGTGGCGGCAAGTTCAAGCTCGATAAGGATGCGACCACGGGCTCGTACTGCGAGCACGCCGACGGGATCCTCGTCACCTGCCGTCGGGCGGCCGATGCCCCTGGCACGGATCAGGTACTGGTGCTGGTGCGCAAGGGTGATTACACCCTCACCCAGACCACCACCTGGGACGCCCTTGGCATGCGCGGTACCTGCAGCCCGGGATTCAAGCTCGTCTCCCACGGCCCGGAGGAGCAGATCATCCCCGGCGCCTTCGCCGACTCCTCAGCGCAGACCATGGTGCCCTACTCGCACATCCTGTGGTCGAGCCTCTGGTGGGGCGTGGCTGCCGATGCGGTGGCGCGCGCGTCCGAGTTCGTGCGCGGCGCCGCGAGGCGTAATCCAGGCACCGTCCCTCCGACCGCGCTGCGCCTCGCCGAGGTGTCGGCGCGGCTGCAGTCGATGAAGCACAACTGGCTCGCCCTCGCCGGCGAGTTCGACGCGCTCACGGAGCGCGGTGCGGCTGGCATGCAGGAGCTGCTGACGATCGGCTGGGCGTTGAAGCTCAACAACCTCAAGATCGGCGCCTCGCAGGCGGCTCCCCGGATCGTGCACGATGCGCTGCAGATCACCGGCATCCTCGGCTACAAGAACGACTCACCGTTCAGCCTCGGGCGTCACTACCGCGACGTGCTCTCCGCCTCGCTCATGATTTCCAATGACCGCATCGCGGGCAAGAATGCCTCGATGCTGCTGATCTACAAGGACGTGTGAGATCGGATCGGGACGCGCCTCAGCGCGCGCCTTTGCCGAATAGCGCGACCTCTGCCGTCTGCACCAGGATCACGAGGTCGAGCAGCAGACTATTGTTCTTGATGTAGTAGAGGTCGTACTGCAGCTTCTCGAGCGCGTCCTGCTCGGAGGACCCGTAGGGATAGCACAGCTGCGCCCAGCCCGTGATCCCGGGCTTGAGGCAGTGGCGCTCAAGGTAGTACGGGATCCTTTCGGCGAGCCCCGCGACGAACTCCGGCCGCTCCGGGCGCGGCCCGACCAGGCTCATGTCGCCGCGCAGCACGTTGAGCACCTGCGGCAGCTCGTCGATGCGCAGCTTGCGGATCACCGCGCCGACGCGGGTCACGCGCGGATCGTTGTGCTGCGCCCAGCGCGCCTCGCCGGGCGCTTCGGCATCGACACGCATGCTGCGGAACTTCATCAAGCCAAACACGCGTCCGCCGAGCCCGACGCGCGCCTGCCGGTAGAGCACCGGGGCGCGCAGGCCGTCCTCGACCTTGATGGCAATCACCGTCGCGAGGATCGCGGGCAGAGCCAGAACGATCAGGACGCTTCCGGCGATGAAATCGAGCAGGCGCGCCGTGATCTGCCGCAGCGAGCCGCGCCTGAAGCCCTGGCCGAAGATGATCCAGCTCGGGTTGAGCATGTCGATGCGCACGCGTCCGGACTCGCGCTCGAGAAAGGTGAGCAGCTCCGTGACGTCCACTCCTGCCAGCCGGCACTCGAGCAGCTCCCGGATCGGGAAGACCCGCCGCCGGTCATCGAGCGCCACCACGATTTCATCTACGTCGAAGCGACGGCAGATCTCCTCGAGCCCCTCGCTCTCTTCGAACACAGGCTCGGAGGCGCGCCGGGCATGCTCCGCGAGGCTTCTCTCGGGCTCCTCGCCCTGCGGACGTACATAGCCGACCACCTTGAAGGCGCGCCGGTCGGTCCGGCGCCGCAGTCCCGAAATGGTACCGGCCGCGCGTCCCACTCCGTAGACCAGCACCCGGATCTTGAAAACCTGATCGTCGATGAAATGCGCGAAGACGACGTGCAGTAACAGCGCGATGAGCGCGGCTCCGAGCCCGGCGAGCGCCACGACCCCCCGGCCGATCCAAAGCGAGGGGATCAGGAAGAAGCACACCCCGGTCAGCAGCACGCCCATGCCGATTGCAGCGACGATACGCACGAAGATGCCCGCGCTGCGCGCGCGCTGGCGCGCACTGTGCAATCCCAGCGCGAGCTGGCAGGCGAACACGATCGCGCCGAAGGTGAGCGCCCGGGGCAGGAGCGGCCCTGCGAAGCGTTCGATGCCTGATACGCTCTGATGGAAGCGCACGAGCGCGGCACCGTACAGCGACAGGACGAGCAGCACGATCTCGATCAGGGCGATGAAGACGATCGAGGCGGGGATGTTCTGGGCGAGAAGCCGTATGCGCATGGTGCTGGATATGTTAAGGGGAGCGGATTTGCGCGCCGGTTCAGGACCAGTATGCTTGCGCCTACAATTTACAACATTGCCGGCGATTGCCGGGACGCAATTCAAGCACTGCATGTGGTCGGAGCTCGCCGCCGATGCGAGGCTGTACAGCGCGCTGCACTGGCCGCGGCGGACCAGCCCGCTTTGGCTCGGACTGATCTGGCTGCGGGCGCCGGGGCTTTGGGTGCTGGCGCTGCAGCGCCTGATGCGCCACTACACGTCGGTGCGCGCATGCGGCGGCGGCTGGACCGCGCAGACCATTGCGCTGCGGCTCCTCATCGCGCTCGCGCGACGCCCCATCTTCATTCTCACCAAATGCGACGTGGCCGAACGCAGCGCTATTGCCGCCGGGGTCTATCTCTCGGACCGCGGCTTCCTGATACTCGGGCCGCACGCGATCGGCAGCGGCACGCTGATTCACGAGCGGGTCACCATCGGAGTGCGTGCCGGTGAGAAGGGCCGCCCGGAGATCGGCGAGAAGGTATGGATCGGCCGCGACTGTGTCATTTACGGCCATCTCTCGATCGGTGACGGAGCGACGGTGCTGCCCGGCTCGGTGGTATCGATAAACGTGCCGGCCGGCGCGGTGGTCGCCG
>DATGJR010000159.1:0-9156 GCA_035295065.1 Steroidobacteraceae bacterium
GCGCGACTCGATCTGGAATACGCCGATGGTGTCGGCACGGCAGATCATGTCGTAGACGCGAGAGTCCTCGGCCGGGAGCTCCCCGAGCGCATGCCGGGTGCCGCGGTAGTCGTTCACCAGCGAGAACGCGCGCTTCAGCGCCGTGAGCATTCCGAGCGCCAGCAGATCCACCTTGAGGAGACCCAAGTCGTTGAGGTCATCCTTGTCCCACTGCACCACGGTGCGTTCGGGCATGGCGGCGTTCTCGATCGGCACCAGCTCCTCCAGCAGTCCCTGCGCGATCACGAAGCCGCCGACGTGCTGCGACAGGTGGCGTGGAAAGCCAGGCAGAGCAGTGAGCTCCGCGGCGAGCGCCAGCAGGCGGGCGAGCCGGGGACTATCGATATCGAAGCCCGCCGCTCGCGCCCGCTCCGGCATGGTGGAGCTCCCGTCCCACCACTGCATCACCGAAGCCAGACGCCCGCTTTGCTGCGCAGTGAGGCCAAAGACCTTGCCGAGATCGCGCAGCGCGCTGCGCGGGCGATACATGATGACCGTGGCAGCGAGCGCCGCGCGCTCGCGCCCGTACTTGTTGTAGACGTACTGCAGCACCTCCTCGCGCCGCTCGTGCTCGAAGTCGATGTCGATGTCGGGTGGCTCGTTGCGCTCGCGCGAGATGAAGCGCTCGAAGAGGAGCGATGCGCCGCGCTGCGGGTCCACGGAGGTGACGCCCAGGCAATAGCACACCCGCGAGTTGGCCGCCGATCCGCGCCCCTGGCAGAGGATCCCCCGACTGCGCGCATAAGCCACCACGTCGTAGACAGTAAGGAAGTACGGCTCGTAACTCAGCTCGCAGATCAGCGCCAGCTCGTGCTCGAGGCCCGCGCGCTCGCCCGGCGGAATACCGCCCGGCCAGCGTCTTTCGGCGCCCTCATAGGTCAGCCGGCGCAGATACCCCGCGGGGGTCTCCCCCGGCGGGACGATCTCGCGCGGATACTCATAGCGCAGCTCATCGAGGGAGAAATGGCATTGTTGCGCGAGCTCCACGGTCGCATCCAGCAGCTCGCGAGGATAGAGACGCGCCAGCCGCGCCGGCTCGCGCAGGTAACGCTCGCCGTTGGGATAGAGCCGCCAGCCACCGGAGGCGATGGGCACATTGAGGCGGATCGCGGTGAGCGCATCCTGGAGTCTGCTGCGCTCGCGTACGTGCATGTGCACGTCGCCGCTGGCGAGCAGCCCGACGCCGAGCTCCGCGCCGAGTGTGGTGAGTCGCTCGAGCCGCGCACTATCCTCGCCGTCGCGCAACAGCTCGACCGCGATCCGCAGCTTCCCCGCATAGCGCTCGGCGAGCCAGCGGGCCTCTTCGGGCTCAACCTCCGCGCCTGCCAGCCACAGGATGAAGCATTCCTCGAGCGCCGCCGCCTCGAGGTCGGCGCGCGTCAGGATGTACTCGCCCTTATCGGCCGCGCGCCGCGCGCGCGTGATCAGCCGGCAGAGCCGCCCGTAACCGCGCCGGCTCGTGGCGAGCGCCGCCAGCTTCAGTCCGCAGGTGAGGCGGAACTCGGCGCCGACGATGAGCCTGATACTGCGATTCTTCGCCGCCATGTGCGCGCGCACGACCCCCGCCACCGAGCACTCGTCGGTGAGCGCGAGCGCCGTGTAGCCGAGCGCTTCTGCCCGCTCCATCAGCTCGTGCGGATGCGACGCACCGCGCAGGAACGTGAAGTTGGACAGACAATGCAGCTCCGCATACGCGGGCGGCACCGCAGCCCGATCTGCGCGGTGGCCCGGCATGCCTCAGCAAGGCACTTCGACGGCCGCGCTCATCCGAAAACACCGTGCAGATACCAGCCGTGAGGCGCCGCACGTTCCCGGAACACCCACAGGAGAACGCCGTGAGCGTCCGAGGCCGTGTAGTAGTCGCGCGCGACTTCCTCTCCATCCCACCAGCCGCTCTCGATGCGCTCCGGATCACCGATGAGCTGCAAAGGCCCGCGTCGCCGCGGCAAGCCGTCACGCACGGACAGCGGCCGCGGCCTCGGCAGCAGCCACAACGGTCGCCGGTGAGCTGGCCAGGGGAGCCTGGAACGTCCGGGGCCGGTTCCCGCCGCGGCCGGCGGAGCGGTCCTGTTCCAGGTCTTCTCCGGCCGGTGGCCTTCGAGCACCTCGAGACCGTAGACCGCGTCCTCCCCGAGACGCGCGCGCAGTCGCTCGATGAGACCGGACGCCTCGCTCGCAACGCCGCCACCATGCTCACCGGGCTGCCACAGATGCGGGCATTCCGGCCGGTATGGCACCAGCTCATCGGCACGCAGCTCGCAGCCGCGCACCGGCTCGGGGAGTGCGAGGGGACTGAGGCGCTCCGCGAGCAGTTCCGCCAGACGCTGCGCATCAGCCGTCGCAGTGGCAAGCCGCATGGCGCATCGGGTCGGCGGCGTGTGCCGATGGGTGAGCAGGCACTCGATCTCGATGACGCCGCACTGGCGAGCCGTGAGAAACGTGCCGAGCTCGGTGAGGAGCGGCTTCAGCGCGGTGAGAATCGCGCCGGTGTTTTCCAGCTCGCAGGTGAGGTCGCGGCGGCGGCGAAAGCGCGCCGGCGCCTGATACGCGCGCCGCAGGTCCGCGCTTCGGCCGATGAGCGCATCGAGCATGGCAAGGTGCGCAACGCCAAAGCGGCGTGCGAAGCCGGCGCGCGGCAGGCGCAGTGCCGCGCCGATGGTGCGTATGCCGGAGTGCGCGAGACGCCCGAGAATCTCCCTCGGCCAGCGCAGTGCCGACAGCGGCAGCGCCGCAAGCTGTCCCGTGAGTGCGCTCATGTCAGGCACCACGAGCGGCATACCGGCCCGGGCCAGGACCAGGGCCGCAAGCGGAGTCGGCGCGAATGCCAATACCGCTGGTATTTCAAAATGCCGGCAAGCCGCGCTGATGGCCTGCCCGAGACTGGCTATTCCTCCGAAGAGCTGCAGGCTCCCCTGCACTTCGAGCAGCACGCCGTCCGGAGGCTCGAGGCTGACGCGCGGCGTGTAGAGCTCGGCATGCAATGCGAGCCGCTGCAGCTGGTCCGTATCGGGCGCCGACAGGTGGATGCCAGCCCATAGCTCCCTGGCTGCAACTTCGGCTGCGGCCGGGGGTGTGAGCCCGCGAAGCGGCAACGCGCGCGGCGTCAGCGCTGCCGGCTTCGGCCTCGGCAGCGTCAGCGCAGTGGCCGGTTCTCGGGCCATGGCAGCTCGATCGAGCCGCGATCCGCGCCGCGGCTTTTAAGAAGAGTGATGCGCGCACCCGCTGCAAGCGGCGTGAGGCCGAGTCGCAGCACCGCGGCAGAGGCTTCCCGAAGCGCACTGCGCGGCCGAAACAGCACGCCCAGAGTCCGGCCCCGCTCGGCGGCGAGCTGCAGTCGACGCAGGTCCCGCGGCCGTGGCTGCCGTGCCCAGGCAAGAGCCGCATCGCAGGCACCCGAGCGGAGCACCTGCTCGAAAGCCCACAGCGGTCGCGCGCCTCCGACCACTGCTACCCGATCGAGCCTGACACCCGAGGCCGCCAGGGCCGGCGCAAAGGGCATCAAGGGTGGCGCAACCCACACGCACCAGCGCGCCGCCGCGGCGCGCGTCAGTGCCGCGAGGGCCGGCAACAGCAGATACAGCTCACCGCTGCCGAAGCGCGTGGTGAGAATCTCGATCAGTCCGGTCCGCGGCCAGCCTTTCCCGGGTAGCCGCTCATCCAGAGCGGCAAATCCACTCGGCAGCACCTCGAGCCGCGCGGCGCTGCGGCCGCGCCAGATGGCCGGGTGCTCGAGCAACCGAGCGAGCTTCGGAGCGCCGTCCATAAGCGCAATGGAGTCACATCAGGCCGCTCGCCCGGCCCCGGCGCACGACCCCGACCACGATGCCTTCGATGAGCAGGGGCTGCTCTTTCAAATCCACCCTGATCGGCTCGAACTCGGTGTTCTCGGGCAGCAGCCACACGACGGAGCCTTCCTGGCGATAGCGCTTCACCGTGACCTCGTTCTCCAGGCGCGCCACCACGATCTGCCGGCTGCGCACCTCGGAGGTGCGGTGCACCGCCACGAGGTCGCCATCGAGAATCCCGGCATCCTTCATGCTCATGCCGGTGACCTTCAGAAGATAATGCGGCCGCGGCTGGAACACTTCCGGATCGATCGCCAGGCGTGCCTCGAAATTCTCCTCGGCGAAGATGGGCTTGCCGGCTGCCACCCGGCCGATGAGCGGCAGCCCCATCTGCTCGCGGATGGTGTCCTTCAACTGGATACCCCGCGAAGTGCCGGGCATGAGCGCAATGACGCCTTTGCGGGCCAGGGCACGCAGGTGCTCCTCGGCGGCATTCGCCGAACGGAAGCCAAGCTCCTGGGCAATCTCGGCCCGTGTCGGGGGCATCCCGGTCTCGGCGATGAATCGCTGGATGAGGCGCAGGATCTGTGTCTGGCGGGGGGTAAGGTCGGACATTCTGAGCTGCCTGTTTATATATACAGTCACTGTAATTATATCCAGACTGCCCTTTCCTGCAACCCCCACCTTCCCTGCCCCTCCCAGAGCTGCGCGATTTGCGGCGTTGCACGATCTGCACCGACTTGTCGGCGCACTGTCCAACAACCGGATGAGTGCCAACAGCCGCGCTCAGGCTGCACCTGCTGCGCCGCGTTGACTCGCACGCGCGGCCGGCCTTCGTCTCGCTCGACGATGCAACTACGATTCCAACGCCCGCATCGCCACTGTTGGAACCCTAAAGAGCTTTCTCCACTCAGTGTTGCAAGCGCTCGCCACACCACTCAAACAACAGTCACGTCTCGGGTCGTGCTGAACGCAGGCTGAACACTCGAGCCGTCGCGACGCGAAGACATTCGGCAACTCCGCAGTTGCATTCGCGGAACAAATTTGATGCAGTTGCCGCCGGCGAATTGCGGCGTAACTTGCACGCCGGGCTCGTATCGGTTATCAGGACCTCCCGAATCACAACCCAAAAGGGGATTTTTATGAAGAGCGCGAGTGTAGTGAAGGCGGCGGCGGCCGCGATCGCGGTACTTGGACTTGCAGCCTGCACGGACCTCAAGCCTCTCCAGGCTCAGGTCGACGATCTGAAGGCTCAGTTAGCCAAGACACAGGGTGATATTTCTGCGGCCAAGAGCGGTGCCGATTCGGCGAATGCGGCTGCGCAGTCGGCGAGCCAGGCGGCGAGCGGCGCGCAGAGCACGGCCAACCAGGCGCTGGCTGCGGCCCACGCCAGTCAGTCGTGCTGCGACGCGACCAACGAGAAGATCGACCGGATGTTCAAGCGGTCGGTATCGAAGTAATCAGAGAGTCATCTCTCTTGAAGCAAACGCCGCGCTCTGAGCGCGGCGTTTTTTTATGCTTCTAATGGGATGAAATTGCCTGCGGCAATTTCATCGGACATTACTCCGTGGGCCGCCGGCAAAAAGCGTGGTTTTTGCCGGCTGCGCTTCGGGGGACGATTCCGGCGGACATCAGCTTCGGTGCCGCGCTAGTAACGAACCAGCGCCGATCCCCAGGTAAACCCGCCGCCGAAGGCCTCCAGCAGCAGCAGCTCCCCGCGCTTGATCCGGCCATCACGCACCGCGACATCGAGGGCCAGGGGGACGGAGGCGGCGGAGGTGTTACCGTGCTCCTGCACCGTGACGATCACGCGCTCCATCGGCATATCGAGCTTGCGGGCGGTGGCCTGGATGATGCGGATGTTCGCCTGGTGCGGCACGAGCCAGTCGAGTGCCGAGCGGTCGAGCCCGTTGGCCGCCAGCGTCTCATCCACGGCGGAGCCGAGCTTGGTGACGGCAACCTTGAAGACCTCGTTTCCCGACATGCTGATGGTGAGCTTCTCGCCAAACCCCTTGGACACCCCGCCACCGCAGTACAGGAGGTCCTTGTAATTGCCATCGGCGTGCAGGTGCGTCGACAACAGGCCCGGCTCGCTGCTTGGCTCGAGCACCACCGCTCCGGCGCCGTCGGCAAACAGCACCGCGGTGGCGCGGTCGTTCCAGTCGGTGATACGCGAGAGGGTCTCCGCGCCGATCACCAGGGCGCGCCGCACCTCACCGCTCTTCACGTATTTGTCGGCGATCGAGAGCGCGTACATGAAGCCGGCGCAGGCGGTCTCGACGCTGAAGGCCGGCACACCCCGGCAGCCGAGACGCGCCTGCAGCAGCACCCCGCAGTTGGGAAACACGAGGTCGGGCGTGGTGGTGCCGAAGGCGATGAAATCGACATCCGCCGGCGCGATCCCGGCCGCCTCGAGCGCGCGCCGTGCGGCGTGCTCGGCGAGGTCGACCGTGGTCTGCCCGTCGGCGGCGACGTGACGGCGCTCGATGCCGGTGCGCGTGCGGATCCACTCATCGCTCGTGTCGACCATCTTCTCCAGGTCGAAGTTGGTGAGCACCTTCTCGGGCAGGTACGAGCCGGTGCCGGTGATACGCGAGTAGATCAAGTAGGGGCCCCCTGCGCCTGCAGCGCCTGCGCAATGTGCTCGGTCAGTCCGCGGCGCGCTGCGAGAGCTGCGGTGCCGATGGCGCGTGAGAAGGCGATGCGGTCGGCGCGTCCGTGGCTTTTTACCACGATGCCGGTGAGCCCCACCATGCAGGCCCCGTTGTAGCGGCGCGGGTCGAGCCCGGCGGCCGCACGGCGCAGCACCGGGCGCGCAATCGCCCCTGCCAGGCGGTCGAGCATCGAGGCGTTGAACTCCTGCCGCAGCCGGTCGGCGATCAGCGCTGCGACTCCCTCCATGGTCTTGAGGGCGACGTTACCGGTGAAACCGTCGGTGACCACGACGTCCACATCGCCTGAAAAGATATCGTCGCCCTCGACGAAGCCGACATAGTTGAGCCCGCTCGCCCCGAGCAGCGCGTGGGCGGCCTGCACCACCTCGTGCCCCTTCATATCCTCTTCGCCGATGTTGAGCAGCCCGATGCGCGGAGCCGCGACGCCATAAACATCGCGGGCGATGATCGCTCCCATGGCGGCGAACTGGTGCAGCTGCTCAGGGGTCGCCTTGGTATTGGCGCCCAGGTCGAGCATATGGGTGAGGCCGTGCGCGGCAGGTA
Source organism: Steroidobacteraceae bacterium (assembly GCA_035295065.1). Classification (GTDB taxonomy): domain Bacteria; phylum Pseudomonadota; class Gammaproteobacteria; order Steroidobacterales; family Steroidobacteraceae; genus 13-2-20CM-66-19. Next base: position 7,043 of record DATGJR010000159.1, read on the forward strand.
TCGCGGAGATGATCGCGGCGCGCTCCACCGCGGGCAGCGTCTTCAGCACGAAGTGCGCGATCGCGGTGAGGGCCCCGGTGTTGCCGGCGCTCACGCAGGCGCTTGCGGCGCCCGAGCGCACCAGATCGATCGCCACGCGCATCGAGGAATCCTTCTTGTGCCGGATCGCCTCGCGCGGTTTCTCCTCCATCGTCACCACCTGAGAGGCGGCGGCCACCGTGGTGCGCGCACGCACCGACTCCGGCTGTGCGCTGAGGGCAGCGCCTATCAGCTTTGGGTCACCGACCAGCGTGGCACGCATCTCGGCATCGTCGATGAGTGCGCGCAACGCCCCCGCGACGTATTCGCCCGGCTCATGATCGCCGCTCATCACGTCGATCGCGATCGGCAGCACGCAGCCCCCCTGCTGGAAGGTGGCGACGGGTTATTCCTTGGTTTCGCTCTCGGCCGGCTTTTCGATGACGCGGCGCCCGCGATAGAAGCCATCCGGCGTAATGCGGTGGCGCAGATGCGTCTCGCCCGACTGAGGATCGGTCGACAAGGCAGGCTTGGCCAGCTTGTCGTGCGAGCGATGCATGCCGCGGCGCGAAGGCGTCTTGCGGCTCTTTTGAACGGCCATGGGGTCAGCTCCTGGTTCGATTCACTCTGATCTTTTCAACAGCTCCGCAAGCCGCGCGAACGGCTTGTGCGTCTCCTGCCCGGGCTCCGCCGCAGCGGGCTCCTGCGGTGCCGGCGCACACGACTCGCTCGCCGGGTGCAGCGGCACAATGGGCAAGGTCAGCAACAACTCCTCGGTAACAAGCTCGCCGACACTGATGCGGCCCCCCGGAGCGAGCACGGGCTCGAGCTCCTCGGGAACACGCGCAGCATCGCTCTCGGAACCAACCAGCGCCACCTCCACCACGGCGTCGATGGGAACGCTCAAGGGCTGCAGGCACCGCTGGCACTCGAGCGTCGCCGTGCCACGCATGCTCAGCTCGGCCACCGCGAGACCCTGCTGGCGCCTGAACCGCAAGCGGCCCCCAACGCTCCCGGATACTCCCGCGCGCAGCGCAGCGAGCTCGGAGAGCGCAATGGTGAATTCGACCTCGGCTCCGCCGTCCGCCAGCCGGTCGACGTCGAGTGGCCTCGACCACGGCTCCAGCATGGGGCGCGTATAATAGGTATCGAGTCCTCCCAAGTCAAAGCCGGATTTGGGGCTAAGCCCTTGTTTCTCGAAGACGATTCTCACGCCTGAGCTGCGCGTGCCACCGCTGATTCTTGCCTCCACCTCCTCTTACCGGCGCGACCTGCTCGCGCGGTTCGCCATCGCATTTGAGGTCGAGGCCCCGGGGGTATCGGAGGCGCACGTGCCGGGAGAGTCGCCCGCGGACCGCGCCCTGCGCCTCGCGACGGCAAAAGCGCAGGCGGTGAGCGCTCGGCACCCCGAGGCGCTCGTCATCGGGAGCGACCAGGTGGCCGCCGTGGGCACCGAGGTGCTCGACAAGCCCGGGGACGCCTCGCGCTGTCGGGCGCAACTCTCCCGGCTGAGCGGCCATAGCGCCTGTTTCTACACCGCCTGTGTGGTGCTCGGCGGGCGCCCGCCTGTGCATCTGGCGCACGTCGACACGACGACGGTCGTGTTCCGTCAGCTGGCGGCGGCCGAAATCGCCCGCTACGTCGAGCATGAGCATCCTTTCGACTGTGCCGGAGGCTTCAAAGCCGAGGGCTTGGGCATCGCGCTCTTCGAGTACATCGAGAGTCAGGATCCGAGCGCCCTCATTGGGCTCCCCCTCATCTGGCTCGCTTCGGGCTTGCGCGGCGCGGGGTTTCTTCTGCCGTAGCGGGCTTGGCGCGCTGCGCTGCGAGCTTCTCGAGCACGGTGGCCAGCTCCGCGGGCAGCGGCGTATTGACGCTGAAGAGGCCTCCCTGCGGCCAGGCGAAGCCAATGCTCGAAGCATGCAGAAACATGCGGGTGAGGCCGAGCGCCCGCAGCGACCCGTTGAAATCCGCATCGCCGTACTTCTCATCCCCGGCCACCGGGTGGCCGGCGTGCTGCGCGTGTACCCGGATCTGGTGCGTGCGCCCCGTATCGAGGATGACCTCGACGAGTGTGGCCGTGCGGCCGAAGAACT
>DATGJR010000160.1:0-10222 GCA_035295065.1 Steroidobacteraceae bacterium
CGTATCGCTGTGTTGCTGACGGCGCTGCTCTACGCCGCGTCACACTTCTTTGGCAAGGTGCGAATCGCTCCGGACGATGTCACCGCCTGGAGCGGCGTGGCGCTCCTCACCCAGTCGTTGCAGGCCTTCGCGCACTTCAGCGGCATCCTCGATGCCTTTCTCGCGCTGGCGGCAGTCGGGGTGGTGCTCGCGCTGGTGCGCCACGCCACCGGCAACATCGCCGCGTGCCTGGGGCTGCACGCCGGCTGGGTGTGGGTGATGCTGGTGGTGCACGAGCTCGCCGCGCCGCGCGCGGATGCGCCGCTCGGCTTTCTGCTCAGCCGCTTCGATGGCTTCGTCGGCTGGCTGGTGCTCGGCTGGACGCTGCTGCTCAGCGTGCCGATCTGGCGCTTTTACGTGCGACGTGCGAGGTCTTGGAAAGGCCGCAGTGTGTGAACGTCCGGCGCGCGTTGGTGAAGTGTTTACTTCACTGTCCAGCCGGGAGGCCCTCTGCAGGGCCTCGCAGCGCTCAATTCATCTGCTCGGCCGCGACTCCGTCGCGCCGCAGCAGCTCGAGAAGACCGCCCTCGCCAATCAGGTGCAGCGCCCCGACCACGACCAGGCAATCCTCCTTCTCCTTGAGCAACCGCTCGATCTGCGGCAACCAGCGGCGGTTGCGGTCGGTCACCAGCGCGCGGTAGAGCGTCGGGAACGAGTCGTACTCGCGCGCCAGGAGCGAGCCGAGCCGCTGGCTGTCGCCGTGCCGCCAGGCCTCGAGCACCTCGCGCGTCAGCGTCTCGAACACGGCGAGCTCGTCGTCGATACTCTCGAGGCCGCCCGTGGGCTTGTGGTCCGCGAGCGCCTGTCGTACCAGCTGCAACTCGACCCCCTGCTCGGGATCGAATCCGAGGCGCATGTACTGAAGCTCTGTGAGCTGCAGCCCGACCATCCACGGCGTCTCGCGGTCGAGCGCCCCGGCAGGCAGTCCCAGCGCGGCGGCGGCGGTGCTCAGGCGCTGGTAGCGCGTGGGCCCGACCACCTCGGCGAGCGAGGTTGCCGCGGGCAGCAGGCCGTGCCGCAGCATCGATTGCGCCAGCTCGAGGGGCTCGTGCCGCGCGAGATCGATTTCCATCACCAGCCTGGAAGAGTCCGCGTAAGCGCGGGACATCGCGGCGGGCAGCTCGGCATCTCCCGCGCGCAGCAGGTGAATGGAGCCTGCGAGGTAGACGGTGTTATGAGTGCCGCGGATCGCCCACACGGGGCTCGCGGCCTGCGCGCTCAGGCTGCCGAGCAGGCAGAGTGCGAGGAGCCACCGCGGTGCTGATTCAACCACACGACCTCCGTCAGCAGCGAGCCGTCGGCGCGCAGCTCGAGCGTACGATACGCCGGTGGCCGTGGATCGACCGCAAAGTCGTCCGCGTTCGGCAGGAACTGTGCGCAGGTGGAGGGTGTGGCCAGCAGCCGCACTCCCTTGCGCAGCCCGTCATAGGCCTGGTGCACGTGGCCCCAGACCACGGCGCGCACGTTGGAATGCCGGTCGAGAGTGGCAAAGAACTGCGGCGCATTTTCCAGTCCGACGCGATCGAGCCAGCGGCTCGCCATCGGCACGGGGTGATGATGCAGGCACACCATGCAGTGCTGCTTGCCGGCGCTGCCGAGAGCGGAATCGAGCGCCGCGAGGGCCGCGCCGCTCAGCCGCCCGCCGGCGGCGCCCGGGATGCAGCTGTCGAGAAGGATGATGCGCCAACGTCCGAGATCGACATAACCGCCGAGGACAAACGGCGGCCCGGCGAGCTGGCGGCGCATTTCGTTCGGCTCGTCATGGTTACCGGGCAGGCACAGCACCGGAAGGCCGAGAGCCGCGAACAGGCGGCGGAAGTGCCGATAGCCGGCCGGGTCGTCCTGCACGATGTCGCCCGTCACCAGCAATGCATCCGGCGGCCAGTCGCGTGACTGTGCCGCGGCGAGGGCCGCGGTCAGGGCTGGCAGCGTCGCCACTCCGCGCAACGATTCGGTCTCGTCGCCGTAGAGGTGGGGATCGGTGAAGTGTGTGAGTCGGACCACGCTCATTCAGACCAAAAGCCTAGCAAAGCATTCCCGGGGGCGCAGTGAACCAGGTCGCCTGCGCCACCCGGACGCGGCGCGCAGCCCGTGCCGCATTGGACACAGTGCGCCTTTCCGGTGTGGATAATGTGAAACAAGCCCGCGCCTTTCGCACAGGAGCGCGAGCTTAAGTCGTGTCGTCAGGAGGCGACGGAGCCTGCGCCTCGGCCGCGCGTTGCGCTCATTCGGCGGCGCGCACGCGGCATGGGCCGGCCGCGATTTGAGGATCGGGCGCGTCTGGTGGAAAATGCGCGCCCCTGCACGCAGGCCGCGGAACGCGCGGCCCGTCAGCCTCCAAAGGCCTTACATGACCACCCGTCGCGAGCTTGCCAACGCCATTCGCGCGCTCTCCATGGACGCCGTCCAGCGCGCCAATTCAGGTCACCCGGGGATGCCCATGGGCATGGCCGACATCGCCCAGGTACTGTGGAGCGATTTTCTCCGCTATAACCCCGGCAATCCCGCCTGGGCGGATCGCGACCGGTTCGTGCTCTCGAACGGGCACGGCTCGATGCTCCTTTATTCGGTGCTGCATCTCACGGGCTACCCGCTCTCGATCGAGGACATCAAGGCCTTCCGTCAGCTCGGTAGCCGCACGCCGGGGCATCCGGAACTGGACCTGCCGCTCGGCATCGAGACCACCACCGGGCCGCTCGGGCAGGGACTCGCCAACGCCGTAGGGTTCGCCTTCGCCGAGAAGCAGATGGCGCTGCGCTTCAATCGCCCCAATCTCGCCATCGTCGATCACTATACCTATGCCTTCTGCGGCGACGGCTGCCTGATGGAGGGCATCTCTCATGAAGCCTGCTCGCTCGCCGGATCGCTCGGCCTCGGCAAGCTCATCGTCTTCTACGACGACAACGGTATCTCGATCGATGGCAAGGTCTCCGGCTGGTTCACCGACGACACCCCCGCGCGCTTTGCCGCCTACGGCTGGCACGTGGTGCCGGGCGTCGATGGGCTCGACGGGACCGCGGTGAGCGAGGCGATCCGCGCCGCGCGCGCGCAAGACTCGCGCCCCTCGCTCATCTGCTGCAAGACCGTGATCGGTTACGGCGCGCCTCACAAGCAGGGCACCAAGGAGGCGCACGGCGAGGCACTCGGGCCCGATGAGGTGGCTGCGGCGCGCGTCGCCCTCGGCTGGCAATATCCGCCGTTCGTCGTGCCCGACGAGATCCGCGCCGCCTGGGACCATCGCGCGGCAGGGGCAAAGCTTGAAGCGGCATGGCGGGAGCTCTTCGGGCGCTATGCCAGCGCCTACCCCGAGGAGGCCCGCGAGTTCGAGCGGCGCATGCGCGGCGATCTGCCGGCGGGATGGCCGCAGCTCAAAGCCCAACTGCTCGCGACGCTTGCGAAGCAGGAGGCGCCGCAGGCCACCCGCTCTTCCTCGCAGGCCGCGCTGAATGCGGTCCAGCCGGGCTTGCCTGAGCTCTTCGGCGGCTCGGCCGACCTCACTCAGTCGAACAGCACCTTCTTCAAGGGCGCGCGCACCGTGACGCGCGAGGAGCCCGCCGGCAATTACCTGCACTACGGAGTGCGCGAGTTCGGCATGACCGCGATGCTGAACGGCATTGCGCTCCATGGCGGCCTCATCCCCTACGGCGGCACCTTCCTCACCTTCTCCGATTACGCGCGCAACGCCGTACGCCTCGCCTGCCTGATGGAGACTCGGGTGATCCTGGTGTACTCACACGACTCGATCGGCCTCGGCGAGGATGGGCCGACACACCAGCCGATCGAGCACCTGGCGAGCCTGCGCGCCATGCCCCATCTGAGCCTGTGGAGGCCCTGTGACGCAGCCGAGACCGCCGTGAGCTGGGCAGCGGCCCTCGAGCGACGCGGGCCGACGGCACTCGTCCTCACCCGGCAGGCCCTCCCGCAGCAGCCGCGCACGGCGGCGCAGCTGGCCGGCATCGCCCGCGGCGGCTACGTACTGGCCGATTGCGCGGGCGCCCCGGAGGCACTCGTTCTCGCGACGGGCTCGGAGGTCGGCATTGCCGCGCAGGCCGTGGCCTCGATGAACGCCGCGGGTCGGCGCGTGCGTCTCGTGTCGATGCCGTCCACGGATACCTTCGATGCACAGGACGAGGCCTATCGCGAGAGTGTCCTGCCGCGCGCCGTGACCCGCCGTCTGGCGGTGGAGGCGGGGGTCACGCAGAGCTGGTGGCGGTACGTCGGGACCGCGGGTCAGGTGATCGGCATCGAGCGCTTCGGCGCCTCGGGCAAGGGGCCCGACCTTTTCGCTCATTTCGGCTTCACGGTCGATAATATCGCGCAACACATCCGCGCACTGCTGGAGGTTTGAGAGCATGGCAATCAGGGTCGGGATCAACGGTTATGGCCGCATCGGTCGCAATATCCTGCGGGCGCTCTACGAGAGCCGCCGCACCGGTGAGCTGAAGATCGTCGCTCTCAACGATCTCGGTGATCCCAAGACCAACGCGCACCTGACACGCTACGACACCGTGCACGGCCGCTTCGGCGGGGAGATCCAGGTGGACGGGGACTCCATGGTCGTCAACGGCGATCGCGTGCGGGTGCTGGCCGAGCGCGATCCCGCCAAGCTGCCCTGGGGCGAGCTCGGCGTCGAGTACGTTCTCGAGTGCACCGGGCTCTTCACGTCCAAGGCCAAGGCCGGCGCACACCTCAAGGGTGGGGCGAAGCGCGTGGTGATCTCGGCGCCCGGCGGTGATGACGTCGATGCCACGATCGTCTACGGCGTCAACCACCAGACGCTCAAGAGCAGCTTCACCGTCATCTCCAATGCCTCCTGCACCACCAACTGCCTGGCGCCGGTCGCGCAGGTGCTCAACGGCAAGGTTGGCATCGCCGCCGGCATCATGACCACCATCCACGCTTATACCAACGACCAGGTGCTGACGGATGTCTATCACACGGACCTCCGTCGGGCCCGCTCGGCCACCATGTCGCAGATTCCGACCAAGACCGGAGCCGCGGCCGCCGTCGGGCTGGTGCTGCCCGAGCTCAAGGGTAAGCTCGATGGCTTCGCGGTGCGGGTTCCGACCATCAACGTGTCGCTGGTCGACCTCACCTTCAGCGCCAGGCGCGCCACCTCGGTGGAGGAGGTCAACCAGGCGCTCAAGGATGCGGCCGCGGGTCCCATGAAGGGCATCCTCGCCTACAACGACGGGCCGCTGGTCTCGATGGACTTCAACCACGACGCGCACTCCTCGGTGTTCGACGCCACCCTCACCAAGGTGGTCGAGGGGACGCTGGTCAAGGCGTGCGCCTGGTACGACAACGAGTGGGGCTTCTCCAATCGCATGATCGACACCACGCTCGCGTGGTCGAAGGCCTCATGAAGCTGATGCGCATGTCGGATGCGGATCTGCGCAACAAGCGCGTCCTGATCCGCGAGGACCTCAACGTCCCGGTGCACAACGGTGTGGTAACGAGCGATGCGCGCATCCGCGCCACGCTCGCGACCATCCGCTATGCGCTCGATCAGCACGCCAAGGTGTTCGTGCTGTCGCATCTGGGACGGCCGAAAGAGGGGGCCGACGATCCCGCGCTCACTCTCGCACCCGTGGCGGCGCGCCTGTCCGAGCTCCTCGGCAAGCCCGTGCCGCTGCGCAAGGCGTGGCTCGATGGTCTCGATTGCCCGGCCGGGAGCGCCGTGCTGTGCGAGAACGTGCGCTTCAACAAGGGCGAGAAGTCCGATGATGAGCAGCTGGCGCGGCGCATGGCGGGCCTGTGCGACGTGTTCGTCATGGACGCTTTCGGCACCGCGCACCGCGCCGAGGCCAGCACCCACGGAGTGGCGCGCTTTGCGCCGGTGGCCTGCGCGGGACCGCTGCTGGTCGGAGAGCTGGACGCGCTCGAGCGCGCGCTCAAGGAGCCGGCGCGTCCTCTGGTGGCGGTCGTCGGCGGCTCGAAGGTCTCCACCAAGCTCACGGTGCTCGAATCGCTCATCGAGAAGGTCGACCAGCTGATCGTGGGCGGCGGGATCGCGAACACGTTCCTGGCTGCCACCGGTGTCGCCGTCGGCAAGTCGCTGCACGAGGCGGAGATGCTGGATGTCGCGCGGCGGCTGATGGACAAGGCGCGCAGTCGCGGCGCCGCGATTCCGCTGCCGACGGACGTGGTCGTGGGCAAGGAGTTCGCGGCCACCGCGCACGCCGACGTGCGCCCGGTGGCTGAAGTGCGCGCCGACGAGATGATCCTGGATATCGGCCCCGACAGCGCCGATCGGTTCAGCGCGCTCATCAAGGCCGCCGGTACTATCATCTGGAACGGGCCGGTCGGGGTGTTCGAGTTCGAGCAGTTCGGCGAAGGCACGCGTGCCATCGCGCAGGCGATCGCGCGCAGCAAGGCGTTCTCGCTCGCCGGCGGCGGCGATACGCTTGCGGCCATAGAGAAGTACGGGGTTGAGGATGGCATCTCCTACGTGTCGACCGGCGGCGGGGCCTTTCTCGAGTTCGTGGAAGGCAAGACGCTGCCTGCGGTCGCGGTGCTCGAGCAGCGTGCCGCGGAGCTGAAGTGAGGCAGGCACCGTCATGCTGAGGCGCACCAAGATCGTCGCCACCCTGGGGCCGGCCACGGATGACCTCGAGGTCCTCACGGAAATGATGCGCGCGGGACTCGATGTCGTGCGCCTCAATGCCTCGCACGGCACGACCGAGGACCGCAGACGGCGGCTCGCGCGGGCGCGCGAGGCGGCACACCGCGCCGACCGTTGCATCGGCGTGCTGATGGATCTCGGGGGACCGAAGATCCGCATCGATTGCTTCCGCGAAGGCCGCGTGCAGCTCGCCGAGGGCCAGGCCTTCACCCTCGACACCGCGCTCGATCCCGCCGCGGGCGACAGCACGCATGTGGGCGTTGCCTACAAGGAGCTGCCGCGCGATGTCGCCGCCGGCGATACCCTGCTGCTCGCCGACGGTCAGATCGTGCTCGATGTGCGGAGTGTGGGCTCGACCGCGATCGAGACGCGCGTTCGGGTCGGCGGCGTGCTCTCGGACCGCAAGGGACTCAATCGCCAGGGCGGCGGCATCTCCGCGCCGGCGATCTCCGAGCGCGATCGCGAGGATATTCGCTTCGCCGCCGAGGAGGGCGTCGATTACATGGCCGTGTCGTTCGCGCGCGATGCGGCCGACATCGAGCAGGCGCGCTCGCTGATGAAAGCCGCCGGGGGTGACGCACGCATCGTCGCCAAGGTCGAGCGCCACGAAGCCGTCGACAATCTCCCCGGGATCATCGACGCTTCCGACGTCGTGATGGTGGCGCGCGGCGATCTGGGCGTCGAGATGGGCTACGCGGAGCTCACGGGACTGCAGAAGACCATCATCTACGAGACGCGCACCCGCAATCGCGTGGTGATCACCGCGACGCAAATGATGGAGTCGATGATCCAGAATCCCGTGCCGACGCGCGCCGAGGTGAGCGACGTCGCCAATGCCGTCATGGACGGGACGGACGCGGTGATGCTGTCGGCCGAGAGCGCCACCGGGCGCTATCCGGTCAAGGCGGTGGAGGCGATGGCGCAGGTGATCGAGGGGGCGGAGAAATACCAGCTCACCCACCCGCGCTCGCGGCAACGCTCGGTGGAGGGTGAGTTCAAGGGCAGCGAGGAAGCGATCGCCAGGGCCGTCATGTACACGGCCAATCACATGAAGGTGCGCGCCATCGTGGCGCTGACCGAATCCGGCGCCACGCCCTTGTGGATGTCGCGCATCCGCTCTGACATCCCGGTGTACGCCTTCACGCGCTTTGAGGCGACGCGCCGGCGGGTGACGCTCTACCGGGGCGTGTACCCCGTGATCTTCGATGTGACCAGCGCCCGCTCGGTCGAGGATCTCTACCGGTCATTGTTCGCACGGCTCCTGGAGCTGAAGCTCGTCGAAAGGGACGACCTGGTGATTCTCACCAAGGGTGAGGCCTCGGGGGTCCAGGGCGGGACCAACTCCATGCAGATCCTGAAAGTGGTGCTCGACTGACCCTGCCCGGGGGGCGCGCGGTGCTGCGGGTGCTGGGGTGGCTCGGCATCGCGTGCGCCGCGGTGTTGCTCACGGCATTCGCCGCGGTCTACTTCACCTTGCGCGCCTCGCTCCCGAAGCTCGACGGGACCTTGCGAACGCAAGGGCTCACCGCGGCGGTGCGCATCAGCCGCGATGCGCTCGGTGTGGCGACCATCGAAGCGGCGAACCGCGACGATCTCGCCTTTGGCACCGGTTTCGCTCACGGCCAGGACCGCTTCTTCCAGATGGACCTGTCGCGGCGGCTCGCCGCCGGGGAGCTCGCCGAGCTTTTCGGGCCGCTGGCGCTCGACCAGGATCGCAAGACGCGCCTCTTCAGGCTGCGCAGCGTCGCCCGCGCGGTGCTGGCACAGGCGGACCGCTCACAGCGCGCGCTGCTCGAGTCGTACACCCGCGGCGTCAATGCAGGGCTCGCGAGCCTCAGCTCGCGCCCCTGGGAGTACTGGGCGCTCCGCGCACGCCCCGTTGACTGGCAGCCCGAGGACACGGTGCTGGTCGAGTACGCCATGTGGTGGGATCTGCAGTCGGGGCAGTGGGCATACGAGCGGCTGCGCCAGGAAGTGAATGCCCGCCTCGGCGGGCCGGAATGCGGCGGCGGCTGGAAGTGCGCGCTCGGCTTCCTTTATCCCGCGCGCACCGAGTGGGATGCGCCCGTGGGCGCGGAAGACCCGTACAGTCCTCCCGACATTCCGCCACCCGAGGTGCTAGACATCAGGAACGCACATCCGCGAGTGCCAGCCGGACACGCCGCGCGCCTCCTGCCGGAGGAACATGAGCCGGTCGCCGGAAGCAATAACTGGGCGATCGCAGGAACGGTGACGGCGAGCGGAGCGGCGCTGGTCGCCAACGACATGCACCTCTCGCAGCGCGTGCCGGCGGTGTGGTACCACGCGCGGCTGCGCACCACGGGCGCGGCGGGCCCCGCCGTCGATCTCACCGGCGTGACCTTGCCCGGCGCACCGCTCCTGGTGGCCGGATCCAACACGCACATCGCCTGGGGATTCACCAACAGCGCCGGCAACTGGGTGAGCGTGACGCGCGTGCCGTGCACCGCGGTGGGGGAGGCCGGGCTCACCACCCCGGCAGGCCCGCAGCCGCTCTCGGTGGTGCGCGAGCGCATCCATGTGAAAGGCGCTGCGGATGCGGAGCTCGCGGTCAGGTCGGGTCCGGCCGGGGTCCTGTGGCAGGCGGAGCCCGAGCGGCGCAGCTGCTGGTTCGTCGGCTGGCTCGCCCAGCTCCCCGAGGCGACCAACATCAATCTCATGCAGCTCGAGCAGGCGACCACGGTGGCGGATGCCCTCGCCCTGGCACCGAGCATCGGAATCCCGCACGAGAATTTCGTCGTCGGGGACGCGCAAGGCCACATCGGCTGGAGCATCGCCGGACGCATTCCGGATGATGCCTCTCCCGGACGCGCCCTCGGCGGCTCGCCCTGGACGACGGCGGCGGACCACCCTCATCTGATGGACCCGCCACACGGGCGCATCTGGAGCGCCAACGCGCGCGTCTCGGTCGAGGCGCATGAGCTCGCGCTCATCGGCGGCGCCGACGCCCCGTTCGGGGACTACTACGACCTGGGGGCCCGCGCGCGGCAGATTCGCGGCGACCTGCTCTCCCTGCCCCTGAACCTGAAGCCCGCCGACATGCTGCGCGTGCAGCTCGATGACCGTGCACTGTTCCTCGCCCGCTGGCGCGGCCTGCTGCTGCACCTGCTGGACGAGGCCGACCTGCGCGGTCACCCCCAGCACGCCGGCTTTCGCCATCTGATCGAGACCTGGGACGGTCGCGCCGGCGCCGACTCGGTCGGCTATCGCCTGGTGCGCGCCTTCCGCGAGCGCACCCGCGAGGCAGCGTGGAGCATGGTGCTCGAGGCACTGGACGTCCCGGAGGATTACAACACCGGCCCCCCCGAGCAGTTCGAGGGACCGCTGTGGCAGATGGTGAGCCGCCAGCCTCTGCATCTGCTCGCGCATGAGTACCCCGACTGGTCCGCGTTCCTGCGCGCGCAACTCGATGCGACGCTCGCGGATCTGGCCAAAGACTGTCCGCAGCTCGAGCAGTGCACCTGGGGCAGGCGCAATACGGTGCGCATCCGCCATCCGCTCTCGCGCGCGTTGCCTGCGCTCGCTTCCTTCCTCGACATG
>DATGJR010000161.1:0-14262 GCA_035295065.1 Steroidobacteraceae bacterium
ACGGGTCAGTTCGGTGTCGTGCCCATCTTCGCGCCCTTCAATTATGAGGAGGGCCACATGTGGGGCACCGAGCTCGCGGCCCGTTACCGAAGCCAAGCAGTCACGGCTTATGCCAACCTCACCGTGGGGCGCAACTGGCAACGCGGAGTCATCACCGGACAGTTCAACTTCGATGCCGACGAGCTCGCCTACCTCGCAAGCCACGCCATCGTGATCGATCACCAGCCCCTCTATGGAGCTTCGGCCGGTGCCAGCGTGCCGCTCGGCGCCTGGGCGCTCGGTGGCGAAGCGATCTACAGCAACGGATTCCGCTCAGGCTTCGCCGATCTCGAGCAGCTGCCGACGATCGTGGCCGTCGACATGAGCGCCGAGCGCTCCTGGCAGCTGCCGGGCCTCGGCGTGCTGACCAATCGTCTCGCCGTCCTCAACGTCCTCGACCGCGTGAACCTCATCCGGCCGGAGAACGGCATCGGCATCTTCCAGTCCGCCTACGGCCCGAGGCGCACCCTGTACGACAGCATCACGCTGCGCTGGTGAGAGCTGAGCGGCCCGCTCAGGCGGGATTCTCGAGACTGAACGCCTGCGCGTGGTCGTCGTAGGCGAAGACTTCCCCGTAACGGCCCCAGCTCACGATGGTTCGCAGCGTCTGCTCGGCTGCCTCCTCGGCCATGTAGTCCTCGAGCTCGTCAAAAAAACGGCTCTTCGGGGCCGAATGGCTCGCGCGCTCATCGAGCACCCGCCGCACGTGCGCCGCGAGCGCCACGTAGGTGATCAGGTGCCGGGCGAAGAGCTTCTTGCGCTCGTCGGTCTCGCTGCGCGCGAACTCGAGTCCCGGCTCCGTCAGGCGGATGTCGCCTCCCTCGACCTCGGCGAAGCGCAGCATCTGCAGCGCCTCCGCCGCCGGAAACAGCTCGTCGACCTCGAGGTGCTGCTCCTCGGCGAGCACCGGCAGGTCCGCCTTGCCGTTGTAGGGAGGCGCGGCGACCGTCTCGATGAGGCCGGTCAGCACGTTGGATGAGACGTGCGTCAGCACCGTACCGATGCCGGTGCCTGGAAAGCGCTCCTTGGGTCCGGTGCGCACCTCGCCCTGCCTGCGCGCGGTCATCTCCACGTACACCCGCTCAATGAGCGCCCGGAAGCGCGGGTCTTCCGTGCGGCGCGGCTGGGGCAGGTCCACCACGATCTCGCCGATCACGCGCCCGGGATTGGTGGAGAAGATGAGCAGGCGATCGCACATCTGCACCGCCTCCTCGATGTTATGGGTGACGAGCAGCACCGCCTTGATGGGCAGCTGCCCCTCGCCCCAGAGATTGAGGAAATCCCCGCGCAAGGTCTCCGCGGTCAGCACGTCGAGCGCTGAGAACGGCTCGTCCATCAGCAGGATGTTGGGATGGACCACCAGAGCCCGGGCAAACCCCACGCGTTGCCGCATGCCGCCGGATAGCTCGCGCGGGTAGGCGGATTCGAAGCCATCGAGTCCGATCAGGTCGATCGCCTGGAGCGAGCGCTTGCGCATCTCAACTTCAGCCACTCCCTGGGCCTCGAGCCCGAGCTGCACGTTCTCGAGCACCGTCAGCCACGGAAACAGAGCAAAGCTCTGGAACACCATGGCGATCCCGGACGCCGGACCCGAGACCGGATGACCGAGGTAATTGACGACGCCGCTGGTTGGCTCGTCGAGTCCTGCGATCTGACGCAGCAGGGTCGACTTGCCCGAGCCCGAGCGACCCAGGAGTCCCACGATCTCGCCCGGCCGGAGCGTCAGGTTGACCTTCTCGAGCACCACCAGCTGATCGCCGTCGGGCTTGCGGAAGGACTTGCATACCCCCTGCACCTCCAGCAGTGGAGCGAGGTTCAGCGCAGGAGCGGTGGCGTTCACGGGGGCGTCTCCTCGAATCTCTCAACTGATGCGGAACTTGCGCTCCGCCCGCGCGTACAGCGGCCGCCAGAATACCCGGTTGAGGATCACCACCAGGAGGCTGAGCACCATGATCCCGAGGATGTTGCGCTGGAAGTCCCCGTCCGCAGTCGAGTCGGCAATATAGGCCCCCAGGCCGTGCGCCCGCACCGTCTCGGTACCCCACGCGGCCACCTCGGCGTTGACGCTCGCATTCCACGATCCTCCCGAGGCGGTGATCGCCCCGGTGACGTAGAAGGGAAATACGGCCGGCAGCGCCACCCGGCGCCACCACAACCAGCCCCGCACGCCGAGGTTCTCGCTGGCGTAACGCAGGTCGGGTGAGATGGCAGAGGCCCCCACGATGACATTGAAGAGGATGTACCACTGGGTGCCGAGGATCATGAGCGGGCTCAGCCAGATGTCGGGCATCAGCCGGTACACCACGATGGCCGAGACCACGATCGGGAAGAAAAGATTCGCCGGGAAGGCCGCGAGGAACTGCGCAATCGGCTGCACCACGCTCGCCACCCGCGGCCGCAGGCCCACCCATACCCCGATCGGCACCCAGATGAGGCTCGCGAGCGCGATCAGCAGCGCCACGCGCATCATCGTGATGAACCCATAGAGCAGCACCCGGGCGATCTCCGCAGGCCGTACCTCGCCCAGCACGAAGAGCACGATCTTCCACACCGCGGCGATGCCGATCAGGATCAACACGCCATACCAGGCGTAGTCCATCCCGCGCGACTGCCACGCGCTCTTCGGGCGCGGCGGTGCGGCACCCCAGGGAGCGATGGGCCGGATCCGCAGGCGCAGCAGGGCTGCGAAGGCTGAGCTCGCCAGGCGCAGCAGGCGTGAGCGGCGCATCATGGTCAGCGCCCACGACCGGTTCGGGGTAAAACCGGCCTCCTGATCCAGCCGGAACCAGTCGGCGCTCGCGTTCAGCGGGCGAAAGAGCAGCTGGTCGAACACCAGGATCACGACGAACATGGCGGCGATCGCCCAGCCGATGGCCGCGAGGTCCTTCTGCTGGATGGCGAGCGAGATGTAGGAGCCCACTCCGGGGAGCAGGACCGTCGTGTGCCCGACCGTGATGGCCTCCGAGAACACGAGGAAGAACCAGCCGCCCGACATCGACATCATCATGTTCCAGATGAGCGCGGGCATCGCGAACGGCACCTCGAGCCGCCAGAAGCGCACCCAGGGGGAGAGCTGGAAGTTGCGCGCCGCCTCCACCATCTCATCCGGAATGCTGCGCAGCGAGTGATAGAAGCTGAAGGCCATGTTCCAGGCCTGACTGGTGAAGATCAGGAAGACGGCGGCGAGCTCGGCTCCCGCCACCCGCCCCGGCGTCAACTGCAGGAAGAAGAGGATCGTGAACGAGAAGCCGAGAATCGGCACCGACTGCAGGAAGTCGAGCAGCGGCACCAGGATCACTTCCGCGCGGCGGCTCTTCGCGCAGAGCGTCGCGTAGGTGAAGGTGAAAAGGAGCGAGGCCCCCATCGCCACGACCATCCGCAGCGCGGTGCGCGCCGAGTAGCCAATGAGGGCGGACGGGGCGAGCGAGATCGGCGTCGCCTGGAGACCGGCGAGCGAGCCGGTGAGGCCGTGGGCGGCCTGCGCACAGTAGATGAAGAATACGAACACCAGGAGGAATGCGATCACGTCCCAGCCGCCCGGCACGTAGCGGGTGCGCAAAACGGAGATCGGCAGCCGGTCGAGAAGCATCGGGCGAGTTTGCCCGAATGAGATGGCGATTGGCACCGCTTCGGCGAGCCGCTGCCGTGCGGTAAAGAGCCGACTGTCGTACGATAGTTGCCTATGAAAGCAAACCTGACTCTCGCGGCCGCCGCTCTCGCGTCCGCCCTCACTCTCGCGACCTACGCGCCCGCACAGGAGACCCAGGCCACCGGGGTCAAGGAGACCGTCAAGGAAGACGCCAAGACCGTCGGCCATGCCGTCGCGCACAGCGCCAAGACCGTCGGCCACGCCGTCGCCGATACCTCCCGCAAGGTCGGCCACGAAGTGGCGGAGAAGACCGCACCGGCGCGCGAGACCATAAAAGAGGACTCGAAGAAAGCCGGTCACGCCATCGAGCACGGCGCCAAAACCGTCGGCAGCAGCGTCAAGAACGGCGCCGAAAAGGCCAAGGCTGCCGTGACACCGAAGAGCGACGATTCGAAGCCGGGCAATTGACGAGACGGGGGGTGGCTTTGATGCGCGCTCCGGCCGGATTGCGCCTCGATTACCTGTCCGCGGCTGAGTACCGGGCGGCGCAGGGCGCCGACGTGCTCGGGATTGCCAGCTTCAGTGGGCCGACCACGCAGGTCGCGCCCGGCGGGGGCGAGATTCCGGTGGCAGCCGTGAGCATGCCGCAGCTGCTGGGGAGCCCGGAGGTCTACGAGGTATGGCGCTCGGGGGAGCCGGTCGAATCGGGCCGGCGCGAGCGCGTGCGTTTTCGCCGCAGCGTTGACCTCCTCTTTGGCTGCATCGCGCTTGCGGAGTCCGAGATCGAGGGCGGCCGCGCGGCGCAAGGCCACTCGGCGCTGCAGACGGTCACCGACCAGGCGTACCGCGAGATCTGCGCCACGCTCGATGCGGTCGGGTACCCGCATCTGCTGCGGGTATGGAACTACCTGCCCGACATCAACCGTGACTCGCAGGGCACCGAGCGCTACCGCCTCTTCAATCAGGCGCGGCATGAGGCGCTGCGCGCCTGCGGCCGCGCGCTCAACGGCAACGTGGCGGCCGCCTCGGCGCTCGGTGCAGCGAGCGGCAGCCCGCTCGTGGTCTACTTCCTCGCCAGCCCCACGGCCCCGACGTTCATCGAGAACCCCCGTCAGGTGAGCGCCTACAGCTACCCGCGCGAGTACGGCAGCCACGCACCGGTGTTCTCACGCGCGACGCTGCTGCGCCAGCGCGACCGCGTGCTGCTCTTCATCTCCGGAACGGCGAGCATCGTCGGGCATCGCTCCATTCACGTCGGCGACACGGCGGCGCAGACCCGCGAGACGCTCGCCAACATCGCAGCGCTCCTCGGGGAGGCCAACCGGGTGGAGAGTGCCGCGCGCTTTTCGCTCCGCTCGCTCGCCTTCAAGGCGTATCTGCGGCGCCCCGGGGACCTGCCCGCCATCCGCGCGCAGCTCGAGAGGGCCCTCGAATCGGACTCCCGGGTGATATACCTGCAGGCGGACATCTGCCGCCAGGATCTGCTGGTCGAGATCGAGGCGACCGGAATGTGTCCGCTCAAGATCGACGCGTGAGTCGGGCCGACCGCTCCCCTGGAGCGCGCACGTTTCGGCACGCGAGCCTGCTGGCCACCCTGCTGATTCTTCCGGCGTGGGCCCCGCGGGTGACTTGCGCGCAAGCGCAGCCGCTGTGGGAGTTCGGTGTGGGCGCGGGGGCCCTCGTCTTCAATGACTACCGCGGCGCCGACACCACCCATGTCTACCCCCTGCCGCTGCCCTATTTCATCTACCGCGGCAAGCTCCTCGAGTCCGACCGCGAGGGGCTGCGAGGGAAGCTGTTCCATCAGGACTGGGTCGAGCTGAATCTGAGCGTCAATGGCACGACCCCGGTGCGCAATAACTCGGCGCGCGCCGGCATGCCGGACCTGCGTCCGACGCTCGAGATAGGACCCTCCCTCAACTTCCACCTGTGGCGCGCGGCGGATCGGCGACTGCAGCTCGATCTGCGTCTGCCGGCACGCGCCGCGTTCACGATCGAGGCGCGGCCGAGTGGTATCGGCGGGTACTTCGCACCGAATCTTAGTCTCGACATCGCGCAGTACGCCGGGCCGCAAGGATGGAAGCTTGGCCTCCTGGCAGGACCGCTCTTCGCGCAGCATCGGTACGATGACTACTTCTATGGCGTCGCGCCCCAGTATGCCGCCCCCGACCGCCCGGCTTACGAGGCCCCCGGGGGCTACGCGGGCACCCAGACCCTCATCTCGCTCAGTCGGCACTTCCCGAGCTACTGGTTCGGCGCTTATCTGCGCCATGACACGCTCGACGGGGCGAGCTTTGCGGCAAGTCCGCTGGTCAAGCGCAGCAGCTACTGGAGCGGGGGCTTCGGGTTCGCGTGGATGCTGAGCCGCTCGCAGCGCCTCGTCGAGAGCCGCGATTGATCCGCTCGGCGACTCATCTGGTGCTGATTCCGAGCTACAACCCCGGGCGGCTGTTGGCCGAGACGGTGCGCGTCGCCCGTGCCCACTGGGACCCGGTATGGATCGTCGTGGACGGGAGCACCGACGGGTCGGCGACGCTCCTCGCCGAGCTCGCCCGCGCTGACCCGGGGCTGCGGGTCTTCGTACGGCCCCGCAACGGAGGCAAAGGTGCAGCCCTCCTCGACGGACTCATCGCGGCCGCTGCGGAGGGTTTCACGCACGCACTCACCATGGACTCCGACGGCCAGCACCCCGCCGACCGCATCGGGGCCTTCATGGCGGCCTCGGTCGCCGAGCCCCCCGCCATGATCCTCGGCGCCCCAGTGTTCGATGCGAGCGCTCCGCTCATACGCCTGCGGGGCCGCCGCATCGCCAACTGGTGGGCGAACCTCGAGACCCTCTGGGCAGGCATCCCGGACGCCCTGTTCGGCTTTCGTGTCTACCCGATCGCACCCCTCCTCGCCGTCATGCAGCAAACTCCCTGGATGCGGCGCTTCGACTTCGACGCCGAGGCCGTGGTGCGGCTCTCCTGGCGCGGCGTTCCTGCGCGAAGCCTGCCCGCGCCCTGCCGGTACTTTACGGCGGGAGAAGGCGGCGTCTCGCACTTCAATTACTGGCGCGACAACGTGCTCCTCACCTGGATGTACACGCGCCTGTTCCTCGGCTTTCTCCTGCGCCTGCCGGTGTTGGTCGCGAGGCGGATCGCCTGAGCGGCAGCGCCGCCGCGCCGGATGGCCCCGTGGCCCCACATTGTTTGCGCCCCGAGTCCCCCTTGTATAATCCCATCCAATGAAAATCACCGCACCTGGCCAGCCATGTCCGACCACGTGAGCTCCCTCAGACAACCCGCCGGCTCAGCCGGTATTGCCGAGCTCACCCGCGAGCTCGCCGGCCTCATCGTCCAGGCGCTGAACCTCGAGGTTCCCGCGGCCGACATCGCTCCCGACCAGCCGCTGTACGGCGAGGGGCTCGGGCTCGACTCGATCGATATCCTGGAGATCGCACTGGTCGTCTCGAAGCAGTACGGGGTGCAGCTGCGAGCCGACAGCGAGGAGAACACCCGCATCTTCGCCTCGCTCGGCCAGCTCGCCGAGTACGTCAACACCCACAGGACCCGGTAATCGCCTCACCCCGGCTGCCGCTGATCGCGCATTCGCCCGATGCGGTGCTCGCCTACCGCGCCGGGGAGGCGGTAACTGCCGGGCAATTCCTCGGTGAGATCGAGCGGCTGGCCAGCGTCCTCGGCCCGGGTGGCCACGTGCTGAACGCCTGTGCGGACCGTTACCGATTCGCGGTCGGCCTCGCCGCAAGCCTTCTCACCGGCAAGGTGAGTCTCCTGCCCTCGACTCGCACCCCGGAGGTGGTGAGGCAGCTTCATCGGTTCGCGCCCGATGCCTTCTGCCTCACCGACGAGAGTGACTGCGACGTCGAGCTCCCGCTCATCCGCTTCCCCGAGAACAGTCCCCCGGCGTCGACCCGGCGAACCGCAACCGCGGCGCGCGTGCCCTCGATCGAGGCCGATCGCCGGGCGGCGTGGGTCTTCACTTCCGGATCCACGGGCGACCCGGTGCCGCACGAGAAGACCTTCGGCAGTCTCATCGCGTGCGTGCGGGTCGAGGCGACGCGTCTGGGTCTCCCCGAGGATCCCCCGCGGGCCATCGTCGCGACCGTGCCACCGCAACACATGTACGGACTCGAGTCGAGCGTGCTGTTGCCGCTCGCCACCGCCCATGCGCTGTGCGCCGAGAGGCCCTTCTATCCGGCTGACGTCTGCGCGACGTTGGCGGCGGTCCCTGCGCCGCGCGTCCTCATCACCACGCCTCTCCACCTGCGCGCCCTCATGGCCTCCGGGCTCGAGCTCCCCGCCACCGAGCTCATCGTCTCCGCCACGGCGCCGCTCGCCACGCAGCTCGCCGCCGAGGTCGAGCGCCGCTGTGCGACGCGCCTGCTCGAGATCTACGGCACGACGGAGACCGGCTCCATTGCCGCTCGACAGACGACGGCCGGAAGCGCCTGGCGGCTGTGGCCTGGCGTGACCTTCGAGACGCGGGGAGGCGAGACCTGGGCTCAGGGCGGCCATATTGCCCAGCCGACGCCCCTTCTCGACGTCCTCGAGCCCACCGGACCCGATACGTTCCTCCTTCACGGACGCATCGCCGAGCTCGTCAACATCGCCGGCAAGCGCAGCTCGCTCTCCTACCTCAATCATCAGCTGAGCTCCATCCCCGGGGTTATCGATGCCGCCTTCTTCCATGCCGATTCCCCGGACGCCGAGGCGATCGTCAGCCGCGTGGGCGCCTGTGTGGTGGCGCCCGGACTCGATGCCGCCATGATCACCGCCGAGCTTCGCCGGCGCATCGACCCGGTCTTCTTGCCACGACCGCTGCTCCTCGTGCCGAGCCTGCCGCGCACCAGCACGGGTAAGCTTCCGCAGGAAGCGCTGCGAGCGCTCGCGGCCGCGCAGCCGAAGGCACCGCCCGCCGAAGCGTGAGATCCGATGAGTGCACTGACGACGCTCAGAATCGACCCCGGGCATCCGGCGCTCGCCGGACACTTCCCCGGCGCACCCGTGCTGCCCGGCGTGGTGCTGCTCGATGAGACCGTGCGGGCGCTCGAGCAGAGGCAGGGCACGGCGAGCGCGCGCTGGACGGTAGCGGCAGCCAAGTTCCTCAAGCCCGTCCTTCCCGGCGAGACCCTGATTCTGGAATGCGAGCCGCTAGCGAACGGCTCGATGCGATTTGCGGTCTCGAGCGCCGGGCGGCCGGTCGCAAGCGGAGTGTTGCGCCCCGCGGATGCGCCGCGTCATGCCTCGCATCGGGTGTCGGATGAGGCATCGCACGCCACGGCCGGTCCGGCGGCCGAGCCGCGCACCAGCGATGCCCATTGGGCCGGGGCTCCTGAGCGCGGCAGCGCGACCCTCACTTCCATCATGATCTTCCTCTCGCTGAGCCTCGGCCGTCCGGTCGCACGGGCACTCCTCTGCGGCATCGCCACGTATTTCTTCGTGTTCGGGCCTCGCGCGCGTCGCCACGCCCGCGACTACCTGCGGCGTGCCCTCGATCGCGAGCCTTCGCTCCTCGATGTCTTCCGCCAGATATTCACCTTCTCGGCGACCATCCTCGACCGGCTCTATCTGGGCCGCGAGCGCTACGAGCTCTTCGACATCACCACCGAGGGCGAGCCTCTCATGCGCTCGATCGTCGCCGGCGGAAGGGGCGCGTTCCTCCTCGGCGCGCACCTCGGCAGCTTCGAGATCATGAGCGCCGTCGGTCGGCGCCAGCCCGGGCTGCGGGTGGCGATGGCGATGTACGAGGACAACGCCAGCAAGCTGAAGGTGCTCTTCTCCAGGAATCCCGACTCAGCCCCCGAGATCATTCCGCTCGGCCATCTCGAAGCGATGCTCAGAATCCGCGACTGCCTCGACCGGGGGAGCTTTGTCGGCATGCTGGCCGATCGCACCATCGGCGAGGCTCCGGCACAGCGCGTCGACTTCCTGGGGTACCCGGCGCTTTTTCCGTCCGGGCCGATGCGTGCGGCGGCCGCTCTCAAGCGACCCGTCTTCTTCATGACCGGACTCTATCGTGGCGCCAACCGCTACCACGTCGCGTTCCGCCAGATCGCGGACTTTACCGATGTTGCCCGCGCCAGCCGTGAAGCGCAGGTGCAGGCAGCCATCGGCCGCTACGTGGCGCTCCTCGAGGAATACTGCCGGAGCGACCCTTATAACTGGTTCAACTTCTATGACTTCTGGCACGACGCCTCCGGCGGCGGCCGCGGAGAAGCGGGGTGAGGCCACCGCGCAGCGGCTGCGCCATCGGAACGCTGCTCGCCGCCCTCGCGCTCACCGCGCACGCAGCCAATCCGCCCGCCGCGTCTGCGCCTGCGGCCGTCGCCGCATCGCCAGCGGGGGACCCGCTCGATGAGCTGCTGCGCGAGCTCGCGGCGCACCGTCGCGGACACGTCGCCTTCACCGAGGTCCAGTACCTCGCCATCCTCGACCGTCCGCTCGAATCCTCAGGCGAGCTCCTCTATGAGGCACCCGACCGGCTCGAGAAGCACACGCTCAAGCCCCGCCCCGAAACTCTCACCCTCGAGCACGGGATGCTGAGCGCCACTCGCGGCGGACGAACCCGCACCGTCGAGCTCGCCGCGCACCCGCAGCTCGCGCCGCTCATCGAGAGCCTGCGCGCGACGCTCTCCGGCGATCGCAGCGCCCTCGAGCAGGTCTTCAGCACACGGCTCGAGGGCGATCTTGCGCACTGGCGGCTGCGTCTTACCCCGCGTAATCGCGAGACGGCGCGCGTGGTCAAGGAGGTGCTGATCAGCGGTGAGCATGCAAAGCTTCAGACGGTCGAGATCTTCCAGACCGACGGCGACCACTCGCTCCTCACCCTCGGGCCGGAATTGCCGTGACGCGCAGCGGCTGGACCGGCACGGGGGTCTTTGCCGTGCTGGCGGTGCTCGCGGCGCTCGTGGCGGCGCATGCCACCTACACCGCAGATCTCTCTGCATTCCTGCCACGAGCACCGACTGCGGATCAGCGATTGCTCACCGAGGAGCTGCGTGCCGGCCTTGCCTCACGGCTCATGATGGTCGCGGTCGAAGGTGCGGATGCGACGACGCGCGCGACGGTGGCCGCCGAGCTGGCGCGCCGGCTGCGAGCCGATCCTGCCTTCGTCGAGGTGAACGACGGCGACCTCGAGGAGCTCGCGCCCACCGCTGACTTTCTCCTCGAGCACCGCTACCTGCTGAGCGATGCCGTGACCACCGGGCACTTCAGCGCCGCGGGACTCCACTCGGCCATCGCCGACACGCTCGACCTCCTCACCTCACCGGAGGGCCTGCTGGTGAAGCGCTTCTTCACACGCGATCCGACCGGCGAGACGTTCCACATCCTCGATGAGCTCGACGGGCCGCGTATCGCCACCGTCGATGGCGTATGGAGCTCACGCGACGGACGGCGGGCCCTGCTCATCGCCGAAACCCGGGCGGCAGGCTCCGACACCGACGGACAGGAGCGGGCGGCCGCGGCGATTCGCTCCTCTTTCGCAAGCGCGGTGGCGGCCTTGCCGCGAGCGCACGCTCCGCTCGCGCTGCGCCTGAGCGGTGCGGGCGTATTTGCGGTCACTTCGCGCGCCCTGATCAAGGCGCAGGTGCTGCGGCTCTCGACCCTGAGCGCGGTGCTCATCGCGGCACTCCTGCTTGTCGCCTACCGCTCGCCGACCGCCCTGTTCCTCACCTTCGTGCCGGTGGCCTCAGGGGCACTTGCGGGCGTGGCTGCAGTGGCGCTTGGGTTTGGCGTGGTCCATGGCATCACGCTCGGCTTCGGCGTGACATTGATCGGTGAGGCGGTCGACTATGCGATCTACCTCTTCATCCAGACGCAATGGCAACAGTCGGCCTGGCCGACGATCCGTCTCGGCATGCTGACGTCCGTGTGCGGCTTCGCCGCGCTCGTGCCGTCGGGCTTTCCGGGACTGGCACAGCTCGGTCTCTACTCGATCGCAGGTCTCGTCGCGGCTGCCCTGGTCACGCGCTTCGTGCTGCCGCAGTGGCGGCCGCGCCTGCTGCACACGCGGGACTTCGCGGCTTTCGGCGCCACCCTCGGCCGAGCCCTCGCCGGGCTCCAGCGCGGGCGCATCGCGCTGGTGGGGGTGGCGCTGGCGGCGGCTCTGGTGCTGCTTGCCAATCGCAACGCGCTCTTCAGCCGCGAGCTCACCGATCTCTCGCCCGTGCCGCTCGCCGATCAGGAGCTCGACGCAAGGCTTCGCGCCGACCTCGGCGCACCCGATGCCCGCTACCTCGTAGTCGTTTCCTCGAGCGATACCGCCGCCACGCTCGCCAGCGCGGAAGCGATCGCATTGCGCCTGCGCGACCTCATCGCCGCCCGCGTGATTGGCGGCTTTGAGTCCCCGACGCGCTACCTGCCGAGCCCGGCGACCCAGCGCGCGCGGCAAGCAAGTCTCCCGGCGCGCGCCGAGCTCGCCCTGCGCCTGCGAGAGGCTCTGAGGGGCCTCCCGGTGAGCGCCTCGCGCCTCGAGCCCTTTCTCGATGACGTCGAAGCGGCACGCAACGCTCCCGTGCTGACCGCGCACGATCTCGCCGGCACACCTTTCGGGAGCGCGGTGGACGCGCTGCTCACGGTGAGCGAGGGGACTGCGACCGCGTTCATGCCGCTCACCTCGCCTGACGGAGCCGACCTCACCAGCGGTGCGGTCGCCGAAGTACGCGCGGCCATCGCGCAGGCTCCGCAGCCGCCAGGGGCCCGAGCTTCCGCGCGCATGCTCGACCTCAAAGCCGAGGCCGACGATCTCTATACGCATTACCTCAGGCAAGCGGTGTCACTGTCGCTGGCCGGTCTCGGGGCGATCCTGATCCTGCTGATCGTCTCGCGCTCGCCCGCGCGCGCACTACGTATCGTGACGCCGCTCGCGCTGGCGGTGCTCACGGTGGCCGCGGGACTTACGGCCGCGGGGCAGCGGCTCGGGATCCTGCACATCGTGGGAATGCTGCTGATCGTCGCCGTGGGCTCCAATTACGCGCTCTTCTTCGACCGTCTGGCGCAGGAGCGGCATAGGGAGATGTCACGGACTTTAGCCTCGCTCGCGGTCGCCAACCTCGCGACGGTGATCGGCTTTGGGGTCCTCGCATTCTCGAGCGTGCCGGTGCTCGCCGCCTTAGGCGCCACCACCGCCCCCGGTGCGCTCCTTGCGCTTGTCTTCTCGGCACTGCTCGCTCCGCGCGCGGCGTTCGACTCATGAGCACTCGCGCGATCTTCGAGCCGGCGCAGGCGGGAGTCACCGCCTCGCAGCGGGTGCTGCTGCTGCCACCGGCCTACTCCCAGCCCGAGGACTTCCTGCAAGCCGGCTTTGCCGAGGCGGTGCGGGCGCGGGGGCTCGAGCTCGACCTGGTATTCGTCGAGGCACGCCTGAAGACCGTCACCGATCGCAGCATCCTCACTCATCTTCACGAGCTCCTCGCCGAGGCGCGTGCCGGGGGCTGCACGACGCTCTGGCTTGGCGGCATTTCGCTCGGCGCATATCTCGCCCTCGCCTGCGCCGAGTGCGCCCTGCGCGAGCTCGACGGGCTGTGCCTCTTCGCGCCCTATCTCGGCAGCCACATCGTGACTCTGGAAATCGACCGGGCGGGGGGACTCGAGCGGTGGCGGCCGCAGGAGTCCCGCGCCGAGGAGGAGGAGCGTCGCATCTGGAGCTTCATCAAGGCCCAGGCCCGCGGGCCGCTCCCGATTCACTTAGGATTGGGAGCCGACGACCGCTTCGGCGCGCGTCATCGGACGCTGGCGGCCGCCCTCCCCGCGGAGAGCGTCGACCAGGTGCCCGGGGGCCATGAATGGCCGGTGTGGCGAACGCTGTGGGAGAGGTTCCTCGATGCCCGCATCCAGCGACCGCGCGACTGAGCACACGGGGCGCGCCTTCCGCCCCTCGGGTCTCATCCGGGGATCGATCGCGCTGCACGCCCTCGCGGGTGCGACTCTCGTGGCACGCCTGGAGATGTGGCCTTTGGTCTTGACCGCCGTGGTGGCGAACCACCTCGCCCTCACGGGAGCGGGCCTCTGGCCGCGAGCATCGCTCCTCGGACCGAACCTGACCCGACTGCCGCCGGGCGCGGTGGCGCGCGGCGAGGTCGCGATCACCATCGACGACGGTCCGGACCCCGAGGTGACTCCATCGGTGCTGCAAGTGCTCGCGCGCCATGGCGCGCGAGCGAGCTTCTTCTGCGTCGGCGAGCGCATCACGCGCTTCCCGCAGCTCGCGCGCACGATCCTCGCGCAAGGCCACAGCCTCGAGAATCACAGTCAGCGCCACCTGCACCGCTTCTCGCTCCTCGGTCCGCGCGGCATGCGGGCCGAGATCGTCCGTGCGCAGGAATCGATCAGGGCCGCCACCGGAGAGACCCCGCGCTTCTTTCGCGCGCCGGCGGGCCTTCGCAATCCGTTCCTCGAGCCCGAGCTCGCCCGCGCGGGACTTGAGCTCGTCAGCTGGACGCGCCGCGGGTTCGATACGGTCTCGGCGAGCCGGGAGCAGGTACTGGGCCGCCTCACCCGCTCGCTCAGCGCCGGCGACATCCTGCTGCTGCACGACGGGCACGCGGCAAGAAGCGGCGCGGGCGCTCCGATCATTCTCGAGGTGCTGCCGCCGCTCCTGGCCGCCGTGCGCGAGGCGGGCCTGAAGCCCGT
>DATGJR010000162.1:0-40265 GCA_035295065.1 Steroidobacteraceae bacterium
TGTACTCGAGGATTGTCACTCGGAAGAGGGAGCTCCTCGCCCGGCTTTGGGCGGTCCATGGGATTAGCCTCGACTTGGATTCGGCTGAGATCAAGTCCAATTGGGTGAGAAATCCCACAGCGCGGGCCTCGCGCCCGTTCCTGTCGCGGCTGACTGAGCCGGACGTCACCGCGCTAGTCGACTTGTATTTCCAGGCACTGTTCGATCACAACATGCCAATTATCTCCGTCGTGTTTGACAAGAGGCACTTCAGACCTCCGTTTGACGCCGCGCGGCTGCACGCGAAGGCATGGGAGATGCTTTGCGAGCGCATAGAGATGTTTATGTGGCGGGAGCACCCCAAGCACCGGGCGGTCATGATTGCCGACGACATGGGTAAGAACGAGAACGTGAAGCTGGCGATGCGCCACGCCCGATTCCTTGAGCGGTCGACGACGGCCGGGAGAGAATTGCGGCACATCGTTGAGATGCCGCTCTTTGTCAGAAGCGAGCTATCGGAGGGCGTCCAGCTTGCAGACCTTTGCTGCTATGCCACCTATCGTGCGTTTCGTGACATGAACAAGGACTATGAGTTCTTCCAGCGGATCCTACCGCGCGTATACCGCCCTGATGGTCGCCTGCACGGGCTCAAGATTCACCCTGCACTGAGCGCCTGTCATGAGCTGCTGAAATGAAAAGGGCGGCAGAGAATCTCTGCCGCCCTTTGAAATTGATGTCCGGCGGGGCGAACCCTATCGAGCTGCAAGCAGCACCGGACAAATTCAACCGAGGTGAATAGTAGGGGCGCTGGGCACCGATTACAACGGCGCCTGCGGGTAATACTGACTTCCGTCTCAGATGGTAGTTCCCATCGACTGCGGCCTCCCCCCGGTGGAGTACCAGCGGAGCACCACTCGGGATCTAGCCGGATATCCGTTACGACCATTACCGTATCACATTGATTTTATTGGTCGGGGTGACAGGATTTGAACCTGCGACTCCTACGTCCCGAACGTAGTGCTCTACCAGGCTGAGCTACACCCCGAGGATGCGGAAACGCTGCGCGGGCGGCGGGGCGCGCAGTCTACTGAAGCGGCTTCGCGCCTTCAAATGCAGCCCCGCGGGCCACCCCGGGCCCGCGGGGCATCAGGCACGGCTAGGTCCCCGACTTCTGCACCACGATCTTGCCGAGGTGCATGACGAACACCGGATGCTCGGTGGCCCGGATATCGCTGAGGACGTTCCCGGGGACCGCGACGACGTCGGCGGTCTTGCCGGCTTCGAGTGTTCCGATCTCGGACTCGACGCCAAGAAGCTTTGCATCGTCGCGCGTGCCCGAGAGCAGCGCCTGCGCCGGGCTCATGCCGTGATTCACGTACAGGCCGAACTCCTGGCCATTCATGCCGTGGGGATAAACGGCCGCATCGGTCCCGAGCGCGATCGGCACACCGAGTTTGATGGCTGTCCTCAGCATGTTGCCGTGAGCCGCTGCGGCTGCGCGCGCCTTGGCGGCGATCTGCGGCGGATAGTTCTCCACTTCCTTGAGGACGTACTCGACCGTGATGCGCGTCGGCACGAGCCACACGCCCCTGGCCTTCATCATCTTCAGAGTGTCTTCGGTGAGAAAGCTCCCATGCTCGATCGAGTCGACTCCGGCCTCGATTGCGAGCCGTGCCGCGGCATCGCCGTGGCAGTGCGCCGCGACCTTGCGCCGCCAGGCATGCGCCTCGGAGACGATGGCCTTCATCTCATCGAGCGTGAGCTGCGGCACGTCGACCGGGTCGGCCTCCGAGAGCACGCCGCCGCTGGCCGCGATCTTGATGACGTCCGCCCCCCATTTCATCTGATAGCGCACGGCGAGCCGGCATTCCTCCGGTCCGCTGCAGATGCCCTGGATGGGCCCCTCAGGATGGATGCGGTCGGGCGGATAGGACGCCTCGTCGAAGTGTCCGCCCGGGGAGCCGATGCCGTGCGCGGCAGTGAGCATGCGCGGCCCCTCGGTCACGCCGGCGTTGATGGCATTGCGGAGACTGATGTCGACGAAGTCGGCTGCGCCGACGTTACGCACCGTGGTGAAGCCGGCTTCCAGCGTACGCCTGGCGTAGAGCGCCCCGTACAGCGCCTGCTCGGCCGGGAAGCGCATGATGTCGTGGTAGCGCATCAGGTAATAGTTCTTCTCGAGCTGCATCGTGAGGTGCGTATGCGCATCGATGAAGCCCGGAAGGAGCGTCGCATTGCCGAGGTCGATGACTCGCGCGCCCGCCGGGGCCGCTCCACCCACCGAGACGATGCGATCGCCGCGCACGACGACCAGACCACCGTCCTTGAGGGAGGTGCCGGTGGCGTCGAAAATATGCGCAGCCTTGAGGACGATGGTCTCGGGGGCCGGCTGCTCATCGGCGCATGCCGCGCGGATCGAGAGCAGCGCGGTCGCCGCTACACTGACCAGTAGGACGCCGGTAAATCTCACGGTTCTCATTAGTGTTCTCCAGAACGACGAAGCGCGGGCGGGAAGTCTAGGGGCGCCGAGCGGCGCGGGCAATTTTCGGCGCGCCACGGCTGAGGGTATTCTGTCACCGGGGGTTCGTTTGATGCTGCCTTCAGGCCCGCGCCGGTCGTACCAGCCACTCATGCTCGCGCTCTGCATGCTGATGTGTGCGCCCACGCGTGCGGATCTCACCAGCGCGCAGACTGCGTATCAGAAAGGCGACTACCCCAAGGCCCTGCATGACTACCGCGAGCTCGCCGAGCTCGGCCAGCCACTGGCGCAGCTCAACCTGGCGATCATGTACACCCGCGGCGAGGGCACGCGGCAGAGCGACATCAACGCCTATGCGTGGGCCACGCTCGCGGCCGCCGGGGGCGAGGCACGCGGACAGGCGCTGGCAGATCAGCTGCGTCCGTATCTCGCGCCCGGCTCGGAGAAGATCGCTGCCGACATCGCGGCCCCTTACCGGCGTACGGAGCTGGACGCTCGCTTGATGCCGAAAATGGTGGCGGACTCCGTCGACCAGCGGGCGTGCGTGTTCCAGAAGTACCCGTCGATTGAGTATCCGCCGGATGCCCGGTTGCGAGCCATTTCGGGGAACGTGCTGGCCGAGTTCACCGTCATGCCGGACGGGCGGGCACGCAGCCCACGCATCGTCTACGCCCTGCCGGTCGGTGTATTCGAGCCCACTGTGCGCCGCGCGGTGTTGCATATGAGCTTTGCGTCGCGCTCCGCGGATGCCAGGGCGGCGCACTGCAAGGTCATGATCCGTTTCGTGAGTCCGGGCGCCCTCTATCCCCGTCTCGAGGCGTTCGTGTCCAAGACGCGCAGCGAAGCCGAGGCGGGAGACGTGGAGGCGGAGTTTGTGTACGGGATGATGCTGGCCGGGTTTCCGCAGCTGAACCACAGCATGAAGGACGCGCTGCCCTGGTTCCTGAAGGCGGCGCAGGCGGGAGCGCGCGGCGCTCAATACGAGGTGGGGGAGAGCCTCATGCTCGGCATGGGTTGTCAATGCGAGACGAACAAGGGAGAGGTGTGGCTGCGAAAGGCAGCGGAGGCGGACCAGGCCGACGCTCAGGTGTCGATCGCCCAGTACGCGCTGCGCGGCACTCCCGATGAGGCCGCTTCGCGGATTGCGAAGACCTGGTTGGAGCGCGCGGCAAAGAGCGGCAGTCACGACGGCACGCTCTACCTGGCCGCGCTGCTCGCCTCCAACCCGCTCGCCGAGCTGCGCGACCCTCCACGCGCCTTGACCCTGCTGGACAAAGTCGGCAGGGACATGGGTGGGGACCCTACCGAATACGAGATCAGGGCCGCTGCCCAAGCCGCATCGGGACAATACGCGGCTGCTGTGGCGAGCGAGCGCAAGGCGCTCTCGATCGCGAAGGGTCTCGACTGGGACCTGAGTCCGCTCGAGGAGCGGCTGAGGCAATACCAGTCAGGTCAGCCGTGGTACGGCAACCTCCTGGCGCTTTGACTCAGGTCGTGTGCTCGACGGCGAAGCGCGCCAGCGCCGCCAGCGCATTCTTATAAGAGGAGTCAGCGAGCGGCACGAGCGATGTGAGTGCGGCATCCGCTTCGGCGCGCGCGCGGCGCGCCGCATATTCCAGGCCGCCGTTGGCATCGATTGCATCGATGACGGGCGTCAGCTGTCCACGGCCGCCCTCGCGGATGGCCTGGCGGATGGCGGCGCGCTGGGCGTCAGTGCCGTTGCGCAGCGCGTGGATCAGGGGGAGCGTCGGTTTGCCCTCGGCGAGGTCGTCGCCGAGATTCTTGCCGCGCTCGCTCGGGTTGGAGCGGTAGTCGAGCACGTCATCGACCAGCTGGTAGGCGGTACCGACGTGGCGGCCGTAGGCGGCGAGGGCTTCGCGCAGCTTCGCGGGAGCGCCCGCAAGCACCGCGGCGACCTCCGCGCCCGCCTCGAAGAGCCGCGCGGTCTTGCGGTAGATCACCTCGAGATAGCGCTGCTCGGTCGTGTCCGGATCGTGAGAGTTCATCAGCTGCAGCACCTCGCCCTCGGCGATCACGTTGGTCGCGTCCGCCATGATTTCCATCACCGGCTGGGACGCCAGCGCTGCCATCATCTGGAAAGCACGCGAGTAGACGAAGTCCCCGACGAGCACGCTCGCCTGGTTGCCGAATACCTCGTTGGCGGTATGCCGGCCGCGGCGCAGCGATGAGCCGTCGACGACGTCATCGTGCAGGAGGGTCGCGGTGTGGATGAACTCGATGAAGGCGGCGGCCTCGATGTGCTTCGGACCGCTCTGCCCGCAGGCGCGTGCCGCGAGCACCACCAGGAGCGGGCGCAGCCGCTTGCCACCACCCGCGATGATATGGTCGGCGACCCGGTCCACGAGCGGCACCGCGCTCTTCAGGCGGGCACGAACCACATCGTCCACGGAGCGGAGGTCCGCCTGCACCAGTGCACGAATCTCTTCGAGCGTCATTGTATTGTTCGGGGCGTTCTCAGCGATGTAGCGGGCGTGGCGCACAGCGGGGCATCCTAGCCGACCGGGACGCCCGAGGAGAGACCTACGGAACGGGGGCTGGGGCGGTCGCGAGGCGGCGGCCCAAAGGAAAGGGTAAGTCCCTGCCGCCACTCGGGAAATGGCGGTTTGACCGTTGGGGGGTGGCTCAGTAGAATGCGCGGCCTTTCGTTTTCCCCAGGCCTCCGACCATGTACGCAGTCATCGCCACGGGCGGCAAGCAGTATCGAGTGACCAAGGATGGCGTGCTGCGCATCGAGAAGCTCGACGCGCAGCCCGGCGCCACCGTCGAATTTGGCGAAGTGCTCCTGGTCGGCGAGGGGGCCGAGGTCAAGATCGGCAGTCCCACGCTCAAGGGCGGCAAGGTGCTCGCGACCGTCGTGCGCCACGGCAGGGGCGCGAAAGTGTCGGTGGTGAAGTTCAAGCGCCGCGCGCACTACCTGCGGCAGAAGACGCACCGCCAGCCCTTCACCGAAGTGAAGGTGACCGAGATCAGCGGCGGCTGACGCGCCCATCATTTTCAGGATCGAGTCATGGCACACAAAAAGGCAGGCGGCAGTACCAAGAACGGCCGCGATTCCCACTCCAAGCGCCTCGGCGTGAAGCGCTTTGGGGGCGAGCAGGTGCTGGCCGGCAACATCATCATCCGCCAGCGCGGCACGCAGGTGCGTGCGGGCTCGAACGTCGGCGTAGGAACCGATCACACGCTGTTCGCCAAGGTGACCGGCAAGGTGCACTTCCAGAAGAAGGGCGCCGAGCAGCGCATGTACGTGAGCGTGCTGCCCGAGAAGGCCTGAGCGGGCGGCCGGCGCCTTCAGAATCGAGCAAAGCCCCGGCCGCGCGCCGGGGTTTTCGTTTGAGCGGTAGAGTCCTCCAATGAAATTTGTAGACGAGGCCCGTGCGCGGGTGCAGGCCGGCAACGGCGGTCGCGGCAGCACCAGCTTCCGTCGCGAGAAATTCGTGCCCTTCGGAGGCCCCGACGGCGGTGACGGCGGCGCCGGGGGCAGCGTTTATCTGCGCGCCCGTTCCGGGATCAATACCCTCGCGGACTTTCGCATCGAGAGAACCTTCAAGGCGGCGCACGGGCAGGCTGGCAGCTCCAACGACTGCACCGGCAGGAGTGGCGCCGATCTCTACGTCCTCGTGCCGATCGGTACGGTCGTGCGCGATTCCACGACGCAGGAGAAGCTCGGTGACCTCACACGCGAGGGCGAGGAGCTACTCGTTGCCCGCGGCGGCAAGGGCGGATGGGGAAACCAGCGCTTCAAGTCGAGCACCAACCGCTCCCCGCGTCAGTTCGGCCCGGGGCTGCCCGGTGAGAAGCGCTTGCTGGAGCTCGAGCTCAAAGTGATCGCAGACGTGGGACTCCTGGGTCTCCCCAATGCCGGCAAGTCGACGCTGATTCGAGCCGTCTCCGCCGCACGGCCCAAAGTTGCCGACTATCCCTTCACCACCCTGCACCCGAATCTCGGGGTCGTGGCGGTGGGCGAGCATCGCAGCTTCGTCATGGCGGATATTCCCGGGCTGATCGAGGGAGCAGCCGAGGGGGCGGGGCTCGGGCACCGGTTTCTGCGCCATCTCGAGCGCACGCGGCTGCTGCTGCACCTGGTGGACATCGCCCCGCTCGACCCGGACGCCGACCCGGTGCGCGATGCCCGCGCGATCGTCACGGAGCTCAGGAAATTCAGCCGCGAGCTTGCGGCCAAGCCGCGCTGGCTCGTTCTCAACAAGCGCGATCTGCTGCCGGACGAGGAGGCCGAGCAGCGCGCACGCACCATCGTGCGGCGGCTGCGCTATCGCGGCCCCCACTTCCTGATCTCGGGGGCGACGGGCGCGGGGACCCGGGAGCTGTGCGAGGCGGTTATGAAGCTCTTGGAGGCGAGCGATCTCGCGGCACGCGAGCACGCATCATCTCCAGGAGGAACTGCCGTCGAGCCGCCGGCCGCAACTTGAGCGGTGTCGGGGAGACGGGCGTCGGGATCCGGGTCTTGTCGTGTGTGCTCATCGCGACCTCATTGCATCGCGCGGATACGCGCCGAGAGCCGGCTCTTGTGCCGGGCGGCCTTGTTCCGGTGAATGATTTGCTTGCCCACGAGCGTATCGATGACCGGGACGGCTTCCTTATAGGTGTTCTGGGCGGCCACCTTGTCTCCCCCGGCGATGGCCGTGTTCACCTTGCGAACCGCGGTGCGCATGCGGGAGCGCAGCGCAATGTTGCGGGCTCGGTGCTTCTCGGCCTGGCGGGCTGCCTTCTCGGCGGACTTGGTATTGGCCACTCAATCTCCGTTATCGCTACGTCCCCTTTCCGGGGGCGGGTAGTCTGCGGACCAGGTGGGTCGTTGTCAACGCAAAGGGCGCCGCTGAGCGAAGGCGGCGGCTCGAGGCTTCACATAAACTAGCGCGCACCCTCGCGATGGGGGGTCGGCTTAACTTAGTCCTTAGCTTTCAGTAGCTTAAGAGGTTCATGCAGCTCATTCGCGGAATCACCGATCTGCCCGGCGGCCACGCGGGCTGCGTGGTCACCATCGGGACCTTCGATGGCCTGCATTGCGGCCATCAGGCGCTGATCGGGCAGGCGCGCGCTCATGCGCAGCGGCTGAGCGTTCCAGCGGTTCTGCTGACCTTTGAGCCGATGCCGCGCGAGTTCCTGGCGCCGCTCGATCCCCCCGCGCGCCTGACCACCCTGCGCGAGCGCTGGCGAATTCTCAGCGGTGCGAGGCTCGATTATCTCTGGGTGCTGCGCTTCGATGAGGCATTGCGTAACCTCGCGGCGGCGGATTTCGCGCAGCTTCTCGCGGGGCGTCTGCGCGCGAAGGTCGCGGTGGTCGGGCATGATTTCCGTTTCGCGCGCCGCGGCGAGGCGACGGCCGAGGTCCTGTCGGCGGCGGGCGAGAGGCTCGGCTTCACGGTGGAGGTCGTGCCGGCCGTCACTCTCGAGGGCGAGAGGGTCTCGAGCAGCCGGGTGCGCGATGCGCTCGCGGCCGGCGACTTCGTGCGCGCGCGTCGCTGGCTGGGACGGCCCTACTCGATGCGCGGCCGGGTGATCGGTGGTAAGCGCCTGGGCAGGGACCTGGGATTTCCGACCGCCAACCTGGCCCTCGAGCGGCGGCGTGCACCGGTCGCGGGGATCTTCGCGGTTCACGTCCATGGGGTGGCCGGGGAGGCGCTCCCGGGCGTTGCGAGTCTCGGCACCCGGCCGACGGTCGGTGGTGTCGAAGCGCTGCTCGAGGCGCACCTGTTCGATTTTCAAGCCGATCTCTACGGGCGCGAGATCGAGGTCGAATTCGCGGCGAAGCTGCGCGAGGAGCAATGCTTCGCGACGCTGGAGGCGCTCACGGCGCAAATGCATCGCGATGCGGCGGATGCGCGCCGCATTCTGAATGCCTGACGGGGATGAGTCTTAACGGATGACCGACTACAAGCACACGATCAACCTGCCGCGGACCGAGTTCCCGATGAAGGCGGACCTTGCGCAGCGCGAGCCCGCGATGGTGCGCGCCTGGGAGGAGGGCGGCACGTACGGCAAGCTCCGCGAGCTCGCGCGCGGGCGGCCGCGCTTCGTGCTCCACGACGGGCCCCCCTACGCCAACGGCGCGATCCACATCGGCCACGCCGTCAACAAGATCCTCAAGGACATCGTGGTCAAGTCGCGCTCGCTCGAGGGCTTCGACTCGCCCTACATTCCGGGCTGGGACTGCCACGGGCTGCCGATCGAGCTGCAGGTCGAGAAAAAGCACGGGCGGCCGGGCCAGAAGCTCGATGCCGCCGCCTTTCGTGCGGCGTGCCGTGCCTATGCGCAAGAGCAGATCGACCTGCAGCGCAGCGACTTCAAGCGGCTCGGGGTGCTGGGAGACTGGGATCATCCCTACCGCACCATGGCCCCGCGCTACGAGGCGCAGCAGCTGCGCGCCTTCGGCCGCATCATCCGCAACGGCCACCTCTACAAGGGCGTGAAGCCCGTGCACTGGTGCGTCGATTGCCGCTCGGCACTCGCCGAGGCCGAGGTCGAGTACGAGGAGAAGACCTCTCCGGCCATCGATGTCGCTTTCCGGGTGGTCGACACCGCGGAGTTCCTGCGGCGCGCGCGGCTCGACCCCGGAGCGCTCGGCCCAGAGCCGGTCGAAGTCGTCATCTGGACGACGACGCCCTGGACCTTGCCGGCAAACCAGGCGGTCGCGCTGCGGGCAGAGTTTCGCTACGCACTGGTGGCGGCGGCGAGGGGCGAGGAGCGCCGCCAGCTGATCCTCGCCGAGGATCTCATCGGCGCGAGCCTTCAGCGTTACGGAATGACGGGCAAAACGATCGCGGTCTTCGAGGGGCGCGAGGCGGAAGGCCTCAAGCTCGAGCATCCGCTCGATGAGCGACAGGTGCCGGTGGTGCTCGGGGAGCACGTGACGCTCGATGCCGGCACGGGCGCGGTCCATACTGCCCCTGGACACGGACAAGAGGATTTCGTCGTCGGGCAGCGCTACGGACTCCCCGTGACCAATCCCGTCGGCAACGACGGGCGGTTCCTTCCGGGGACGCCGCGCGTCGCGGGACTCAAGGTGGACGAGGCCAATCCGGTGCTCATCAGGGCGCTCGCCGAACGCGGGCGGCTGCTGCACGAGGAGAAGGTGCTGCACAGCTACCCGCACTGCTGGCGCCACAAGACGCCGGTCATCTTCCGCGCGACGCCCCAGTGGTTCATCAGCATGGAACGGGCGAAGCTCAGAGAGCACACGCTCCGCGACATCCCCGGCGTCGAGTGGACGCCCGGATGGGGCGAGCAGCGCATCACCGGCATGATCGAGAGCCGGCCGGACTGGTGTATCTCGCGTCAGCGCACCTGGGGCGTGCCCATCCCGCTCTTCGTGCACCGCCAGACAGGAGAGCTGCACCCAAGGACCCAGGAGCTCATCGAGGCGGCGGCGGCGCTCGTCGAGCGCGGCGGCATCGATGCGTGGTTTGCGCTGGCACCCGGGGAGCTCCTCGGGAATGAGGCTGAGGACTACGACAAGGTGACCGACGTCATGGACGTGTGGGCCGACTCGGGGCTCTCGTTCGAGTGCGTCGGCGCCGAGCGGCCCGAGATCGCAGCGCCCGTCGACCTCTACCTCGAGGGCTCGGACCAGCATCGCGGCTGGTTCCACAGCTCGCTCCTGATGTCGGAGGCGCTCTACGGCCGCCCTCCCTATCGCGGCGTCCTGACGCACGGCTTCACCGTGGACGAGAAGGGGCGCAAGCAGTCGAAGTCCTTGGGCAACGTCATCGCTCCGCAGAAGGTCATGAACTCGCTCGGCGCCGATGTCCTGCGCCTCTGGGTCTCGGCGACCGACTATGCGAACGAGATGAGCGTCTCGGACGAGATCTTGAAGCGCATGGCCGATTCCTATCGCCGCATGCGCAACACGCTGCGGTTCCTCCTCGGCAACCTCCACGATTTCGATCCGCGGCGCGATGCGCTCCCCGTGAGCGAGTGCGTGGCGCTCGATGCCTGGGCGCTCGAGCGCACGCGCTCGCTTCAGGCGGAGGTGCTCGAGGCGTATCGCCGCTACGCCTTCCACCTCATCTATCAGAAGGTCCACAACTTCTGCAGCGTGGATCTCGGTGGCTTCTACCTGGATGTCCTCAAGGACCGCCTCTACACGACGCCGGCCACCGGGCGCGCACGCCGCTCGGCGCAGACGGCGATGTTCCACATCGCCGAGAGCATGGTGCGCTGGCTCGCCCCGATTCTCTCGTTCACCACCGAGGAGGCCTGGCGCCATCTGCCGGGCGCGCGCGAGCAGTCGGTGTTTCATGCCACCTGGCATGCCGTGCCCGAGACAAAGGCGCGCGGCATCGATTGGGTTGCGTTCATGGAGCTGCGCACCGATGTGACGCGCGAGCTCGAGAAGCTGCGCGACACGGGGGCCATCGGCGCCCCACTCGATGCGCGCGTCGAGGTGTACTGCCTCGCCGCGCAGTACCCGCGCTTTGCAGCGCTCGGCGAGGAGCTGCGCTTTCTCCTCATCACCTCCGATGCCCGCGTCCGGGAAGTCAGCGCGCCGCCGGCCGGTGCGGTGGCGGCTGCGAATCTCGAGGGCGTCTGGCTCGCGGTCGAGGCCGATGCGGACCCCAAGTGCGTGCGTTGCTGGCACCGCCGCCCCGACGTCGGCACCCATGCGCAGCACCCGGAGCTTTGCGGGCGCTGCATAGGGAATCTGGAGCTCCCCGGGGAGGAGCGGCGGTGGGTATGAGCGCAGCCACTCCACCCCTGGCCGCGAGCGGCTGGCGCTACCTGCCGGTCGCCGGACTCGTCATCGCGGCGGATCAGGCGGTGAAGTACTGGATGCAGCAGCACTTCCTGCCATTCGAGCGGGTGCACCTGCTGCCGGTGCTCGATGTGATCCTTACCTACAATCCGGGCGCCGCATTCAGCTTCCTCGCCGAGGCGTCGGGATGGCAGCGCTGGCTCTTCGTGCTGCTCGCGATCGCCGTGAGCGTGACGCTGCTGGTGTGGTTGCGGCGGCTGTCGGCGGCAACCCAGGGGCTCATCGCCTGCGGCCTCTCGCTCATCGTCGGCGGGGCACTCGGCAACATGATCGACCGCCTGCGGCTCGGGCACGTCATCGATTTCATCTACGCGCACTGGGATACGCATTACTTTCCGGCTTTCAACGTCGCCGACTCCGCGATCACCGTGGGCGCGGGACTGCTGCTGCTCGATGCCTGGCTCGAGGCGCGCGGCGCGCGAGGGGAGCTGAGCTAGATGCAGGTGCTGCTCGCCAACCCGCGGGGATTCTGCGCCGGGGTCGACCGCGCCATCGACATCGTCGAGCGCGCCGTCGAGCTCTTCGGTCCGCCGATCTACGTGCGTCACGAGGTGGTGCACAACCGTCACGTGGTCGAGCGGCTGCGGGCCCTGGGCGCCGTCTTCGTCGACGAGCTTGCCGAGGTGCCGCCGCGTGCGACCGTGATCTTCTCCGCGCACGGCGTGTCGAGCACGGTCGAGCAGGAGGCGCAGGCGCGCCACCTCGCGGTCTTCGATGCCACCTGCCCGCTCGTCACCAAGGTGCACATGGAGGTGCAGCGCTATGCGCGCGACGGGCGCGACGTGATCCTGATCGGACATGCGGGGCACCCCGAGGTCGAGGGGACCATGGGGCGCTTCGATGAATCCTTCGGAGGCCGCATCCACCTGGTGGAGGATCTGGAGGATGTTGCGGCGCTCGGCGTGCGCGACCCCGCGCGCCTTGCCCTGGTCACGCAGACCACGCTCTCGGTGGATGACACCGCGGAGATCGTCGCGGCGCTGCGCGCGCGCTTTCCCGAGCTCGCCATCCCGCGCCACGAGGACATCTGCTACGCCACGCAGAATCGGCAGGATGCGGTGAAGCAGCTCCTGACACAGTGCGACGTGCTGCTGGTGGTCGGCTCGCGCACCAGCTCCAACTCCAACCGGCTGCGCGAGCTCGCCGACCGGGCCGGGATTCCCGGCTATCTGGTCGATGGGCCCGATGATCTGCGTGCCGAGTGGTTCGTGGGCAAGCGGGCTGTGGGCCTCACGGCTGGCGCTTCGGCTCCCGAGCTCCTCGTGCGGCAGGTCGTTGCGCGTCTGGGCGAGTGGGGCGGTCAGGCGCCGAGCGAGGTCATCGGGCGCGAGGAACGCGTGTTCTTCACGCTGCCGCGCGAGCTGCGCCGCTCGGGGGCCCGCGAGCAGGCCGACCCCTCGAAGCGCTGAGCGCTGCCGCGCCCGCTCCCTCCACGCGCGCGCTCGCCGCGCGCTGTTCGATGCGCGTTCCCCGGCGGCTTGCTGTGGAAACCGGCGCGACGTCCGTGACCACCCACGGTCGGTCAACCAACCCAGCGGGTCTCACATGCGCGCGCTTCACCCAAATCTCAGCAGACTTCTGATCCTGGCGAATTCCGCACTGTTCGCATTGCTCGTCGCCTGCGGCGGCGGCGGCTATGGCGGCGGTGGAGGCGGTGGTGGTGGAGGGATGCTGTGCGGTGGCATCTACAGCGCCTGTCCGCCGCCGACCGTCAGCATAACGGCCCCGGCGGCCAATGCCGCCGTGAAGGGCACCGTGGCGCTCACGGCGACCGCGACGGCGTCCGCGCAATTTAACCTCACCATCACGAGCGTCGAATTCGATGTCGACGGCACGATGGTCGGGACAGTGACGGCCGCGCCTTATACGTTCAACTGGGACAGCACCAAGGTCGCGAACGGCAATCACACCATCACCGCCAAGGCCACCGACAGCCACAGCGACAGCGCGACCTCCGCTGGCGTCGTCGTCGTTGTGGGAAACGCCGGGGTGATGGCCACGGCGATGTCGGCGAGTGAGATCTTCCCGACACCGGTGTCCCGGGCGTCCGGCACGGCGCGGGTCAACCTGCAGGAGGGCGGGGCCCTGAGCGGCAGCGTCACCCTGTCGGGGATGACGGCCCGGAGCGTGACCATCAACATGGGCTTTGCAGGGTCGACCGGGGAGCAGGTTCTGGCGCTCACTCCGCATGGCGGCAGCGCGACTCAGTTCGATGTCCCGGCGGGTACCGAGCTCGCTCCCGAGCAGGCGACGGCTCTCATGCAGGGACGGCTCTACGTCATTGCGACCTCGCGCGCCAATCCCGAAGGCGAGGTGCGCGGACAGCTCGCGCCCGAGAGCGTGCACGTGGTGTTCTCGGCGCTCAGCGCTTCATCGGAAGCGGCGCGCGGCGCAGCGGCCACCGGCATGGCGGCCACCACCCTTGATACCGGCGCCCACACGCTCAGCATTCACGTCAGCTCGAGCGGCCTCGAGGTTCCGACGGCCGCATCGGTTTCGAGCGGCAGCGCGGTGCTGGCCGAGCTCGCCCGCGACCGCATCGACACGGGCCACTTCTCGACCGAGCTCGCGCGCATCAGCGAGGCCGACGTCCAGAGCTTCAACGCCGGCCGGTTGTCGGTGAGCGTGGCGTCAGCCGCCGCGCCCAGCGGCGCGCTCGGGGCACAGATTCGCCCGACGAACGAGTGACCTGAGAGACCTGAGACCCGCTGCGCCGGCCCGTACTTCCGAAGTGCGGGCCGGTTCTTTTTTCAGGCTCCTGCTTCTGCTACGAGGCGCGGTCCTGGTAGAGCGATTTCTTCAGCCGCCAGCGCTTGTGTGACCACGGCCAGTCCGGGGGTGAGGCACGGATCTGCTCTTCGACCAGGCGCGCATAGCGCTCGGTGAGCGCGCCCGGCGCGAGTGGCGTGCGTGCGCGCACGAGCGGCAGGAACTCCATCTCGTAAAAGCCGCGGGCGCGGCGGCGCATGGCGATGAAGAACACGGGAAAGCGCGTGGCGCGGGCGATTTCCTCCGGACCCATGTAGAAGGCGGTATCGCGGTTGAGAAAGCGCGTCCAATGCCGTCGCTCGCTGCGAGTAGGCTCCTGATCGGCGACCATCGCGACGGCGCGCGTCACGCCCTGGCGCCTGAGGATGTCGGGCAGCAGCTCCTGCGCCGGCACCAGGCGGCATCCGAAGCGGGTGCGTAGTTTCTTCATCTCGCGCTCGGCCCAGGGATTGACCAGCGGCTTGTACGCTGCATCGAGCGGGTGGCCGAGCTCGAGCGAGAGGGCGAGCAGCATCCATTCCCAGTTGCACTGATGCGCGGCGACGAGCAGCACCGACTGACCCTGCGCGAGAAGAGCCTGCGGCTCCTCGAGATTGACGATGCGCACCCGGCGACGGATCTGCGCCGGCGCGAAGGCCCAGGCTTTCACCAGCTCCACCGCCATCTGCGCAAACCCGAGGTAGTAACGGCGGCGTACCTCGGCGAGCTGGGTCCCGGTCATCTCGGGGAACGCCCTGGCGAGGCTCGCGTGCACCATCTCGCGGCGGTAAGGCACCACGCGGTAGGCGAGCCACGCCACGGCGCTTGCGAGGGCGTAGAGAGCCCCGAGCGGAATGTGCGCGAGGGCACGCACCCACCACGCGGGAGGCGCGGCCACGGGCGGCGGGGACGCTGAGGAAAAAGCTGTCTCGGGCGCGTCCGCGGTCGGCATGCGCCTTCAGGCGACGGGGCGCGGTTTCGCGGACGCTCCGGGCGGCGGCGGCTGTGGCACCAGTACCCGCCCGATCCTGGGCGCGAGCCAGCGCTCGACGTCGTCGATGAGCGTGAATGCGGCGGGAACGATCACCAGAGTGAGCGCGGTGGAGGTGATCAGGCCGCCGATCACTGCGACGGCCATCGGAGCGCGAAACGCCTTGTCGCCGCCGAGACCGAGTGCGACCGGCAGCATGCCCGCGACCATGGCGACGGTGGTCATGACGATCGGCCGGGCACGCTTGTGCCCCGCCTCGACGATGGCGGTGAGGCGGTCCTTGCCGGCGCGCATCTCCTCGATGGCGAAATCGACCAGCAGGATGGAGTTCTTGGCGACGATGCCCATGAGCATCAGGAACCCGATCATCACCGAGAGCGACAGCGAGTTTCCTGTGACGGCGAGTGCGGCCACGGCCCCGCCGATCGACAGCGGCAGCGCCGACAGGATCGTGATCGGCTGCAGCACGCGGGCGAACAGCAGCACCAGCACCGCGAACACCATCAGCACGCCCGTGATCATCGCCAGCACGAAGTTGGCGAACAGCTCGTTCATGTACTTGGCGTCGCCCTGGTCGACCCGGTGAACGCCGCGCGGCAGATGCGCGAGCGTCGGCAGTGCGTTGATCTGGCTTTGGGCAGTGCCGGTCGTGACTCCGTCGCTGAGGTCCGCTTCGATCATGAGCCGGCGGCTCTGGTTATAGCGGCGCACGCGCGTCGGCCCCTGGCCGAAACTGATATCGGCGACGGCCTTGAGCGGCACGGTGCCGCCGCTCGCGGTCGGCACCGGCAGGTTCTCGAGCGTCGCCAGGTTCTTGCGGCTGTCTTCGAGCAGGCTGACGCGGATCGGTATCTGGCGGTCGGACAGGGAGAATTTGGCGCTGTTCTGGTCCGCATCGCCGATGGTCGCGATGCGGATCGTCTCGCTGATGCTCTCCACCGTGACCCCGAGCTGCGAGGCGAGGTCCAGGTGTGGGCGAATCTCGATCTCCGGGCGGGGCAGGTCGTTGTCGATGCGGGCATTGCGCACCACCGAGAGAGCGCGCATCTCGTCGACCACTTTGCGGGCGGTCTGATAGGTGAGCGCCGGGTCATCGCCCGTGATGTAGAAGACGATGTCGCTGCCGCCGTTGCCGCGGAAGAAGTGCACCTGGATGTCCGGAATCGCCCGCAGGAGCTTCAGCACCCGGTCCTCGAACTCGCGCTGCGTCACGTGGCGCTGCTTCGGGGGCACCAGCGCGACGTCGAGCTCCGCTGTGCGCACGCCCTCATCGCCATTCCCCACCAGCTCGACCACGTCGGCGACCTCGGGCTGTCGCGCGAGGATGCGATAAGCGGCGGCGGAGGCCGCCGCGGTGTCCTCCAGCTGCACGCCCGGCGGCAGCTCGATCTGCAGCGCCGAGGAGCCGATGTCGTCCTCCGGGACGAAGGACTTGGGGATCAGAGCCAGCCCGACGATCGACAGGGCGAAGAACGCGACGCCGGCCGCGACCGTCTTCCAGCGGTGCAGCGCACACCACTTCAGCGTGCGCAGGTACCAGATCATGATCGGGCCGTCGGTGTGGTGGGGCAGGCCATCCGAGTGCAGCGTGTAGGCGGCGACGACCGGCGTAATGAGCCGCGCCACGAGCAGCGAGAAGAACACCGCCACCGCCACCGTCAGGCCGAACTGGATGAAGTACTGGCCGGTGATGCCGCCCATGAAGCTCACGGGCAGGAACACCGCGATGATGGTCGAGGAGGTCGCGACCACCGCAAGCCCGATCTGATCAGCCGCATCGAGCGCCGCCTGGAAGCCGCTCTTGCCCATGCGCATGTGGCGCACGATGTTCTCGATCTCGACGATCGCATCGTCGACCAGCACGCCCGCCACCAGCGACAGCGCCAGCAGGCTCACGTTGTTCAGCGTGAAGCCTGCCCACTGCATGAACGCGAAGGTCGGGATGGCCGACAGCGGGATGGCGAGCGCCGAGATCAGCGTCGCGCGCATGTCTCTGAGGAACAGCCACACCACGAGCACGGCGAGGAGCGAGCCTTCGATGAAGGCGCTGAGCGCCGAATGATAGGTCTCCTTGGTGTAGTCGACGGTGGTGAAGATCTGCGTCATCTTCACCTCCGGGTCCTCCTTGCGGATCTTGGCAAGCTCGGCCTGCACGCCGTCGTATACGTTGACGTCCGAGGAGCCCTTGGTCTTGTTGACGGCGAAGGTGGTCGCCGGGCGGCCGTTGAGACGCGCGACGGTGCGGATCTCCCCGACGCTATCCGACACATTGGCGAGGTCCGAGAGGCGCGCAAAGCGGCCTCCGGGGAGCACGATCTGCGTGTTGCCGAGCGCCGCTGCGGTGCGGGCCCCGCCGAGCACCCGGATCGCCTGCTCGCCGCCGCCGAGCTCCGCGCGTCCCCCGGGCGAGTCGAGGTTGAGGGTGCGCAGTTGCTCGTTGACCTGCACCGCGGTGATGCCGAAGGCCTGCATGCGCGCCGGATCCAGCTCGACCCGGATTTCGCGATTCACGCCGCCGCCGCGCCAGACCTGCGCCACGCCCGGCACGCCGAGCAGCCGCTTGGTGAGGGTGTTGTCGACGAACCAGGACATCTCCTCGTCGGTGAGCACGCTCGAGCTGACACCGTAGTAGACGATCGGCGGGCCGTCGGTGTCGATGCGCCGCACCTGCGGTTCCAGGATGCTGGGCGGCAGCTGCGAGCGCACCTTGGCGACCGCGTCGCGCACGTCCGCGACCGCGCGGTCGATCGGCGTACCGATGTTGAACTGGATGGTGACGTTGGCCTCGCCCTCCGGGGCCCAGGACGTGATGTTGTCGATGTTGCCGATGCCGGCGACGGCACCCTCGACCTTCTGCAGGATCTGCGTCTCGATGTCCTGAGGCGAGGCACCCGGCTGGCTGATGCTGACGACGACCACCGGGAACGAGATGTCGGGGTTCAGTGTGACGGGCAGGCGCGAGAAGGCCGCCACGCCCATGAAGAAGAGCACGACGAACAACATCACCGGCGGCAGCGGGTGCCGGATGGCCCAGGCAGATATGTTTTTCATGGCGGCAGGGTCGGGTCG
This sequence comes from Steroidobacteraceae bacterium, assembly GCA_035295065.1. Classification (GTDB taxonomy): domain Bacteria; phylum Pseudomonadota; class Gammaproteobacteria; order Steroidobacterales; family Steroidobacteraceae; genus 13-2-20CM-66-19. The sequence continues at coordinate 18,058 of DATGJR010000162.1, forward strand.
GCGGCGGTGGTTTTCACCGCTTCGCCTTCGCGCAGAAAGCCGCCCGCGGTCTTGACCACCTGCTCGCTGCCCGTGAGCCCGGAGGCAATGGCCACGCCGCCCTCGGAGGTCTCGGCCGTTCGTACGGCACGGCGCATCGCGTGGCCGGCGGCATCGACGACGAACACGTAACTGCCGTCGTTGTCAGTGAACACGGCGGTCTTCGGCAGCACCGGGCGGCGTGCCTGGGCGATCGTCACCTCGGCGCGCGCGAAGGCACCCGGGCGCAGTGCCGGGTCTGGCTGGAGCGCGATGCGAATGTCGCCGAGGCGGCTCTGCGGATCGATGATCGCGCCGAGCAGGCGTACCTTGCCCTGGAAGGGCTGCGCCGTGCCGGTCAGGTACACCGTCGCGGGCTGTCCGACCTTCACCTGAACGAGATCCTGCTCGGCGATCTGGCCGCGCATCTCCACCTCGCCGCCGCTCTCCACGCGGAACAAGGCATCGCCGCCCGGGCCGGCGATCTGACCGACCTCGGCGTGCCGCGTCAACACGACCCCTGCGAACGGCGCGACGATGCGGGTGCGCGCGAGCCGCGCCTGCGCCTCCGCCAGCTGGGCGGCCGCCACTTTCACGCTGGCCGCATCCGTCACGGCGGTCGCGCGCCGCTTCTCGATGTCTTCTTTCGACAGGGCACCGGCCGCCTCGACCCCGAGGGCACGCTGATATTCGGCCGCCGACAACGCCGCCTGCGCCTGCGCCTGTTCGAGTGAGGCCTCGAGCCGATTGACCTGCGGAATCAGCACTGAATCGTCCAGCTTCGCGAGCAGCTGTCCCTTCTGCACGTGATCGCCGGGCTCGACGTACACACCAACGACGCGCGCGGTGTCGCCTTCGTTGGCGATCGGCATGTCGTAGCGCGCGGCAATAGCCCCGGTAAAGCTGACGCTCGCCGTCACGGGCTTGATGGCCGGGGTGATGACCGTCACCAGGGGGAGCTCTTCCTGGTGCATGAGTGGCGTGACGTGCGGCTTTCGGCCGAGGAGCATGAACGAGGCCGAGGCGATGAGCAGCGCCACGATCACGACGCCGCCAGGCAGCAGCCACTTGCGCAGCCACTCGCGCGGTGGTGCTGGCTCGAGCGGCGCATCTGATGCACCGACGGGCACCGGGGCGACGCGCTCGCGACCGATCCAGATGACCGGGTCGTGCTCTTCGGGAGGGCTCAACTGTTCCGGGATCGTGCCCACGGAGCTTCCTTATGACAATGGGCCTCGGGACCTGCGCCGCTACCTTAGAGCCAGCGCGTTACGGGCAAGTTTAGTCGTCCGCTCAAGTATTTCCGTACACAAAAACGCCGAAGGGACGCCGCCGGGCGGCAGGCCGAGCCGGCCGCAGGCGCGCGGCTGAGGTGGTGCCGGGAATAGGATTCGAACCTACGACCCGCGCATTACGAATGCGCTGCTCTACCAGCTGAGCTATCCCGGCTCCAGGGACCAACGAGGCTTGCGGAAAACCGGCAATTCTACTGTTTTCTGCGCAGTCGGATCACCAGATCGATGCCCGCGACCTCGGTTCCCGCAGGGGGCGCGGGCAGGCGGCTGAACTCCACGTCCGGGACCGGAACGTCGATCAGCGCACCGCTCGCGAGATCGTGAAAGTGGTAGTGGGGGTCCACATTGGAATCGAACCAGGCGCGCGAGCCGTCGACCGACAACTGGCGAATCAGCCCGCGGGCGGCGAACAGGTTCAGCGTGTTGTACACGGTCGCCTTGGATACCCGGGCGCCGTCGGCGCGCAGGTTCGCGAGGATCTGCTCGGCCGAGAGATGCTGGGGGGCCGAGAGCAGCACGCTCGCGATTCGCACGCGCTGTGCCGTCGGGCGGATGCCGCAGGCCGACAGGCGCTTCTCGCAACGATTCCCCGCCCCGGGAGCGGCATCGGCATGCATCATGGGGGCATTATAGGCGGACACCGCCAAAGGTCAAAATAATCTCTTAGATATCATGGCGTTGTGACGGGCGCCAACTTGCCTTCGAGGTGCTTCGCGAGCTCGGAGATGGTCGGGAAGTCGAAGAGCTCGGTCAGGTCGATGAGGCCCGGATAGAGCCGGTCGATCTGTTCGTGAATCTCAATGAGCTTCAGCGAGCTCGCACCGACCTCGAAGAGATTGTCGTTCACATCGACCCGCTTGCCCTCGAGGGCCGCATCGCAGATGGTTTTGAGCTGCTCCTCGATGGCGCTGCGGGCCTTGAGCTCTGGACCTCGCTGTGCCTCGCGCAGCGTCGCGAGCTCGGCGAGCTCGGCGTCGAACTCCCCGTCGGCATAGCCCTCCTCGAGGAGGTGTCGCTGAATCTTGCCGCTGGTCGTCTTCGGGATGCGCTTGACCGGGATGACCTGCGCCACCTCGAGGCCGGTCTGCTCGTTGATGAGCCGCACGACCTCGAGCGCGACGGGCACGAAGTCGGCGACCGCTCCCCGGTGCAGCACGAACACCACGAGCTGCTCGACCTCCTCGCCGGGTAAGCGCACCCCGGCGGCCACCACTTTGCCGAGCTCGAGTCCCGGGGCGCGTTGCGCGACGGCCTCGAGATCGTGCGGGTAATAGTTCTGGCCGTTGACGAAGATGATTTCCTTCGCGCGCCCGGAGATATAGAGCTCGCCTGCGTGAGTGAGGCCGAGGTCCCCGGTGCGCAGCCAGCCGTCGCGGGTGAAGGCGGCGGCATTCGCCTCGGGGTCCTCGAAATAACCGCGCGTCACGTTGTCGCCCGTCATCTGCACATGCCCGATGCGATCCTCGGGGAGCTCGCGATCGTCATCGCCCGTGATGCGCACGCGGCAGTAGGGAATCGCCCGGCCTTCGCTCACGAGCCGCAGCGCCTGAGCGTCCGACTCGGGCACCACTTCGATGGGATCGCCCGGGTTCATGCGGTGGCGATTGAGGGTGAGGGTCTTGAGCGGCGCACCGACCGGCGGAAAGCTCACCGCGAGGGAGGCTTCGGCGAGGCCATATACCGGGTACATGGCCGTGCGCTCAAGACGCGCGGGAGCGAGCCGTGTCAGGAACTCATCGCACAGCTCGACCGAGATGGGCTCGGCGCCGTTGAAGATCAGGCGCACCGCGGAGAGATCGAGGGCCTCGACGCCGCGCTCGCCGAGCACCTTGAGGTAGTGGCGGTAGCCGAAGTTGGGCGAGCAGAGAATGGTGGCGCGCAGCCTGGATGCGAGCTGCAGCCAGAGCAGCGGCCGGCGGACGAAGAGCTCCGTCGGCATCAAGTGCGAGTGCACGCGGCTCGCGAACATGACGAGGTGAAAGCCGATCAGTCCCATGTCGTGCGTGAGCGGCATCCACGAGAGGCTCACGTCGTTCTCGTTGAAGCCCGCGACCTCGCACGAGCCGCGCCAGTTGGCGAGGATGTTGCCGTGGGTGAGCACCACGCCTTTGGGCTCCGCGGTCGATCCCGAGGAGAACTGGATGAAGGCGGTGTCGGCAGGCGCAACGCGCTGGATGCTGCCGGCGCGCGAGATGTCGTCCAGATCGTCGACCAGGAAGGTGCGCGCGCGCAGGCGCTCGAACACCTCGGTCTCTCCGGCGCTTGCGGCGAAGGCGCCGATGCGCTCGAGCGAGCGGCGCTCGGTGTAGAGGAACGGCGCCCCGAGCCGGCGCGCGATGCGCAGCAGCTTATGGCGGTGCTCGTCGCTGATGCCGATGGCGACCGGCACGGGGATGATGCCTCCGAGCACCGCCGCCCAGAACACGTCGATGAACTGCTCGTTGTTGCCGAGAAAGACGATGAGCTTGTCGCCGCGGCGCGCACCGAGCTTCTGCAGGTGATAGAGAATGCCGAGCGCGCGCTCGTAGAGCTCCTCGCTCGAGACGCTGTGCGCCTCGTCCTCGCCCTCGAGGTAAGTGATGCTGCGCGGGAACGAGCGGTTCTCCTCCAGCACTTCGATCAGAGTCGTGGCTTTGAGCATCAGCGGCGTTCCAGCCTCATGTGCAGCGGATAGCGGGTGCGCAGATTGATCTGCGCCTCGAGTTCGAGGGGCTTGTCGGGCACGTACAGCAGCCGATAACGGCGCGCCACCTTATAGAGGTGCATGAGCATTTCATAGAGCGCGAAGGTTTCCCCTATGCAATGACGCGGGCCGGCCGCGAAGGGCATGTAGGCGAAGCGCGGCCGTTCGGCCTCGTGCTCGGGTGCGAAGCGCTCCGGCCAGAAGCGCTCCGGCTCCTTCCAGTAGCGCGGGTGCCGGTGCAGGAGGTAGAGCGGCAGCAGCACGTTGGTCCCGGCCGGCACGTCGAAGCCTCCGAGCTCATCGGCCGCCACCGTGCGCCGCGACAGGAGCCATCCAGGTGGATAGAGGCGCAGCGCCTCGTTCACCACCTGCGAGGTGAAGTCGAGCGCTTCCATCTGCGCGAGCGTCGGGGCGGTGAGCTCGGGTGCCGCGTCGAGCTCGGCGTGCAGCTTCGCCTCGGCCTGCGGGTGCTGGGACAGCAGGTACCAGGTCCAGTTGAGCCCGCTCGCCGTGGTCTCGTGCCCGGCGACGATCAGCGTCATGACCTCGTCGATCAGCTCGCGCTCAGCCATCGGCGCACCGCTTTCCTTGTCGCGCGCCGCCATCAGCATGGCCAGGTAGTCGAAGTGCTCCTCGGGCTCGGTACGGCGCCGCGCAATGAGCTGCGCCACGAGCTTGGTGAGCGAGCGGAACTTGTAGGCGAACTGCAGATCGCGGCTTGGCTCGCGGGCCACCACTTCGAAGGGATTGCCGCCGAGCTCGCCGCTGAGGCGGTCGAGATCGCGCCCGAAGATCGAGCGCAGCACGATGTCGAGCGTCAGGTCGCTCATCTCGTCGGTGAGATTCACCGGCTCGCCGTGCGCGGCGAGCTGCTCCCAGCGCTCGAGGCGCCGCTCGTTGGCGGCGGCGATCAGCGCGGCGAACTCCGTGATGACGCGCCGATGGAACAGCGGCTGCATCATGTAGCGCTGGCGCTTCCACAGCTCGCCCTCACTCGTCATGATGCCCTTGCCGAGGAGGATCTTGACGCGGTCGAGCCCCAGGCCCTTGGTGTAGTTGCGGTGGTTCCCGACCAGCACCCGCTTCACGTCGTCGGGGCCGTGAATGACATAGGTATAAGATCGGCGGGCGGGAACGAATACCCTATAAGTGTCCCCGTGGCGGGCAAACAATTCGATCATGCGCTCCAGCGAGTCGTCGGTGGAGCCGATGTCGAATTGCAGCTCGGCTTCGGGGGGTGGGGATTTCGCGGACGCGGCGGCTGTCATGCAAGCTGTTGAAAGCCAAACTTTAATCTTATATCACTCGGACCTGCGGGGTCAGTGGCCGGAAGCGGCGGCGCGTTCGCTCGCCCGCGGGCTTCCCTACGCAAAGCGCCTCGAAGTGGGCGCGCACGCCGCGCGCGCGCCGGCGACGCTGGCCGGCATCGCGCTTGCGCTGCGCGCACTGAGGGAGGTCGCAGGACGGGAGGTGAGCGCCGCGGAGCTCGCATTCCCCGAGGGCGGCAAACCGCATCTGGCGCGCTCGAGCACGGCCGGGGGACCTGACTTCAGCATCTCGCACTCCGGCCACTGGGTGGGATGTGCGGCGGTGGCGCACGGGCTCGTCGGCTTCGATGTCGAGCTCGGCCCCGGCGAGCGGCTCACCGCCTGGGCGGCTCGCGAGGCCGCGCTCAAGGCCTGCGGCGCCGGCCTTGCCGAGGCGCGCGAAGTGGAGCTCCTCGAACGGGGTGCGGTGTGCCGCGGCATCACGCTCCATGCTACTGCGCTCGATCTCTTCGCGGGCGCGGCCGCCTGCATCATGACGAGCGCGGCGGTCGGGCGGCTCGAGCCGCGCGCACTGCCACTCGCGGAACTCTTCGCTCATGCGTGAGGACGAGGACGGCGACGGCACGCTGCGCAATACGCTCTATCGCACGGCGACACGCTCGAGCCGCCGGATGACCCCCGCGCGGCGCGCGCTCTATGCGGTGGCGGCGCCACTCGGTGCGGCGCTGATCCGCCTCTTCTGGCGGACCTGCCGGGTGGTGAGCATCGTCGGTGTCGAGCACCTCGAGGCGGCGCTCGAGCGCGCTCCGTCCCTGATCCCGTGCTACTGGCATCAGCACCAGCTCTATTGCGGCAAGTTCCTCATCGAGCAACGGCGGCGTGGGCTCACCGCAGGCTGGCTCATCAGTCCTTCGGTCGACGGCGAGCTCGGCGCCATGCTGGTGCGGCGTTTCGGCGCGACGGCGATCCGCGGCTCCTCGACCCATACCGGAGCGCGCGCGCTGCGCGATTACTACCAGGCGCTCACCCGCGACCAGGTCTCCCCCGTCATCACCCCCGACGGGCCACGCGGCCCGCGCTTCAAGTTCAAACCCGGCGCACTCCTTCTCGCGCAGATGTCGCAGCGGCCGATGTTACCGATGGCCTATGCGGCTTCGCGCGCCTGGCTCGTCAAGTGGGACAAGTTCGTGATCCCGGTGCCCTTCCTCGCGCGCATCGCGATCGCCATCGGGCCGCCGCGCTACGTGGCGCGGGTCAACGGGGCGGCCGGCCTCGCGCAGCTGCAGGGCGAGATGGAGCGCGAATTGCACCGCGTGTACGGCGTGGCGCGCGATGCTCTCGGCCGGCAGCGATGAGGTGGCTGCAGCGCGAGGTCCTGCCCGGACCGCCGCCCGGGCCGCGCACGGCGCGCGCCGCCGAGCTCGCGCCGCTCGTCATGCGCTGCGGCGCCTTCGGCGACATGGTGCTGCTCACGGTGCTGCTCGAGCAGCTGTACGCGCGCTTCAAGCGCCCCGCGGACCTGATCGCATCCGGTCCCTGGTCCGAGCCGCTGCTCGGCGGGCACCCGGCGGTCGGTCGGATTTTCGTACTCCGCAGCCGCCGCACCCCGTACTGGCTGAGCCTGAGCCAGCGGCGACTGGTGGCCTGGCTTCGGGCGCGCGGTGCGGGCCCCACCTGGTTCATGGATCGCGGCGAGGGGCGGGAGCTCCTCGCGCGTGCCGGTATCCCGGACGATTACATCTGCGATTCGACGCAATACCCCTTCCTCGAGGGAGAGAATTTCGCGGATCGGTACCTGCGCCTCGGGAGTCTCGAGCCGCAGGCCTTCCAGGGGCTGCTGCCACCGGCGGTACCGGGCGTCGCGCGAGCCGCGCACCTCGAAGTCGCCCCCGATGCGCGGGCGGACCTCGACCACTGGCTCGAGCGGCGCGGGCTTCACGGTCGCCCCTTCATGGTCTTCCACCCGGGAAGCCGCCACGTCGCCCGTCGGCGCGTTCGATCGCGAGCCGGGGCGCTCAAGTACTGGCCCGAAGACCGCTGGGCGCAGGTGGTGCGCGCGGTGCGGGTCCATTGTCCCGATGAGGTCATCATTTTCTCGGGCACACGTGCCGAGAGCTCGCTGATCGAGGAGGTCCTGCGCCTGGCAGCCGTGCCCGATACCCTGAACGCCGCCGGTGAGCTCCCGGTGGCGCGGCTTCTGGCCCTCCTCGAGCGCTCGCGAAGCTTCATCGCCGTCGATACCGGGCCCGCGCACGCGGCGGCCGCACTCGGTTGCCCGACGGTCGCGCTCTTCGGCCACATCGATCCCTGGCTCTATCGGCCGGGCGGGGCGACCACGCCTGCGGTCACGCTCACGGGCACCGTGGACGGCAGGCCTGACATCCTCGGAATCGCACCCGACCGCGTGATCGCCGCCTGGCGGGAGCTGACCGCGAACGCGCAGCCGCAAGTGCGGGATATAAGTTAAGTGATATTCCCTTTTTCGCCAGAGCGTTAGCTTGTAATCCTTCATCAGTGTGCGAGAATTCAACGTAAGCTACGCTTCCGTGACGGGATAGCGCGACCGCACGGTTGGGTTGATCTAGGCTGCGGCGGCTCGGGTTATGGGAGGTCACGGATAAATGGCGATTCCGCCCCCGCCGGATAAGCCAGCGGACTTCACCGCGTCCGACATTCTATCGGCCGACGCCTGGACCGCGACGCGCTTGCCCAAGCCGGTCCTCGGACTCGACGTCGCCTGCACGAAGATTGCGGTCGACTTCCAGAACCTGCCCCGCGACTCAGTCGAGGCGTGCGTACGGCGCAATCTCGAGGTGCTGCGCTCCGCGACCGGCTGCGATTGCGCCTTCGTCGCCGCGCTCCATCCCGAGGAGCCGGTCATTCAGGACGTGCAGTTTGCCCGCGCCGGCTTCGCCCAATGCCGGCCCGAGGGACTGACCGGTGTGAGCCTCGAGAGCCTGCCGTGGCTCAGAACCCGGCTCGATCACCTGCGCCTTTCGGAGCTGCGCGATACCAGCTCCCCGCGCAAGGAGCAGGCGGCCGATGCGGCGAAACTCGCCGAGCTTCAGATCGGCTCCGCTCTCCTCATCGTGTTGCGGGTGCAGGAAAAGCCCGCCGCGATCCTCGGTCTCGCGCAGGCACTGCCGCGCGGCGCCTGGGACGTGAACCTGCAGCTGCTGATGAAGCTCATCGGCACGAGCCTCGCCTCCGGGCTCGAGCGGCTGCGCATCGAGGCGCGCCTCGCCAAGCTCGAAGAGCGCACCAATCTCTTCCAGGCGGCCGCCAACGACGGCCTCTGGGATTTCGACGTGGAGAGCAACGAGGTCTTCTTCTCCCCTCGCTGGAAGGCGATGCTCGGCTACGCGGACGAGGACATGCAGGGCTCGCCCGACTGGCGCAGCCTCGTGCACCCCGATGACCTGTCGAGGGTGCAGACGGCGATCCGCGACCACGTCGCCGGCAAGACGCCGATCTTCGAGAGCACGCATCGCATGCGCCACCGCAACGGCGAGTGGCGCTGGGTGATCAGCCGCGCCACGGCGCGCGTCGACAAGCACGGGCGGCTGCTGCGCCTGGTGGGCGTCGAGCTCGATATCACCGAGAGAAAGCTCTACGAAGAGGCGCTGTTCCGCGAGAAGGAGAGCGCACAGATCACGCTGCAGTCGATCGGCGATGGCGTCATCACCACGGATGCCAACTCGACCATCGACTACATCAACCCGGTCGCCGAGGAGCTCACCGGCTGGCGTCTCGAAGATGCCATGGGGCGTCCCGTGGAGGAGATCTTCCGCGCCTTCCACGAGGAGACCTGCGAGCCGCTGGAGAATCCGCTCACCGTCTCGATCCGGCGCATCCGCCCCATCAAGTCGGTGCGGCCGATGCTGCTCATCCGCCGCGACGGCAACGAGCTCTACGTCGAAAGCACCGCCGCGCCGATCCGCGACGGCCAGGGGCACGTCGCAGGCGGCGTGCTCGTGTTCCACGACGTCAGCGAGTCGCGCGAGCTCAACCGGCGCCTCTCCTATCACGCGAGCCACGACCTTCTCACGGGGCTCGTCAATCGGCGCGAGTTCGAGAGCCGCCTCGAGCGGGCGTTGAAGAGCGCCAAGGCACGCGAGGCTTCCTACGCGCTCTGCCACCTCGACATCGACCAGTTCAAGATCGTCAACGACACCTGTGGCCACTCGGCAGGCGATGCACTGCTCGGCCAGGTGGGGGCGCTGCTGAAGTCCAAAGTGCGCTGGCGCGATACGCTCTCGCGCCTCGGCGGCGATGAGTTCGGAATACTGCTCGAGAGCTGCTCGCTCGATGAAGCGATGCGCACGGCGGAGACGCTGCGCGAGGCGGTGCGCAATTTCCGCTTCACCTGGGAGGACCGGGTGTTCCGACTCGGCGCCTCGATCGGGGTGGTGCCGATCACGGCGGAGAACGAGGACGTCGCCTCGGTCCTGTCGGCGGCCGGCAGCGCCTGCACCGCGGCCAAGGAAGGCGGCCGCAACCGGGTGCACAGCTTCGCCGAGAACGATATCGAGCTGATGCGCCGCCGGCGCGAGATGCAGTGGGCGGCGCGCATCAACGCCGCGCTCGAGGAGGGGCGCTTCGAGCTCTACCGCATGGCGATCCAGCCGCTGCAGCGGCCCGAGACCGGCGCGCACTACGAGCTGCTGCTGCGCCTCAAAGATGAGACGGGCCGCGTGGTGGCGCCGAATGATTTCATCGCCGCGGCCGAGCGCTACGGCATCACGCCGGCAATCGACCGCTGGGTGATCGAGAACGCCTTCCGCTGGCTGGTCTCGGAGGCCGATGAGCGGCAGAACCTCTTTCAGTGCTCGATCAACCTCTCGGGGCAGAGCCTCGGCGACGACAAATTCCTGCCGTTCGTCATCGAGCAGCTGCGCCACAGCGGCCTCGATGCCTCGAAGATCTGTTTCGAGATCACCGAGACCGCGGCGGTGGCTTCGTTCTCGCAGGCCAACCGTTTCATCCAGGCGCTCAAGCAGCAGGGCTGCAAGTTCGCGCTCGATGATTTCGGCACGGGACTCTCATCCTTCGGCTACTTGAAGCACTTCCCGGTCGATTACCTCAAGATCGACGGCAGCTTCGTGCGCGAGATCCTGCGCGATCCGATCGACCGCGAGATGGTGCGCTCGATCAACGAGATCGGGCACCTCACCGGCAAGCAGACCATCGCCGAGTTCGCCGAGAACGCCGAGATCATCCAGATGCTCACGAGCCTCGGGGTCGACTACGCGCAGGGCTATGGCGTTGCCCAGCCGCAGCGCGTCCTCAAGTCAGCGGTTGCCTGAGATTTTTGACGCCTCTTTCCTGAGCCCCTCGACGCGGGCCTCCCCGTTTGCATCGTGAAGCAAACGCTTCAGTAACGTCGGCGACCCCTCACGCACGCGCGCTCGTCAGCCGTCCATCGATACCTACTCTAGGGGACAGGCCGGTAAATCAGGCCGATCGCGGTTCCGGCGATACACCATTCCACGAAATAGGCCACCGCCGAGATCGTGGTGAGCCGCATCCCGATGTTCAGGTTGGCATAGTTGTGCAGCACGAACGCGCCAATGACGAACAATCCGATCAGCGCCCCGAACGCCGCGCCCTCGGCCCATCCCGAGCCTGCGCGGTAGCTTCTTGCGTACAGCACGGCCAGTACCACCATCGACAACAGGATCCCCGCCATCCCGAGCGGGAAATGACTCATCTGTCCATCATGGTCGCGGTACACGGCGGGGTATCTCGCAAACTCCGTCTTGAGGAACGGCATCGCCACGAACATGAGGGCGCCGGCGGCCATGTAAGCGACGAACGCGCCGATTGCGGCCAATGCCAGGCGTGTGTAGTTCACGTGAATACCTCCTGCGACGCTCAGCGGCCAGGCGCGTAGAAGTAATAGTCAGCCGTGTAGGGAATCCAACTCTCGAGGTTCTGCTTCGATGCGTCGCACTTGTCCACGGGCGGGGGCTGCCCGCCCTTGGTGTGAATGCGCTGAATGCTGCTGACGTGCGCGAGTACGCCCGTGCCCTCGTGGCTCACGGCAGTGACCAGGAGCCAGGGGACCGAGTCCGGATCGGGCGAGGGGGTCTTGGCCGTTGCCTTGCCGATGACGCTGCTGCCGTCCTTGTGCCGCCAGGCGGGACCTGCGGAGTGGTGGCCGATGACCGCTCCCCGCTCGTCTCGCAGCTCCGCCTCCGGGGCCTTGAGCGTCCACTGCATCTTGCCGTCGGCGCCGGTGCCGCATACGTAGATCTGCGATCCCGTGGCGTGCGCCACGAGCACCAGCTGCTCGCCGGCGGGCGGCTGGATGGCATCAGGAACCGTCGGGCGTGACTGGGCGAAACTCATGGCAGCGAAGCCTAGCGTGGCGAGGAATGCGAGCGGTGAAATCCGGGTCATAAGCAGCCCTCAGTGGTTTATCTCGAGAACACGACTCCGTGCGCCATTGCCGAGCCGGTCCACCCATGCGGCCAGGTGCGATTGTCGAAATCGAAGCCCGGCTTACCGTGGTCGTCGTGGAAGGCGCTGTCGAGGGCGAGCCCGCCGGTATCCGGATCGAACTTCAGCATGAACAGCCGATCTTCCCCATAGCCGGTCACCGCCAGCCGACCGGTGAGGGCGTCATAGCCCGTCCAGTGAGGCAATATCACCGGGTCGAGCGTGAGGCGAAAGACCTCGACCGGGTGGGCGCCGTCCCGGATGTCGAGCACCGCGAGCGCGTGCAGTATCTGCACGCTCTGGATCAGGTAGTGCGAGACGATACTGGGCACGCCGCAGAAGGAGCCTGGGAACTGCCACACCAGCTTTGACCGCGGATGATCGCTCGCGATGTCGGTGACGCGCTCGATGCCACAGCCGGTCGTCTGCACATAGACCGCGCCGTCGGGTCCGCGACGCGCCTCCTCGGGATTGATCTCGCCGTAGCGGCCCGGCGGCGCGTCGAAGTCATTGGTCGAGAGACGCTTGAGGTCGTGGAGCCGGAAGATCTGGTAGGTATGTCCGGTCTGGTCCACGTCGCGCATCGAGGAGTTGGTGACGATCACGCGATCGATATCCGGCAGCGGCAGCAGGCTGTACGCCATCAGCAGATCCTCGGGCCGGCCTGGATCCGCGGTCGAAGCCGAGCGCACGGCCCGGCCCTCATCGTCGATCTCAACCAGACCGCCGTGCACGCCGGGCTGCGCCCCCACGTCGATCATGGGCATCGTCGTTGCGGCGCTGTCCTGCGGCTCTCCGTCATGCTGCATGTGCCCCTCGACCTGAAAACTCGCCAGCACGTGGCCGTTGGGGAGTCGCAGGAACGAGTGAGGATGGCTGAAGCCGTTGAGCTCCCCGAATGATGCGTGCACCTGCGGATGCAGCGGGTCGCGCAGATCCATCACCACGGTTTTGCCCGACTTGTGATCGTTGGCGAACAGCAGCCCCCCGGCGGGCATCCAGTACTCGGTGTGGTGAACCTGATGAGTGCGGATTCCCGAAGCCGCAGAGGTGAGCAGTTTCCCGTAGTCGCGCGAATTCGGGTCGGCGTCGATGACCGCGATGAAATCCTCGCCGTGACCCGAGGGGTCCCCGGCCCAGGCGAAGAGGTAGTGGCCTGAAGCCGCGCTCGCTGCGCCGCTCGCCAGGAGGAACACGCTCAAAGACGCGCCCGCCAGCCGCCGCTTCATGACAACCCCCTGGGATTTCGACGACGCACGCTAGCACGAGGCATCGGGCGCACGCCAGGCTATGACTTGTGGTACGCGAGGCGCAGCCAGAGCGTGCGCGCATTGAGGAGATAGAAGGACTCGCTGCCGAATTCGCTGGCGCTGACCGGCGGGCGTTGATCGGTGAGGTTGGTGCCTTCGAGAGCCAGCTCGTAGTGGCCGAAGCGATAGCCAACCGTCGCATCCACCCGGGTATAGCCGCCGACCGGAGCGATGTTCTCCTCATCGAGATAGCGCCTGCCGACGTAGCTCAGGACGAGCGTCGCATTCAGGCCCTGCGACGGCCGATAAAGAAGGCCGGCGGTCGCCAGATGCCGGGGCGAGAGCGGCAGGTCGCGCCCCGCCACATCGACATAGGTGCCGAGGTTGGCGTCGAAGAACTGGTATTGGGTAAAGCGCGCCTCGTGCCAGGAGTAGTCGGCGGCGATCATGAGGTCCTGCGTGATCGCGTAGTGCGACTCGAGCTCGATCCCCTGGAGACGCTCGCCGGCGGCGTTCGTCAGAAATCCAGACTCGGTTGCCACCACGAGATTGGTGAAGTCGATCCGGAAGACCTCGGCCTGCCAGCTGAGTCGGCCGTCGGCTGCCGCCCCCTTGAGACCGGCCTCGTAGCTCTTCGCGGTCTCCGGCAGCAGCACCGCCGGCTGGTAATCAGGCCCGAAATCGAGCGCCGAAGGCTTGAAGGCGTTGCGAAAGTCGGCGTACACCACCAGCTCGTCCTCGCCGTGGCTGTAGGCACGGTAGCTGATGCCGGCGGTCTCGGTTGGGCGGGTCACGTTGCGACTCGCGTTCTCTCGATCGTAGGCGTCCGGTGGCGTGGTGAAGTCGCTCGACCGCTTGTCCTCGTTGGTCTCGTTGAGCCGCACACCCGCGAGCAGGTCCCAGCGCGCATCGGGTTTCCAGTCGAGTTGCGCGTATTGCCCGGCGAAGAGGCGCTTGTCGGCGAGGAAGCCGATCTCGTTCACCGGCAGTTGCGTGGTCGGTGGTGGTACCACCGAGCCGTCGAGCGGCACGTTGTAGGCGCTGTTGCCGTTCAGCGTGACCTGCCGCCCGTAGCCATATAGGAGATCCGCGCCGAGCAGCAGGCCCACCTCGTCGCGCTCCGAGGCGAGATGGGTGTCGAAGTAATCGTCGAGAATCGTGCGGTTCTGATTCTGCGTGTCGGCATCGCCGCTCAAGTCGGGATGCAGGAAAGCGCGCACATCATCGACGTGCGAGCGCGAGAACGAGGCGAGCGTCTCCCACGTGCCCCAGGGGGTTGGGCGTGTGTAGGCGAGGGCCAGCTGGTACTTGTCCTCATCGAGAGCCGCGTCGGCGGGATTGAAGTTGGCATTGAGCGGCGAGACGGTGGTGAGAGCGCTGCCCTCGCGGATGACCGGACTCGGCGGCACATCGCGCACGAGATCGAAGTTTGCATCGATCCGCAGCTCGCCGGCGCCGAGAGCCAGTGCCCCCCGATACAGCAGCCGGCCGTCGGCAAGCTTTTCGCGACCATCGGCGAACCCGAGGTCCTCGCCGTCGACCGCAAAGGACTGCCGGTAGGAGCCAAGCTGCGGGAGGGCGAACGCGGCCGCGCCACGCACCGATCCATAGTTGCCGAGCGCGACGGATGCATCGTCGGAAGCTTCCCCGGCCGGGTAGTGGAGCACGTGCACGACCCCGACGAAGGAGGTTGCGCCGTACATCACCGGGGCGGCGCCCTTGAGTACCTCGACGCGCTCGACGTCGTTCAGGTTGAGTGTCGTGATCGCGGGATTGAAGGCGCCGCCCCATGGCACCTGGTCCATGACGAGGAGAAAGGCGTCGAACTCATGCAGTCCCCAGAAAGAAGGCACCGAGCTCGAGGGCCCCGCATCCCCGCCTGCCGGGGCTTCGACGCCGGATATGAGACTCAAGGCCGAGGCCATGTCCCAGGAGTCCCGGGCGCGCAGCTCCCCGCCCGTCACCGTGGCCACGGACGCCGGAATCTGATCGACGGGCTCGGGCGTGCGCGTCGCGGTGATCGTGACCTCATGGAGCGAGGACACATCCGGCGCCTCGGCCGCGGCGTCGGCACCATAGGCGGCCCGGCAGGCGGCGGCCACCGACAGGCTTGCGAGGACCCCGCAAAAGATCCGGGAGATCATGCCGGGTGGGCTCTACGACAGTGCGCGGCTGAATTCGAGTCGCATCGAGAGATCTACCGCGCGCACGTGCTTGGTGAGCCCGCCGATGGAGATGAAGTCGACGCCGGTCTCGGCGATGGTGCGCACCGTCTCGAGGGAGACACTGCCCGAGGCTTCGAGCTTCAGGGGCTTGCCGCGTGCGCGGTTGAGCGCCACCGCGGAGCGCAGGTCCGCAAGGCTGAACTCATCGAGCAACACGATGTCGGGCGAGGCCGCCAGGGCCTCGTCGAACTCCTCAAGTGTCTCGACCTCGACTTCGACCGCGAGTCCCGCGGCGTGGTGGCGCGCCGCGCGCACCGCCGCGGTGAGGGAGCCGGCCGCCGCGATGTGGTTTTCCTTAATCAGCACGCGGTCGTAGAGTCCCATGCGATGGTTGAGTCCGCCGCCGCACCGTACGGCGTATTTCTGCGCGCTGCGAAGTCCCGGGATCGTCTTGCGCGTATCGAGGATCGCGCAGCCCGTGCCGGCGACCGCCTGCACGAAGCGATGGGTGGCGGTCGCAGTCGCCGACAACAGCTGCAGGAAATTGAGCGCCGTGCGCTCGCCCGTCAGCACCGGCCGGGCGGCGCCCGCGATGTCGAACACCACCTGGTTCGCCGCGATCGGCTCGCCGTCGCTCGCATGCCAGGTGAGCTGCACGTGCGGGTCGAGATGCCGGAAGGTGGCCTCCGCCCAGGGCCGGCCGGCGAGAATCGCGTTCTCGCGCGCGCTGACGCTGCCGCGCACGCGCTGGGCTGGCGGCACCAACGCCGCGGTGACGTCGCCGCTGCCGATGTCTTCGCGCAGCGCCGCTTCGACCTGACTTGCTAGATCGCGCGGAAGCTCGGGCACGAATCAGCTATGAATAAATGGCAGACCGTGGGTCGCCCCCGCCATGCACATGATCATCGGGATCGACAGCACGAAGTTCACGCGCGAGGCCATGCCGGCGATCTTGCGGGCAGTGGCCTTCTCGGCGTCCGTGGCGGCGACGATCCCCAGGATCTTTTTCTGGTTCGGCCAGATCAGTCCCCAGACGTTGAACAGCATGATGGTGCCGAGCCAGGCGCCCGTGCCGATGACCGCGAGGTACGAGGGCGGCGAGGCGCCGGCCACGGCGCCGAAGGTGAAGGCGCCGAGGAAGTTACCGGACCTGCCGAGGAGCCAGGCACCGCCCAGCCAGGTGGCGAGCGCACTCCAGCGGAACCAGAAGAGCGCCCGCGGAGCGACGTACTTGGTGATACCGGCGCCGCCGGGGCCGCCCTTGTCAGCGGCCGCGTCCGCCAGCGCGGGCGTCTGCGCGACGTTGAAGTAGTAGAGGAGTCCGATCCAGAACACACCTGAGACGATGTGGAACCAGCGCGCCAGGCCCAGCTCATAGAAGTTGAAGCCGCCGAGCAGCAGCGCGAGCACCACCGCGATCACGATGCCGAGGATCAGGGAGTGGCGATGGTTGTTCAGGGGATTCATGGCTTCGGTCTCCAAGTTGTTGTTTCGATTGACCGCGTCGGCGAATGGCAGCGTTGAAGAATAGGCGAGCCACCCCCATAATTCAACGCATGCGAGACCGAGCGTGACGAGTGCACCGACGCCCGTCGCGCCGCCGCAGCGGCCACCTTCACCGTGCATCAATGTCTGCTCCCTCGACGCGCGGGGGTTCTGCATCGGATGCCTGAGGACCGGAGAGGAGATCGGCCGGTGGCTCGCCATGAGCGCGGAAGAGCAGTGGCGCCTGATCGCGGAGCTCGAGCGCCGCAAACTACAGAGGTAGACGCAATGGACGTGGTGGAAAGAATCAAGACCGAGCTCGGCTCGAGCCCGGTGGTGTTATTCATGAAGGGCACGCCGGATTTCCCGCAATGCGGGTTTTCCGCGCAGACGGTCGCGGCGCTGCGCGCCGTAGGTGCCGACTTTCGTCACGTGAACATCTTCGAGGACCCGGAGCTGCGCGAGGCCCTCAAGCGCTTCTCCAACTGGCCGACCTATCCGCAGCTCTACGTGAAGGGTGAGCTGGTCGGCGGATGCGACATCGCCCTCGAAATGCTCCGCAATGGCGAGCTGAAGAAACTCCTCAGCGAGGCGGGGGCGGCGAAGTAATCGGCGCCGCGGGCGCCTCGTCCTCGCCCGCGGCCCCCTCGGTGGGCCCGTTGACCCAGCCGAGGGAAAGCGCCCGTGCGCGTGCCTCGGTGAAGCTCTCGCGCAGGCGGTTGCACACGAGGCAAAACACCTCCGCGCTCCGCTCCGCATCGTAGCGGGCGTTGTGCGCGCTGCCCGCATCCCACTCCAGTCCCGCGACCATGAGCGCCTTGGCGAGCACCGTTTGCCCGAGAGCCGCTCCGGCGAGCGTGGCGGTGTCGAAGCAGGAGAACGGGTGGAACGGATTGCGCTTCACTTCCGCGCGCGCGACCGCCGCATTGAGAAAGCTCAGGTCGAAGGCGGCGTTGTGCCCGACCAGGATCGCGCGGCGGCAGCCGTAGGCGCGCACCGCGTGGCGCACCTCGCGGAAGACCCGCTGCAGCGCGTCGCGCTCGGGGATCGCCGGCCGCAGCGGATGATGCGGATCGATGCCGGTGACGGTGAGCGCCGCCGGATCGAGCCGGGCGCCCGGGAACGGCTGCACGTGGAAGCTGTGCGTGGCGCCGCGCCTGAGCGTACCGTCGGCACCCATGTCGATGAGCACCACGGCGATCTCGAGCAGCGCATCGGTGGCGGGATTGAATCCACCGCACTCGACGTCGATCGCCACCGGCAGATAGCCGCGGAAGCGCTGCGTCATCGCTGCATCGCCCGCGGGCGCGGTGGAGACGGGTACCTCATTCGCGCTCATGAGGCGGCTCTCCCGGGGGAGGCGCTCAGGCGCCACTCGATACGCTCGCCCGCGCGCAGCGGCACCAGCTCCTCGGCCCCGAAGGGATAGTGCGCCGGCACCTCCCACGACTGGCGCGCGAGTGTAATCCGCTCCTCGTTTCGCGGCAGACCGTAGAAGTCGGCGCCGTGCAGGCAGGCGAACGCCTCGAGCTTATCGAGCGCGCCTGCCGCCTCGAAGGCCTCCGCGTAGAGCTCGATGCCGGCGTGCGCGGAGAAGATTCCCGCACAACCGCACGGGCTTTCCTTGGTGCGCCTGGCATGCGGGGCGCTGTCGGTACCGAGAAAGAAGCGCTCGCTGCCACTCACCACCGCGGCGAGCAGCGCGCTGCGCTCGCTCTCCGCCTTGAGCACCGGGGCGCAGTAGTGATGCGGGCGCACGCCGCCCGCAAACAGCGCGTTGCGGTTCATCAGCAGGTGCTGCGGCGTCACGGTGGCCGCGATGCCCGCTCGCGCCCCGCTCACGAAATCGACCGCCGCGCGGGTGGTGATGTGCTCGAGCACGACGCGGAGCTTGCGGTGGCGCTCGATGAGGGGGGCGAGCACGCGCTCGATGAAGCGGGCTTCGCGATCGAAGATGTCGACGGTTGGGTCGGTGACCTCGCCGTGCACCTGCAGCACCACGCCGAGCTCGGCCATCTTCTCGAGCACCGGCGTGAGGCGCCCGACATCGGTCACGCCGCTTTCGGAGTGGGTGGTGGCGCCGGCGGGATAGAGCTTGAAACCATGGATGAAACCGCTCGCCCTGGCACGCTCGACTTCGCCGGGAGGCGTCGCGTCGGTGAGGTACAGGGTCATCAGCGGCTCGAAGCGCGCGCCGGCGGGAAGCGCCGCCAGAATGCGCCGCCGGTAGTCGAGCGCCTGCGCGGTGGTGGTCACCGGCGGCGTCAGGTTCGGCATGACGATGGCGCGCGCGAAGCGCGCCGCGGTGAAGGGCAGTACCGCGCGCATCTCGGCCGCATCCCGCAGGTGCAGGTGCCAGTCATCGGGGCGGCGCATGAGGAGAGTTTTCACGAGCGCCTCTCCAGCGCGCCGAGCACGTTTTGCCCCAGGATCAGCTCGAGCGCGAAGCGCACCCCGAAGCCGGTGACGTCGGTGCCGACGTGCGCAAGGCCCCCGCTGCGCGTGGCCGAGGACAGATCGACGTGCACCCAGGCACAGTCCGCGGGGACGAAGCGCGAGAGGAAGCGCGTCGCGAGGATGTGGTCTCCCTTGCCCTCGAGAGCACACTGCTGGATGTCGGCCACCTTGCTCTCGAGGTCCGTATCGTAGTCGGGCTCGTTGGGAAAATTCCACACCCGTTCACCGCTCACCTGTCCGGCGGCCGCGAGCGTTGCGGCGAGCTGTGGGCGGTTGGTGAACACGCCGCTCATGCGCTCGGTGAGCGAATACACGCAGGCGCCCGTGAGCGTCGCGAAGTCCATCATGAAGCGCGGCCGCGTGCGCGCGGCGAGCGCGAGGGTGTCGGCGAGCACCATGCGCCCCTCGGCATCGGTGTGAATCACCTGGATGGTGACGCCGTTGGCGGCCTGCACGACTTCCTGCGGGCGATAAGCACTCGGGCCGATACGATTCTCGGTGATCGCCAGCCAGGCATCCGCCGCGAGCGGCGCGCGCAGCTCCTTGAGCGCGATGAGCGTCGCAAGCGCCACGGCGCTTCCGGACATGTCGGTGTGCATGTCGAGCATCGAGCGATGCGTCTTGAGATTGACGCCGCCGGTGTCGAAGAGGATGCCCTTGCCGATGAGGGCGATGTCGGGCCGCCGCCCGCGGCGGCGGCCGGGCCGGTAGCTCAGGTGCGCGATGCCGGCGCCGCGCTCGCCGTTGCCGCTCGCGACCGCCAGAAAAGCGCCGGCGCCGGCGGCGCGCAGCGCGCGCTCGTCGAGCCAGCGCAGGGTGAGGCCGTGGCTGCGCGCCAGACGCACCAGCGCGCTGCGGTAGCTGCGCGCGTCGAGAATGTTGGGCGGGAGCGCAGTCAGCCAGCGTGCCAGGTTAGTGCCGCGGGCGACGGCGCTGGCGTAGCGCACGTCGAGTGAGCCGCGCTCGAGGAGCGCAATCCGCCGCAGGCGATGCTCAGAAGCGCCCGCGGCGCGGAAGCTCGGCAGCGCGAAAGCCTGCGCCAGCGTCGCCGCCAGCAGCGCTTCGAGCGAGCCGCGAGCTGCCTCAGCGCCACCGCCTGGAGAGGCGAGGCCGATGCTCTCGGGATTGCGCGCCGCGACCTCCTTCAGCATGCGACCCGCGAGCGACAGCCGCTCGAAGGCGCTGGCGCCGGCGCTGAGATAGCCGAGCACGATGAGCGTCTGGCGGCGGTTGGCAAGCGTTGCGCTGCGCACGCCGGCGGCCGCGCGCGGCGGCTCACGGGCGTCGAGCTCCTGCCAGCGCTGCGGCTGCGGGAGGCGGCGCCAGATATCGCGCGGCGGCGGGTAGGGGACGATCGCAAGCACGGCATCGAGCTGCGCTGCATCGCGCCCGCGAAGAATCGCGGGTGAGCGGGCGACGGGCAGAACGGCGGGGCGGCGGGCGACGGAAGCCCTTGAGCTCACTTGCTTTACCTGCCGCCGCTCGCCATCATTGCTCATTCTAACGCGACGCGGTACCGCATGGCGCGCGAGGCGTGCCCACAACCGCGCCGACTTCCGACCTGCGCGGCTGCGCGCACCGAGCGGAGCTCATGACCGAACCACCCAAACTGGAAGACCTCGATCCCGTCGAGACACGCGAGTGGCTCGAGTCGATCGATTCAGTGCTCAAGACCCACGGGCCCGAGCGCGCCCATTATCTGCTCGAGCGGCTGATCGACTACACACGACGCAGCGGCGCCTATCTGCCGTTCAAACCCAACACCGCTTACGTCAACAGCATCCCCAACGGTCGCGAGCCGGAATATCCCGGCAATCGCGCACTCGAGCGGCGCATCGAGGCGTTCATCCGCTGGAACGCGCTGGTGATGGTGCTGCAGGCGAACAAGAAGTCAACCGAGTACGGCGGGCACCTCTCGAGCTACGCCTCCTCGGCGACGCTCTACGAGGTTGGCTTCAATCACTTCTGGCGGGCGCCTTCCGAGCAGCATCCGGGAGACCTGGTGTTCGTCCAGGGACACTCCGCGCCGGGCATCTACGCGCGCGCCTTTCTCGAAGGACGGCTGAGCGAGGAGCTGCTGCGCCACTTCCGCCAGGAGGCGGGCGGTCGCGGCCAGGGCTTGTCCTCCTACCCGCACCCGTGGCTGATGCCGGACTTCTGGCAGTTCCCGACCGTGTCGATGGGCCTGGGTCCCATGATGGCGATGTTCCAGGCGCGCTTCACGCGCTACCTCGAGCATCGCGGACTGGTCAAGCCCTCGGATCAGAAGGTGTGGGCGTTCCTCGGGGACGGCGAGATGGACGAGCCGGAGTCGATGGGCGCCCTCACCATGCCGGTGCGCGAAGGCCTCGACAACCTGGTGTTCGTCATCAACTGCAACCTGCAGCGGCTCGACGGGCCGGTGCGCGGCAACGGCAAGATCATCCAGGAGCTCGAGGCCACCTTCCTCGGCGCCGGCTGGAACGTCATCAAGGTGCTGTGGGGCTCGCGCTGGGATCCGCTGCTGGCGCGCGACCACAAGGGGCTGCTGCGCCGGGTGATGGAGGAGTGCGTCGACGGCGAGTACCAGAACTTCAAGGCCAAGGGCGGGGCCTACACGCGCGAGCATTTCTTCGGCAAGTTCCCGGACCTCAAGGCGATGGTCGCCAACATGTCGGACGACGAGATCTGGCGGCTGAACCGCGGCGGCCACGACGCCCTGAAAGTTCATGCGGCCTACCACGAGGCCATGAAGCCGAGCGGCCGCCCCACCGTGATCCTCGCCAAGACGGTCAAGGGCTACGGGCTCGGCAAGGGGGGCGAGGGGCAGATGGTCGCCCACCAGCAGAAGAAGCTTTCGGAGGAGGAGCTGCGCACCTTCCGGGATCGTTTCAACATTCCGGTGCCGGACTCCGACCTCGCGAGCCTGCCGTTCGTCAAGCTCGACGCCAACTCCGACGAGCAGCACTACCTCATGGAAAGGCGCAGCGCGCTCGGCGGCTTCCTGCCGGTGCGGCGCCGCACGGCGCCGGCCCTGGTGGTGCCGCCGCTCGAGGCCTTCGCCTCGGTGCTCGAGGGGACAGGGGAGCGCGAGATCTCCACCACCATGGCGTTCGTACGCCTGCTCACGGTGCTCCTCAAGGACAAGAACATCGGGCGCAACATCG
>DATGJR010000163.1:0-16338 GCA_035295065.1 Steroidobacteraceae bacterium
TCTCGGAGGCGATGACCTGACACAGAGCAACAGCGACCCCTTGGGCCAATACAACAATGTCACGGTCGACTCTTTCGAGGCATCGCTCAGCCGCCTGGGCGGAGCGGGAGACTGGATAGGACTCGATGGGCGTTTCGAGACCGGCCGGTTTCCCTTCGGCGAGCCGGTATTTGGTACCGTGACCGTCAACAACGACTACGATCAGTACGGCTACGGCGTGGTGGCCGACTGGGGGGAGGGGACGCCCTCACGCATCGTGGCGCGCGCCGATGAGATCCTGCGGCGCTACTCTGAGCTGACACAACGCAATATCAATCTGACTACCGCGCGCATCGAGTATACGTGGACGCCCAGCGTCAAGACGCTGGTGAGCCTGATCGCCGAGCGCGACATCAGTCCCTACGAGTATGTTCACTCGAGCCTCGTGCTCATCAAGGGCATCATCCTGCGCCCGCTGTGGCACGCGACGCCGAAGATCGACGTGTCGGCGGAGCTCGGCGCCGAGAGCCGCAGCTACCTCGCCGATCCCCTGATCACCGTCGGGCTGCAGGCGCCCCGTGTCGATAAGGTGCACGTGGTGGAGGCAGTGCTCACCTATGCCCCGATCGAGCACGTCACGCTGGCACTCAGCGCGGAGCACGAGCAGCGCTCCTCGAACATCGAGTTCGGCGACTACGTGGACACCAATTACTGGCTCAAGGTACGGCTCGCCCTGTAGGGGCGCGCCGCGCCTCTCAGCGGCTCATTGAAATGCCGGCGCCAGGGGCTGCAGCGGTGAGCCGCCGCCGCCGACGCTCGTCGGCGAGTTGTTGCTGACGACCTGCAGATAATCGATGAGCAGACGGATATCGCTCACCCACCTGGCCTGCGGGGTGGGCTGTCCGGTGGAATCCTTCAGCGTGATATACCCGAGGCGTCCGTCAAACGGGAAGCCGTAGTCGGATTGGAATTCGTCGTCCTTGCTGCCGGCGGCTCCATCTTCAATGGCGATGTCGAAGCCGGGGCCTCCGGTACTGTCGACGATATAAGCTCCATAGTTCTGCAGCGTCCACGCGAGCATTTTCCCCGGAACCGACTGCAGCCCGATGTTGCTGATGTTCACGCTCGCGGGAATCGCGAGCAGCGCTCCCATTTTCATGGCGGAATTGGTGTTGTTGGTGGCCGAGCCGTAGCCACTGCCCGCCTGAGCCGCGTAGCTGTCGGCCGTGGCCGCAGGCCAGGTGAAGCAGGCGGAGAAATTTCCGGTGCAAAGACCCAGAGAGCTATACGAGTCGGTCAGGATCTTGATGGCGTGCCGCATCTGTGTCCCGGGTCTGAGCTCGCCGAGGCGGATCGTCCCGCCGAGAGTGGACAGGCTCGAAGCGCCGTGGGCGCCCAGACGCCCGTCGCCGGTCTTGATGTTGTATTCCCACGCGGCGAGGCTGTAGGGAACCTGCATGGTGGTGGCATAGGAATAACCCGAGCATTTCGTGAATGGCTGGGTCTGAACTATGGTGGCACCGTCCGCCAGCAGGATCGCGGCGCCGTTGTTTCCCGTGCTGTTGGGTATGACGTATGCGGCTGGCAGCGGCGCCCGGAAGAACAGCGTGCCCTGGCTGTTGCAGCGGTTTCCGCCGCTCCAACCGACGTTGCTGATGTAGACGCCGGTGAGAGGCGCGCTCGGCGTCAGAACGATGCGCTCGTGGTCCGACAGCGGCAGGTCATACCAATACTGGGTGCTGTTGGGAGTCGTGGTGAAATGCAATCCCGCTGCCACATATTTCGCGCCCGAGCCAATCGGCATGTTCCATATGCTGCCGCTGGCGAAGGGCCATTGCAGCGCATTGCGGGTTCCGGCAGAGGCCAGTGAGTAGCTCACCGGGGACGAATAGACGCTGTCGTAGTTGCCGAGAGCCTTGAGGCTCGATGGCGAGCCGATGTCCGCCAGGGGCACCGTCCACGTCGCGACGCCATTCGACTCCGTCAGCGTGAGGCTGGTGACCAGCGTCCAGGCCCACGAGCCCGCCGAGCCGGCATAGCGATATATGAATCCATTCTCGATGAGGTAGTCGGCACCGATGCCCGCGATGAGATAGCCCGTGCTCGCATTCTGGTCCGAATCGATGTAAACGCGGACGAAGCCCGGTGTGCCCTGGTAAGTGACCGAGAACGTCACGGCCGCGGCGCTGCTGCCGATCGAAAGGCTCGTGGTACCCGTTGTAACGGTGCCGGGAGTGGCGCTCGGAGCGGTGCCCGGAGCGGTGCCCGGAGTGGCAGCGCCAGTGCTTTGCGCCGTGTCCGCGACATTCGCTGCGGCGGTGGAGCCGCCTCCGCCGCAGGCGGCGAGCAGACCCGCCGCGGCAGGAACCAACATCGCCGAAAGCGCATTCCAGATTTGCATCGCCCCCCTCCTGGCCGAGCGCATCCCATATGTCGCCGAAGGACGACATT
Source organism: Steroidobacteraceae bacterium (assembly GCA_035295065.1). Classification (GTDB taxonomy): domain Bacteria; phylum Pseudomonadota; class Gammaproteobacteria; order Steroidobacterales; family Steroidobacteraceae; genus 13-2-20CM-66-19. The sequence continues at coordinate 2,431 of DATGJR010000163.1, forward strand.
TACATATGACACAAGCGTAGTGGGAGCTCGACGAGCCAGTAGACTATGGACTACGTCGGAGAGACCGCAATAGGTCACTCGGACTAGTGGGCGCACGTCGGGGCGATAACCCGCGGTCATTAGCGTGGGTGCCCATGAAGAATGTGACCCGCTTGGCAGTTTTTCTTCTGGCAGCTGCGATGACGCTGCACTTCGCATCGAGCGGTGCAGCCGTACAGGCCCCGGCAGTTCTGGGCGTCGGCGACTCGGTAAAGGTCACCGTTTTCCAGAATCCCGATCTCACCACCGAGGCGCGTATTTCCGAAGCGGGGACCATCAGCGTTCCCCTGATCGGTGATGTCGCGATCAGCGGCCTCACGCCGGAAAACGCCGCCGCGCGCATCGCCGACCGGCTGTCGCGCGGCAAGTTCGTCATCAATCCGCAGGTGAGCCTCAGTCTCGAGCAGATGCGCAGCCGCCAGGTGACGGTGCTCGGCGAGGTGGGACACCCGGGCCGCTATCCGCTCGATGACGTGAGCAACAGCATTACCGATGTGTTGGCGCGTGCCGGCGGCATCAACGCCGAAGGCGACGACACCGTCGTCCTGGTGCGCAACGTGCGGGGCAGCGAGACGCGCACCTCGATTGACATATCGGGCATGTCCCACACCGGCAACATGTCCCGCGACGTGCGCATCGAGAACGGTGATGTCATCTACGTGAACCGCGCGCCCCAGTTCTACCTGTACGGCGAAGTGCAGCGCGCGGGCGCCTATCGGCTGCAGCCGCAGATGACGGTGATGCAGGCGATCTCTGTGGGCGGCGGCCTGACGCCGCGCGGCACGCTGCGCGGTCTCGCGATCCAGCGCCGTAAGACCGACGGCAAAGTCGACACCGCCCGCGTACGGCCGAACGATCCCGTCCGGGCCGATGATGTGATCGTGGTGCGCGAGCGGCTGTTCTAGAAGTTAGGAGCGGAACGCGTGAGTTTGCGACAGTTTCTGCGCGCATTGCGGGCGCGTTTCGGGATTTTCGTCATGACCCTGGTGACCATGGTGGTTGCCGCCATCGTGGCGAGCCTGCTGATGACGCCGAGCTACCGGGCGACTGTCTCGCTGCTGGTGGACGCCAAGGACGAGCAGACGATGAGCGAGGCGCTGCACACTCTCGGTCTGCCGCAGGAGCACATCAGCTATCTGCAGACGCAGGCCGACATCCTGTCGAGCCCGGCAGTCGCGCGCCGCGTGGTGCAGCAGCTCGGCCTCACCAGGGACCCGGTCGACATGGAGACCCTCGGTATCGCGAAGCCAAACGGCCCACGGGTTGAGGATCACCTGGTGGAGCGACTGCTGCAGGGACTGAAGGTGGAGACCTCGCAAAGCGATGTCATTCTTGCCACCTTCACCTGCTCCGATCCGCGTCTGGCTGCCAGCATCGCCAACTCCTTTGCAGCGGCCTACACCGATACCGTGCTCGAGCTGCGCGTCGCTCCCACTCGCCAGGCGAGCGCCTGGTTCGACCAGCAGCTGACGACGCTGCGCGCGAATCTCGAGGATGCGCAGCGCAAGCTCCGCGCCAACCACGAGCTCGAGCAGCGGGCGCTGGCGCAGCATCCGGAGCGCCTGGCGGTGGCCCGCAACGATGTCTTCCTCGGGCAGCTGCGGGCGGACCTGCTGCATGGCGAGGAGAAGCTGCGCGAGCTGTCCACCCGCTACGGCGTGAACTATCCCGACTATCAGCGCCAGGCCTCGCAGAACCAGGAGCTGCGCGCGCGGCTGCGGGAGGAACTGAACACCATGTCCACCGCCGTCGCCAGCCAGGAGGGCGAAGGCCTCGGCGCGCAGCGCGCCGGACAGCCCTCCGATCCGCAAGCCTCGGGGCTTCTCGATCCGGTCCTGCAGCACAACGTGGATTCGGCCGAGAAGGCCTATGACACGGCACTGCAGCACTATCTTTCGAGCCAGGTCGAAGGGCATGCCAGCCAGGCCAATATCGCGGTGCTGAGCCCGGCGGCGGTGCCGCTGCGTGCTGCCCGGCCCAATCTGCTGTTGAATATCGCGCTGTCGCTCGTCACCGGCCTCGCGCTCGGTTGCGCGCTGGTGGCGCTCACCGAGCGCGGCGATGCGCGCATACGCAGCGTCGAGGACCTGACCTCGGTGGTGGAGCTGCCGCTGCTGGCGGTCCTGAGCAACGATGGTCGTAGCGCGGGACTGCTGCCGCAGCCAGCGGGCGTGCACATGCGCGCGCTGCCCAAGCCAGGATGACGAGATGAGGCTACGCAAGTCGCAGCAGTCCCTCGAGCGCACCCCGACGGCACCGTGGCGCGATCAGCGCATCGGCACCATCCTCACCGAGGTGGGCAAGCTCGACGGCGCGCATATCGGCCAGGTACTGAGACTCCAGCAGGACCGCAACGGCCTGCGCTTCGGCGAAGCGGCGCTCAGCCTCGGGCTGATCAGCCGCGAAGACCTGAACATGGCGCTGGCCAAGCAATACGACTTCCCGTGCCAGCGACTGAACGGTAACAGCGCGGTCCATGCCGACCTCATCGCCTTTCGCAACTCGCTGCACCCGAGCGTCGAGCGCCTCCGGGCGCTCAGGACCCGCCTGCTGGTTCGCTGGTCCGGCCTCGGCAGCGAGCCGCGCGCGCTGGCGATCGTGAGTCCAGGCTCCTGCGAGGGACGCAGCTTCGTGAGCGCCAATCTCGCGGTGCTGTTCGCGCAGCTCGGCATGCGCACGCTCCTGGTCGACGCCGACCTGCGGGCGCCGCGCCAATACCGCATCTTCGACGTACCGGACCGCATCGGTCTCTCGTCCGTGCTGTCGGGCCGCGCCGCCGGAGAGATCCCTCTGCCGGCGTTCGGGCCGCTGTCGGTGATGCCGGCGGGAGCTCCGCCGCCGAATCCGCAGGAGCTGCTGCTGCGGCCCGCGCTCGCGAGCTACCTGGAGCTCGCCAGTGCGCAATACGACGTGGTGCTGATCGACACTCCGCCGGCGCGCGACAGCGCCGACGCCTACAGCGTGGCGTTCTGTGCCGGCAGCGCCCTGATCCTGGCGCGAACCAATCACACCCGCGCCAGCGACACTGCGGCCCTGGCTCACGATCTGACGGAAACCGGCGCACAGGTGGTGGGTTCCGTGCTCACGGCCTTCTGAGCCGGACGCGGAAATGCTTCAGGCCCTGGACCGCCGGACGCTGCCTGCGATCGTCCTGCTGAGCATCGTCTGGGGAGTGTCGGTGGCCGCCGGCGGCCTGATGGCATTCCTGCTGTGCCTCTCGCTGCTCGCCTGCGGCTTCGTGTTGTTCGATTTCCGCATCGGAGTCGTCGCATTGATCCTGCTGATGCCGCTGTCGGGCAGCAGCACGCTGTTCCCGCACGAGATGTTCGGCATCACCGGACTCAATCCGCTGAATCTGCTGCTGATGGCAACCTTCTGCTCCTACCTGCTGCAGGCGCTCGCCGGCGGCGGGCTGCGGAATTTTCTGCCGCGACCGCTGCTGTGGCTGTACATCGCGCCGATCCTGGCGGCCGGTGCGATCGGCTCGCAGCACATCCACCAGATCGCCCCCACGCTGCTCGTTTACTACCAGGGTCTCGATTTCCAGGGCGCGGCCGGCTACCTGGAAGCGATGGTGCTCAAGCCGCTGCTGATGGTGTTGTTTTGCCTGCTGGTGGCTGCGGCGGCGGCCAAATCCGCTCGGCCCGAGAGGTTTGTGATACCGGCGGTCGTGTCGATGTGCCTCATGGCGAGCCTGGTCCCGGTGTACGTAATCGAGTCCGGGATCTCCCTGCACGCGCTCGCGGCTTCCGATGAGCGCGGCTTTCTCTCGGCGCTCGGGCTGCATGCCAACGACCTGGGCCGGCTCTACGCGATCGCCTACGCGCTGCTGCTCTTTACCTGGACAGAGGCCAGGGGCGCGTGGCTGCGCAGCACTCTGCTGGCCGCAGCCGGACTGACGGCCCTCTCCCTGGTCCTGACCTTCTCGCGCGGAGCTTTCGTGGCGCTGGCCCTGGTCAACGTGCTCTACGTGGTGTGGGGGCGGAGCATCCGCACCATGGTGGTCGCGGCGGTACTGGTGGTGGCGGCGCTGGCGTGGGCGCCTGCGGCCGTGGTCGATCGGCTGATGACCGGGGAGGGCGGGGGGCTGAATGCAATCTCCGCCGGGCGCGTCAACGGGCTGTGGCTGCCGCTGCTGCCGGACGTACTGCGACACCCGCTGTTCGGCAACGGTATCAGCTCGATCCTGTGGTCGGAAGCGATGCGCCGCGGCGCCGGAGCGCAGGTGCTGGCGGTGACCCACCCGCACAACGCATATCTGGAGGCGCTGCTCGATATGGGTGTCGTCGGTACGGTGCTGCTGTGCAGCTACTTCGTGCACGTGTGGCGGCGCATGCGCTCCGTCGTGCGGGAACCGGGCGTCGAGCCGCTGCTGCGCGGTTTCTACCTCGGTGCGTGCGCCGGACTTATCGCCATGCTGGTCTCGGATCTGACCGACTCGAGTCTCGCGCCCCGGCCCGAGCAGGCCTTTCTGTGGCTGGCGATCGGCATGATGTACGGAGAGTACGCGCGGCGTGCGGCCCTCGCGCGAGCGGAGCGGCCGCGCGCAGCGGCGGCCGCGCCCGCGCATGCGGTATCCGCAACGACGCAGGGCGCGGCATGAACTCCCGCAGCGAGTTCGCCGTGAGTCCCAGCGCCGCGGTGCCGGAGAAGCTGGCGCCGCGTGCGATGTCTCTCGGCGTTGCCAACGCTCTCGACTACGCCATTCAGTTCCTGCTTCCCGTCGTGCTGGTGCGCTATCTCTCGCCCGCGGATTTCGGCGGCTACCGGCTGCTGTGGCTCGCGACCGGAACCGTGATGGCGGTGGTGACCCAGGCAATGGCGGGCAGTCTTTATTACTTCCTGCCGCGCTCCGACAGCGCCACCAAGCGGCTGTACATCAACCAGGCGATCCTCTACCTCGCCGTTGCGGGGCTGATCGGCGCCTGGGCGGTCAGCGGCCTCAATCCCTGGTTGCCGGCCAGCATCCGCGGTCTGGTCGGAAACGATCTGGTCGTGCCGGTATTCGTGGCGCTGTGGGTGGCGGCATCGCTTCTCGATCTGATCGGTACCGCGGAAGAGCGCGTGACCTGGCAGGCGCGAACGATCGTCGGCTTGTCGGTGCTGCGAGCCGTGGCACTCTCGGCGACCGCCATCCTCAGCCGCCAGCTCGAGCCCGTGCTGCTGGCGCTGCTGGGATTCGCCGGCTTCAAGCTCGCAGTGCTGCTTCACTACGTGGCGCGCCACCACGGTCTGCGCGGGCCCTTCCTGCGCCGCGTGGCCTTCGCCGAGCAACTGCGACAGTCAGCGCCCTTTGGCTTCGCCGGTGCGCTCTACGGCCTGCGCAGCCAGGCCGACCAATGGGTGGCGAGCATGCTGTTCCCGGTCGCCATGTTCGCCTCGTTCTCGATCGCGGCGCTCCTCGGTCCGCTGGTGCACCTGTGCCGCCAGTCCGTGGGGCAGGCGTTTCTGCCGAGTATCAGCCGCCTGCAGGCGGCGGGGGACCTGCGCGGAATGCTTGCGCTCAGCAGCCGCGCCAGCGTCATGGTGGCGACGCTGGTCTATCCGCTGCTGGCCTTCGCCTTCGTATTCGGCAAGGAGATCATCTCGGTGATCTACACCTCGGAGTATGTCGAGGCGGCGCCGGTGATGCGGGTCTACATCATCGGCCTGATCGCGCTGGTGATCGAGCCGGCGAGCCTGCTGCTGTGCCTGCGGCAGGGAGCCTTCACGGTGCGGGTCGGACTGATCGTGCTGCCGGTCTCGGTCGCAGTGAGCTTCGCCGCGGCGCATTTCTTCGGCCTGGCAGGAGCGGCGGCCGGCAGCGTGCTCGCCATCTACGCGGAGCATCTGGCATCGCTGCTGCGCATCTCGCGGCGCACCGGCATCCCGCTGCGGCGGGTGCAGGACTGGAGAGCTCTCGCGCTGCTGCTGCTGTGCGCGGTGGTATCGGGGCTGTTTGCCTGGGGGGTCGTGAGCTCCCTCGATGAGCTCGAGACCGTGGCGCGGCCTCTGGTCGGTGCCGTGCTGCTGGGCGCTGCCTATCTCATCCTGATCACGCTCTGCGGTCTCGGCCGGGACTGGTGGTCTGCCGTGCGTGGCTTCTCGCGTCGCGATTGAGGAGAGCACGGCGATGCGCCTGATGTTTCTCACCAGCTCGCTGGCTTACGGAGGCGCCGAGCACCATGCCATCACGCTCGCCAACCGCCTGACAGAGCGCGGACACGAGTGCCACACGGGATGGGTGAAGCCTGAATCCTCGCAGCTCTCGCGTTTGCGCCTGAGCACGGGCGGAAGCGTCTTCTGCCTCGATGCGGCGCACTACCTGGATCTGCGCGCCCTGCGGCGACTGGCCGCCGTGCTCACCCGGGTGCGCCCGGATGTGCTGGTTGCCGCGAACCCCTATGCCCTGATGTATGCCTCGCTGGCACGGAGAATTTCGGGTGAGCGCGTGCCGCTGGTGGTGATCTACCACTCGACGCGCAGCCCCGGTGTCAAGGAGCAGGCACAGCTCGCCGCCTACCGGCTGTGCATGTGGGCGGCCGAGGGGGCGGTGTTCGTGTGCGAGTACCAGCGCCGCTACTGCCTGCGACGCGGCCTGCGCTCGCGCCGCAACACCGTGATCCCCAACGGCGTCGACGTGGAGCGCTACCGCGACGCCGCCACCCCGGGAGAGCGGCGCTCGCTGCGGGCCGCGCTCGGGTACACCGACACCGACTACGTGCTCGGGGTCGCGGGCGCCCTGCGGCCTGAGAAGAACCAGGCGCAGCTGCTCGAAGCCGCAGCAAGGGTGCGCCGGCGGGGCCTGCCGGCCAAGGCGCTCCTCATCGGCGATGGCCCGACGCGCGCCGCGCTCGAATCCCGGGCCGAGGCGCTTGGCATCGCAGCGCACGTGAAGATCACCGGTTTCCAGGATGACATCCGTCCCTACGTCACCGCCTGTGACGTGATCTGCGTCTGCAGTCTGACCGAGGCCCTGTCGCTGGCGGCGATCGAGGCGATGGCGATGAGCCGGCCGCTCATTCATTCGGAGGTGGGTGGGGCCGGTGAGCTCATCGACCCGGGCCACAACGGGCTGCTGTTTCCCGCGCGCAACACGGACGCGCTGGTCGAGTGCCTGCTGCTGCTCGCGGATAGCGCCAGGCGCAGCATGCTCGGCCGCGCCGCGCGCCAAACGATCGAAAGCAAGTTCAGCGAAGGACGCATGGTCGATCGGTACGAGGAGCTGCTCATGGAGGTGAGCCAGTGTGCGCACCGGATGGACAGGTATGTCGCACGTGTCTGACGCCGCCCCGCTGGCCCGTTCCGCAGAGTTCGCGGCGCGTACTTTCGCTGACAGCGTGCGCTGGCGGGTCAATCGGCTGCGCTGCATGACGGCGGCGGAGGTTCCATTCCGCGTCCTCAGAACGATCGCGACGCACCTGGAGCCGCTGCGGCCATTGCGCTCGCGCGTGCACCGCTGCGACCGCGAACCCTCAACCGGGCGGTGGATTCATGTGCCCGAGGGTCTCGATGCGGCGCCCTACGTGGCGGCCGCGGATCGCATCGCGTCCGGCAAGCTCGACATCTTCTCCGTGAGCTGCGCGACCGGCGGCGCGCCGCCCGACTGGAATCGTGACCCGAAGACCGGCGTGTCGGCGCCGCTCATCTTCGGCAAACGGCTCGACTATCGCGACCGGGGCCGGGTCGGCGAGATCAAGTACCTGTGGGAGCTCAACCGCCACCTGCATCTGGTTACCGTGGCACAGGCCTATGCGCTCACCCGCGATCAGAAGTACCTCGCCGTGCTGGAGCGGCACCTGACGAGCTGGATCAGCGCCTGTCCCTGCGGGCAGGGTCCGAACTGGTGCAGCGCCCTCGAGGTCGCCATCCGCCTGATCAACTGGTCGATCGTCTGGCAGCTGGTTGGCGGAGCCGAGTCGCCGCTGTTTTCCGGCTGCGCCGGCCTGCGCCTGCGGCAGAGCTGGCTCGACTCGATCTATCAGCATGCGCATTTCGTGCGCGGTTACCTCTCGCTCTACTCCTCGGCCAACAACCATCTGATCGGCGAGGCGGCGGGACTGTACATAGCAGGTCTCACCTGGCCGTGCTGGCCGGGCATACGCCGCTGGCGCGAGACCGCGCGGCGGATTCTCGAGCGCGAAGCGCTGCTGCAGAACACGCCTGACGGAGTCAACCGCGAGCAGGCGGTCTGTTATCAGCAGTTCGTGCTGGATTTCCTGCTGCTGTCGCTGCTCGCCGGCCGCAGCGCCGGCCAGCGCTTCTCCGCGGCCTATTGCCAGCGCCTCGCCGCCATGCTCGCCTTCCTTGCCGCCATCCTCGACGTCGGCGGTCACGTGCCGATGATCGGCGATGCCGACGATGGCGCGGTCACGCGCCTGGCACCGGTCGAGGGTTTCTGTCCGTACCGCTCGCTGCTCGCGAGCGGCGCGGTGCTGTTCGAGAACAGCGCTTTCCGCTTCAAAGCCGGAGAGCTCGACGACAAGACCCGCTGGCTGTTCGGAGCACGGGCCCGCGAGGTGTTTGGCTCGCTCCCCGTGCGGCGCCCGCCGTTGCCATGGTGCGGCGCCTTCCCCGGCGGCGGCTACTACGTCGTCGGCTGTGATCTCGAGAGCGCCAATGAGATCCGTGTGGTGGCGGACGCCGGGCCCCTGGGCTACGGGACGATCGCCGCACACGGACACGCCGACGCGCTGTCTTTCACGCTCTCCATCGGCGGTCTCGAATTCCTCATCGATCCGGGCACCTATCGCTACCACGGCGGTGGTCCCTGGCGCGCGTACTTTCGCGGAACCTCCGCGCACAACACCGTGCGCATCGATGGGCTGGACCAGTCCGAGCCCGGCGGAGATTTCATGTGGCTGCACAAGGCGCGCGCCGGCGGCGGCGCGGCGCGCATCGCGGATGCGGTCGAGATTCTCGAGGGCTGGCACGAAGGCTATCTGAGGCTCGCCGACCCCGTGCTGCACCGCCGCCGCTTGATTCTCGACAAGAGCGAGCGACGTCTTCTCATCGAGGACCGGCTGCAGATGTCGGGCGAGCACCAGGTGGAGCTCTTCCTGCACTGCGCCGCCGAATGCAGCGTCGAGCCCCTGTCCCGGGGGTTTGTGGTGCAGCGCGGACCGTCGAGGCTGGTCGTGCGCCTGCCGGGCAACCCGCAGGGGTCGGCGCGGCTGTACCGCGGCAGTACGAGTCCGCTGTGCGGCTGGGTATCCCGACACTACGACCAGTGCGAGCCTGCACCAACGATCGTGTGGCGGGCGACCCTGCGCGGCACGGCTCTGCTGCGCACCGAGCTCATATGCCGAACGGACTAACGGACCCGTTCGTTAAAGCACAGCCGGTGTTGGTAAATCGTACTTACCGACAGAACAATTCCGTGACGGAGCAAACCATGCATGTCGTGCTGACGCAGGAGAGGGTGCGCGAGCACTGGGACGAGCAGCCCTGCGACTCCGAGCCGACCGCGCGCGAGCAGCCCAGCTCGCGAGAGTTCTTCCTCGGCGTGGAGCGTCAGCGCTATGCGCTGCAGCCTCACATCCTCGAGTGTCAGTCATGGATCAGCTGGCGCGGTCGACGCGTGCTCGAGGTCGGCACCGGTGTCGGCACGGATGCGCGCCAACTGATCCGCGCCGGCGCCCTCTACACCGGCATCAGCTTCGACCGCGGCTCGGCCGACATGACCGCCCGAGCGCTGCGGGAATTTCAATTGCCGGGCGCATCGCTGCAGCGCGATGCCACGGCGCTCGACTTTCCGGACGGCTTGTTCGACGTGGTGTATTCGTTCGGCGCCCTGCAGGACATCGCGCAGGTGCAGCGTGCGGTCGCAGAGCTCGGCCGCGTACTCAAGCCTGGCGGCGAGCTGCTGGTGATGCTCTACAACCGCTCCTCGATTCAGCACCGGATCGAGACCACGTTGCTGCGCAAGCTCGGCATGCGCACGGCCAGGAAGGGCGCCGGGGATCCCGGCTACCGGGTCTACGACGAGGATGAAGCCGCCGAGCTCTTCGCGGCCTTCGAGATCCTGCGGCAGGAGGTGCGCTTCTTCGATCACCGCCGCTGGGGCGTCATCGGGCGGCTGCTGCCGCGCTCGCTGCGGCGCTGGCTCGGGGAGCATTGGGGCTGGCACCGGCTGCTGCATATGCGCAAGAGGGCTGAACGAGCCGGCGGCGGAGGCGGTGGCCCATGAGGATCAGCGTACTGGGGCTCGGCTATGTCGGCGTCGTGGTGGCCGGCTGTCTCGCGCGCAAGGGACACGAGGTCGTCGGCGTCGACGTGGAGGCGAGCAAGGTCGCGTTGCTCAATTCCGGCAGGGCTCCGATCATCGAGAAGGACATCGATCAGATCATCGCGCAGGAGGTCGCCGCCGGGCGACTCTCGGCGACCGCGCATGTCGCCGCGGCCGTCCCGCGTTCCGACCTGATCATGGTCTGCGTCGGCACGCCGAGCCGCAGCAACGGCGAGATCGACCTGAAGCACGTGCGCCACGTGTGCGAGCAGATCGGCACCGCGCTGCGCACCCACCCCGGGGCGCCGGTCGTCGTCATGCGCAGCACCCTGCTGCCCGGCACCACGCGTGACGTGGTCCTCCCCACACTGGAGGCGAGCTCGGGCCGGCAGGCCGGCACCGACTTTGGCCTGTGCGTCAATCCTGAATTCCTGCGGGAAGGCAGCGCCGTGCAGGACTACCTGCACCCGCCCAAGACGGTGATCGGCGAGCTCAACCGGGCGAGCGGCGATCTGCTGGCCAGCGTGTACGCAGGCCTCGCGGCGCCGCTGGTGCGCACCGACATCGAGACGGCAGAGATGGTCAAGTACGCCGATAACGCCTGGCATGCCCTCAAGGTCGGGTTCGCCAATGAGGTGGGCCGGCTCTGCAAGGCCGTGCACGTGGACAGCCACCGGGTGATGGACATTTTCTGCCGCGACACCAAGCTCAACCTTTCCGCGAGCTATCTCAAGCCCGGCTTCGCCTTCGGCGGCTCCTGCCTGCCGAAGGACCTGCGGGCGCTGCTGCACAAGGCACGCGGTCTCGATGTGCCGCTGCCGATCCTGTCGGCCGTGCTGCCGAGCAATGATCTGCAGATCGAACGCGCGGTGGAGACCGTGATCGAGCACGGCAGCCGCAAGGTCGGCATCCTCGGTCTCAGCTTCAAGGCCGGCTCCGACGATCTGCGCAACAGCCCGATGGTGGAGCTGGCGGAGCGACTGCTCGGCAAGGGCTTCGAGATCCGCATCTACGACGACAACGTCAAGCTCGCAAGCATTCACGGTACCAACCGCGACTACATCCTCAACCGCATTCCGCACATCTCGGCGCTGCTGGCTTCCAGCATCGACGAAGTGCTGGAGCATGCCGGCACCATCGTCATTGGCAATGCCGCGCCGGAGTTCCGCGCGGTGCTGCCGCGCATCGGTTATCGCCAGACGGTGATCGACCTGGTGCGCATCGGTGAGTGTCACAGCGTCTCAGGCGTCTATGAGGGTGTGTCCTGGTGAGGCGGGTTCTCATACTGGTCGAGAATCTTCCCAGCCCCTTCGACCGGCGCGTCTGGCAGGAGGCCGGCACGCTGCGCGACGCCGGCTACGAGGTCTCGATCATCTGTCCCACCGGCGTCGGTTGCGAGCGCCGCTTCGAGATCATCGAGGGCGTGCACATCTATCGCTATCGGCTGCCGCTGGAGGCGGAGGGCGCCACGGGCTATGCGCTCGAGTACGCGAGCGCGCTGCTCCAGACCTTCCTGCTCTCGTGGCGCGTGCTGCTGACCCGCGGCTTCGATGTCGTGCACGCCTGCAACCCGCCCGATCTGCTGTTTCTCATCGGCGTCTTCTTCAAGCTCTTCGGCAAGAAGTTCCTGTTCGATCATCACGATCTGTGCCCGGAGCTTTACGAAGCCAAGTTCGGGCGGCGCGATTTGTGGTACCGCCTGCTGCTGCGACTCGAGCGACTGACGTTCCGCGCCGCCGACGTGTCGATCGCGACCAACGACTCGTACCGGCGGGTTGCTCTCACGCGCGGACGCATGCCGGCGGAGCGCGTCTTCGTGGTACGCAGCGGCCCGAGTCTCGCCCGACTCAAGCGGCGGCCGCCGGACGAGCGGCTCAGGTGCGGACGAGCGCACCTGGTCGGTTATGTGGGCGTGATCGGCGAGCAGGAAGGAATCGATCTGCTGTTGCACGCCGTCCGGCACATCGTGTTCGAGAGGGGACGGCGCGATATCCACTTCACGCTCGTCGGCGGTGGCACCTCGCTGGAGCGCATGCGCTCGCTCGCCGTGGAGCTCGCCGTGGACTCATTCGTCACCTTCACGGGACGTGTGCCCGACCGCACGCTCCTCGCGGTGCTCAACACCGCGGTGCTGTGCGTCAATCCCGACCGAGCCAACGAGATGAACGACAAGTCGACGATGAACAAAGTGCTCGAGTACATGGCGCTCGGCAAGCCCATCGTGCAGTTCGACCTGACCGAAGGACGCTGGGCCGCGCAGGAGGCCTCGCTCTACGCCCGGCGCGGTGACACCGCGGACTTCGCCGCCAGGATTCTGGAGCTCATCGATGATCCGCGGCGCGCGGCCGAGATGGGCGCGCTCGGGCGCCGGCGGGTGGAGAGCGAGCTCGAATGGAGCCACCAGGCGCCGCAGCTGCTCGCCGCCTACGATGCCCTGTGGAGTTGCGGCGCGCCCGCGGTCGAGGAGGACGCGCGCGTGCGCCAGGAGCAGTCGACCCGATGATAGTCCGGTCGTTTCAGACAGACGAACATCCCGTCCGGGCACCAACGCCCGGGCGCAGTCTCGCCGCGGCGCTCGAGGGCGGTGCCAACGGGCGGCGCGCTGCCGGTCCGGGATAATGAGGGAGCGAGCCTGCAGGGCCGCGAGCCGAATCGCCTGGATTGCAGCGGCGCTACCCGTTGCGGCCGCTCCGAGCGTCGACGGCACCAATGGCGGCGCCACCGCGGCGTACTCCTGCAACTTCCAGGGTTCGTGGCAGGACTGTGGCTTCGCGGCGCAGGCCAAGGCTTCCGATCGGATCACGCCGATCGAGGTTGCCGGCGTCGCAGGAGTGCGACTCGAGACCCTGCCGGGGGATGAGGGAATTGCCGGCAGCGGGCACGCCGAGCGTGCCGATCTCGCGCTGTCGGCCGAAGAGACCGGCTGCTCGCAGGGGCAGGAGCAGTGGTGGTCACACGAGCTGCTCTTTCCCGAGGACTACGTCGCGCCGCGCCGCTCCCGCGGCGGCCCCTGGCCCTGGGGTGTCGTCTTCGATTTTCACCATACGGGCCCGACGGGACAGGCGAATTTTGAAATCGACGTCTCGGGCGATCCGCCGCTGATGCGCTTTGCGATCTCCGCCGGCCCTGTGGTCTCGAGCGGCGCTCCCGGGTCGCCCACGCGGCGCTGGGCCATCGGTCCGATCATGAAGAATCACTGGTATCAGTTCGTCTACCACGTCCGCTGGTCCGCGGGCCGCGACGGATTCTTCGACGCCTGGGTCGATGGGCGCCGCGTGCTCGCTTATCGCGGGCCAACACTCTATGCCGGACTGGGCTGCTACCTGAAGCTTGCGAATTACCACACCCCCGTCGGCAGTCCGGTCTCCGTGGTGCACGCCCGGATACAGCGCGCTGCGAGCGAAGCGGGCCTCGACCTGAGACCGGTGCGCCAGCCCCAGCCGTAGTCCCTTGGAGCTATGCCACCTCCGCAGTGGCGTGAAGCCTCGGCATGCAGGCTTGAGCTGGCGGGAGTGATAATGAAAGCACCGAGCGTCCTGCTGATCGGACCCTACGATCCCCACTGTGGGGAGTACACCTTCCTCGCCCCTCCGCTCGGTGTCTGGCGACTGGCCGGAGTGCTCGAGTCCGCCGGCGTCAAGGTCCAGGTGTTCGATCCCAAC
>DATGJR010000164.1:0-25377 GCA_035295065.1 Steroidobacteraceae bacterium
CCCCGAGGCGTACTTCACGTGGCGATAACCCCCGGAGAAAGGCAGCGCCACGCCACCGAGCACGAACTCGGCGTAGAGACGATCGCGGCACTTCTCGAGGTAACAGCGGTCGGCGATCTGCGCAATCATGTCGGCGGTGCCGAGCAGGTGGCCGACGATGACGTCGCGCCGATCGGCGAGCTTCGCCTCGATCTGCGGGAAGGGCATCTCGTAGCCGGTGTAGTGGATGATCTGCGCGGCCATCGACACCCACGACTCGAGGCCGACGGTCGGCAGATATTCGGTGAGGAAGCGCGCGCCGCGCGAGACGTGCACGCGCGTGAACTCGGCGCCGTTACGCGACTCGGCCTCATCCGTGCGGCGCAGATACCCGACGTCGTGAAAGAGACCGGTGATGAGACCGACGATGGCGCGCGCACCACCCAGGCGGTTCTCCTCGGACTGCTGGCGCTCGTAACCGACCAGCAGCCGCGCCAGAGCGAGCGTGATGTCGAGGGTGTGCTGACGGTCGTGGTAGACCGTGTCGACGCCGTGGAAACCGGGGACCTCGCCTGCGAACAGCCGCTCGAAGTGCTCGAAGGCGCGCTCCACCGGCTCGAGCGACAGCCCCGGCCAGGTGGGCCGATAGAGAGCGGTGACGGCTTCCAGCACCGCTTGCGGCGAGCTCACCTGCACCGTGTTGGTGACATCGAAGTCGCTGCGCCGCGTGTTGGTCATGGTCAGATTCAGCTGACGCAAGTTAGAAATGGGCCCTCCCCGACGAGGCCTCGAGACAGAGAACTGGCGCACAGTCTAGTTAGTTGTTGGTTTGGCCGGCGCGACGCGGCGCACATTTCGCCCGCTCGGGCTTTGTGCGTCAAAAGTCCATTAATTTCAATGTGTTAGTAGATACGAAGGCCTCCGTACTTGCGCCGGATGCGCCGGTCGAGCACACGCCAGCCGAGCACGAAGCCGGTCGCGAGGGCGAGCACGGCCGCCACTGCGAGCCACCCCCAGGCGCCACGCGGAGCCTGCGCGCCGCTCAAGTCCTCGGCAGCCGCAAGCGCTGCGGCGCGCTCGGCATCGAGCTCGGACTGCAGGCGGCTCACTTGCGCGCGCAGCTCGCGAAGCTGCTCGTCGTACTCTGCGGCGGGGTGCGCCGCAGCCGCTGTCGCGGCTGTGGGAGGCTGCGACTCGGAATGTGCGAGGGGTGCGCGCACCGTGGGCGGTGGACGGGGCGTCGGTCGCTCGACCTTCTCTGCAGGGGCAGCGTCGGGTGCGACTTCAGGGACCGGGGCCTGATCCGGCGCGGGCACCGCCTGCGCAGCGGCGGCGGGGGGAGAGGCGGGAGCAGCATCGGGAGGAGAGGCGGGAGGAGTATCGGGAGGAGTCTGCGCGTGCGCGCTGAGCACGCTCGCCAGCACGAGCGCTGCAACGGTGAGCCTCAAGCGGGCAGCCCCTCGCCGGGAAGGATTCCGTGCTGCCTGAGGAGCGGGCGCACGTCCGGCCGGCGGCCGCGGAACTCGACGAAAGCCTCGAGCGCATCGCGGCTGCCGCCGCGCGAGAGGATCGCATCGAGAAAGCGCTGCGCGGTACGGGAATCGAACACACCGCTTTCCTCAAACGCCGCGAAGGCATCCGCCGCGAGCACCTCGGCCCACTTGTAGCTGTAGTAACCGGCGGCGTAGCCGCCGGCGAAGATATGCCCGAAGCTGTGCGGGAAGCGGTTCCACTCCGGCACCGGCACGACCGCCACCTCGCGGCGCACCTCCGAGAGGATTTCCAGCACGCGGCCGCCGCGTCCGGGTGTGTACTCGGTGTGCATGCGGAAATCGAACAGCGCGAATTCCAGCTGCCGCATCATCGAGAGCCCGGCATGGAAGGAGCGCGTCGCCATCAGCCGCGACTGCATCTCAACGGGAAGCGCCGCACCGCTTTGCACATGGGCCGAGATCTGCTGCAGCACCTCGGGGTGCCAGGCGTAGTTCTCGAGGAACTGGCTCGGCAGCTCCACCGCATCCCAGGAGACACCGTTGATGCCCGCAAGGCTCGGATAGTCGACACGGGTGAGCAGGTGATGCAGCCCGTGGCCGAACTCGTGAAACAGCGTCACCACATCGTCGTGGGTGAGCAGCGCCGGCCGCCCGGGACGCGGGGGCAGGAAGTTGCACACGAGATAGGCGACGGGGAGCGCAGCGCCGGACGCGAGACGCTTGCGCCCGACGCACTCGTCCATCCAGGCGCCGCTTCTCTTGTGCGGGCGGGCGTAGGCGTCGAGGTAGAAGCTGCCGACGGGCTGGCCCGCAGCCGTCTCGATATCGAAGAAGCGTACGTCCTCGTGCCAGGACGGGAATCCGGTCCGCTCACGGATGCGCACGCCAAAGAGCCGCTCGGCGACGCCGAACAGCCCCGAGAGCACCCGTGGCAATGGAAAGTACGGGCGCAGCTCCTCCTGCGAGACGGCGAAGCGCGAGCGCTGCAGCCGCTCTGCGTAGTAGCCCACGTCCCAGGGCGCGAGCGTGTGGCCCGCGAACTTCTCGAGCTCCTCGAATTCGCTGCGCGCAGCGGGGCGCGCCGCGCGCGCGAGCTGGTGCAGGAACTCGAGGACCTCCGTGACGCTTCCGGCCATGCGCGTCGCGAGCGCGTACTCGGCGAAGTTGGCGAAGCCCAGGAGCTGCGCCGCCTCATGGCGGCGGGCGAGGATGTCCTCCATGACCTGAGAATTGTCCCAACGCCCCGCCTCGGGCCCGCGGTCGGAGGCGCGCGTGGTCCAGGCCTCGTAGAAGGCGCGGCGCAGCGGCTGCGATTGCGCATCCGTCACCACCGCGACATAGGTGGGCTGGTCGAGGGTCAGCATCCACCCGTCCGTCCCGCGCTCATGCGCGCGGCGTGCGGCCTGCTCGGTCAGCATCTCGTTCAGGCCGCGCAGCTCCTCGGCATCCCTTATGTGGAGACTCCACGCATTGGTCGCATCGAGCACGTTCTCCTCGAACTTGGCCTGCAGCTGCGTCAACTGCTGCATCACCGTCTTGAACTGCTGCTTGCGCTCGGGGGCCAGGTCCACCCCGGCGAGGCGAAAGTCGCGTACCGCATGCTCGATGAGGCGCCGCTGCTCGGGAGCGAGCTGCCCCGCATCGCGCTCGGCGATGGTGCGGTAGGCGCGAAACAGGGGCTCGCTCTGCGCGAGCTCGGTACGGTAGGCGGAAAGCAGCGGCAGGCAGGCGTTGTAGCCGGCACGCAGCGCTTCGGAGTTGAGCACCGCATTCAGGTGGCTCACCGGCGACCAGGCGCGCGAGACGCCGTGATGCAGCTCCTCGAGCGGCTCGACGAAGGTGCGAAACGTCGGCTGCTCGAGCGCCGCGAGCTCATCGAGCCGGGCGCGGTTGCGCGCCAGGATCTCGCGCACCGCAGGCTCGACATGCTCGGGCCGTATCTCGACGAACGGCGGCAGCGCAGCCTCACCCAGGAGCGGGTTGTCCATGGGCGGCCATTCTAGCGGGCATTGCCCGACCTTCGCAGGCTTGCGGCCGCGGGCGCACCGCCCGCGGGCCGCGCGCGTGCGCCTCGGATAACATGGGCCCATGGCCGAGCAATGGGACCTGGTGGTGATCGGCGGGGGAAGCGGGGGGCTGGCGGCGGCTCAGCGGGCCGCCGAGCACGGCGCCCGCACGGTGCTCATCGAGTCAGGGCGCCTGGGCGGCACCTGCGTGAACGTCGGCTGTGTGCCGAAGAAGATCATGTGGAACGCGGCCGAGCTCGGCTCGGCGCTCGATCACGATGCAGCCGGATATGGATTTGGCCTCGGGGAGACACGCCACGACTGGGCGCTGCTCAAAAGCAGGCGCGACCTCTACGTCGCGCGCCTCAACGACCTCTACGCCGCCAATCTCGCCAAGCGCCACGTCGAGCTCATCCGCGGCCGCGCGAGCTTCATCGATCCGCACCAGGTCAGCGTCGCCGGGCGCACCTTGACCGCGCCCCGAATCATCATCGCGACCGGCGGGCAGCCGCAGCTGCCGCAGATTCCCGGGGGCGAGCTCGCCATCACGTCCGACGGCTTCTTCGAGCTGGGGAAGCTGCCTGCGCGCGTCGCGGTGGTGGGCGCGGGCTACATCGCGGTGGAGCTGAGCGGCATCTTCGCGGGCCTCGGTGCGCAAACAACCCTCGTCATCCGCAGGCCCTCGGTGCTGCGCAGCTTCGATCCCATGATCGGGGAGACGACGCTCGCGATGCTCGGCGAAGCCGGGGTGAAGGTGGTGGCGGGGGCGATGCCGAAGGCGCTCGTGCGCGGGAGCGATGGCGCACTCACTCTCGAGCTCAGCGATGGGCGAAGCGCAGGGCCATTGGATTGCGTCCTTTGGGCGACGGGCCGGCAGGCACTGGTCGCAGATCTCGCTCTCGAACGGGCGGGGGTGAAGCTCGATGAGGCCGGCTATATCGCCACCGATCTCTATCAGGCGACCCATGTGAGCGGCCTTTACGCGATCGGCGATGTCACCGGGCGCGCGCAGCTCACCCCGGTCGCGATCGCCGCCGGGCGGCGCCTGGCGGACCGGCTCTTCGGCGGCAAGGCCGACCGGCATCTGGACTACGAGAACATTCCGACCGTCATCTTCGGGCGGCCGACCATCGGCACCGTCGGGTTATCGGAGCCGGCGGCGCGCGCGCGCTTCGGTCACGATGCGGTGAAGGTCTACCGCTCGAATTTCGTGCCGCTCTATCACGCGGTCACGCAAGCCAGGCCCCGTACCGAGATGAAGCTCGTTACCGCCGGGCCCGAAGAGCGCATCGTGGGACTGCACGTCGTGGGCCCGGGAGCGGACGAGATGTTGCAGGGGTTCGCGGTGGCGGTGCGCATGGGCGCGACCAAGCGCGACTTCGACGATACCGTCGCGATCCACCCGACGAGCGCCGAGGAATTCGTGACGATGCGCTAGAGCGGGCGATAGTCCTCGTAGGCCGGGCCGAGCCGCTGGAACGCAGCGTCGTGGCCCAGGATTCGGGCCTTCATGCATTCCGCCACGGCCGCTTGCCACGCATCATTCTCTCCGAGGCGGACCTGCGCTCCGCGTTGCCTGCGCGCTGCGGTCTGCGCCTGCGCGCGATGTATACCTTGCCACCCAAAACGACCCAGGTACGCGCCGACCGCCTCCACGTTCTCGGCGCCCTCGAGAACCTCCGCGAGCGTCACCGGGCTCACCCACAGCTGCGCCCGCCGGTTGCGTTTCAGCCAGGCAAGCGCCGCGCCCTGCGTGTCGCCATCGGCGATCTCGTTCAACAAGTCGATGACAAAGGATGAATCGAGCAGATAACGGCTCATCGACGCGCTACGCGCAGGCGCGTGTCGCCCATGCGACGGGCAGCGTCGGCGAGCACATCGGCGGCCGTCTCCAGGGGTTGCTCACGAATCAGCTTGCGCACGAAGCTCGCCTTCTTCATGCCGGCACGGCGCGAGCGACGCTCGAGGAGGCGCTCTTCCTCCTCGGTCAGACGCACGGTCAGGATGGCCATGGAGGCATCCTAGAATGTATTTCTTTTGTATGTCAAGGCGCCATTGGCGCACGCAAATGGCAGAAAATGCCGCTACGCCGCCCGCTCCTTGAGCGCCGCGAGCACAGCGGTGGTCGCGGGGCGCACGCCGCGCCACAGGCGGAAGGATTCCGCCGCCTGCTCGACCAGCATTCCCCATCCCTGCAGCGCCTGCGCGCAACCGCGCGCGCGCGCCCAGTCGACGAAGGCGGTGGCCGAGCGCCCGTAGGCCAGGTCATAGCACACGGTGCCGCGGCCGATCGCTCCCTGCGGGAGCGGCGGGATCTCACCCGAGAGGCTCGCCGAGGTGGCGTTGATCACGAGGTCGAAGGGCTCATCGCCCACGTCCTCGAAGCCCACACCCTGGGTGGCGCCGAGATCTGCGAAGGCCGCGGCGAGCGCCTGCGCGCGCTCGGGCGTGCGGTTGGAGATGACCACCGTGGTGGGCGCGAGGCCGAGGAGCGGCGCGAGTATCCCGCGGGTGGCGCCGCCCGCGCCGATGATCAGGATGCGCCGATGGGTGATGACGAGCCCCAGGTTATCGCACAGGTCCCGCACCAGGCCCGCGCCATCGGTGTTGTCGCCCAGAATCGTGCCGTCATCACGCAGCGCGAGCGTATTGACGGCGGCGGCGTGCGCGGCGCGGGCTGTGAGCTCGTTCGCCGCCTCCACCGCGACGATCTTGTGGGGCAAGGTGATATTGAGGCCGCGGCCGCCGCGATCGAAGAAGCCCGCGACGAAGCCCGAGAATTCCTCCGGGCCCACATCGTAGAGGCGGTAGACCATTGCCTGGCCTGTCTGGCGGGCGAACAGCGCGTGAATGAAGGGCGAGAGGCTGTGGCCGACCGGGTGCCCAACGACGCCGTACGGATCGGGTGCTGCGCTCATTTAACCTATTGTGACAGTATCTTTACCTCCGTGCCTCCCGAGTTCCCGGCCCCGAGGGCCGCGGCGAGCTCAGGCAGCCACTCGCGCATGCGCTCTTCGATCCGGTACGGTGGATTCGCGATCAGAAGTCCCGAGCCATTGAGCGCCACGCGCGAATCACGCGGATAGAGCCACAGCTCGCTCGCGAGCGTCGGTGCCGCAATGGTGCGCGTCCACTGCGCATGCCAGCTCTCGGCGACGCGCTTTTCCTTGATGGGATACCAGAGGGCGTACACGCCCGTGGCGAAACGCTGCAAGCCGTCGGCGACGGCAGCCGCCACGCGCGTGAATTCCTCGCGCGGCGCCTCGTACGGCGGGTCCAGAAGCACGAGCGCGCGGCGTTCGGGCGGTGGCAGTGCCGCCTTGAGGAGCGCCAGTCCATCGCCTCGCTCGATGCGCACCTTGGCGTGCGCCGCTCCCTCCGCGACGCTCTGCGTCAGCGCATGGGCCTCGGCCCCCTGCCACTCGACCAGCACGGCGCGGTCCTGGGGCCGCAACTCCTTCAGCGCCAGCAGCGGAGACCCGGGATAGAAGTGTGCGCTGCCGCGAGCCGCACGCAGCTCGTTCAGGCAGCCGAGGTAGTGCCGCAGCTCCTGCGCGCGGCATTCGGCTGAAAGCAGCCGCCCGACGCCGGCTGCGGCCTCAGCCGCTGCGCCCGGGAGATCGTAGCCGCCGCGGCCCGCGTGGCCGTCGAAATAAAGGAAGCCCTTCTCCTTGCGCTTCAGTGCCGCGAGCAGCGCGAGCAGGGTGACGTGCTTGTGCACGTCGGCGAAGTTGCCTGCGTGGAAGCTGTGCCGATACTTCACGGCCGGCGACGCTTGGCAAGCGCCGCCCGCGCGCGCGGCTTCGCCGCCTGGCTGAGCGCCCGCTCGCACAGCGCGCGAAAGCCCGCGGCCACGTAGGGCGAGAGCCGCTCGTGGACGCTGTCGAGATCGGTCGCGCGGCACAGTCCCCCGGAGAGCGCGTCGATCCGTCCCGTTTCGGCAAAGGTCAGCGTCAGTGCGCCGGTGAGGAACTGATAGCCCCAGTAGATCTCGCGCGGCGGGCATTCCGGCAGCGCCGCGCGCAGCCCCGCGATGAACTTGTCCACCAGGGGGTCGAAGTGCCGCGTCATCATGACGGGGCCGAATTCGGGAGAGTTGTTCACGTAGGCGACGAGGGCGAAGTAGCTCTTCCATCCGGAGCCGCCGCGCGCGGAGCGCTGGAGGAGCGGCTGGGTGAAGGCGGTGACGATCGCCTCGAGCGTGGGCCGGCCGGGGAGTGCCGCCCGCTGCACCTCCTCGAGGAGCTCGAGGCGCTCGCGGTTGAGAACCTCCGCGCGCCGCTCGAAGACGGCCGTGAATAGCTCGCGCTTGCCACCGAAGTGGTAGCTGACGAGCGCCACGTCGACGCCGGCCTCCTGCGTGATATCGCGCAGTGAGACGCCGTAGAAGCCGCGCCGCGCGAAGAGCTGCTCGGCGGCATCGAGGATGCGCTCGTCGCCGGGGCGGCGGCTCTTGCGGGAGGCTTTATTGCGCTGCAACACGGCTCGGGCCTGCGAATGAGATGCAGACAGTTTCCTGTGATTGGGCCTTGCGCGCAATTGCCGCGGCCGCCTTGACACAGATTCAACAGATGTTGAATATATTCTCAACACTCGTTGAGTGACGGCTTCGGGGGGGATCATGATGAAGAGCAACTCACGGGCGCCGCGTGCGGCGTCCCTCATGACAGTGGGCGTGGCAGCGGGCGTGGCGGCGCTCTCGAGCGCGGCGCTCCCGGCACAGACGGCGACGGGGAGCGGTGGGGCTGCGGCGGAGACCTCCGCCGAAAGCGCCGGCATCCAGGAAGTGGTGGTGACCGCGCGGCGGCGCACCGAGAATCTCCAGGACGTGCCGCTCACCGTGTCGGCGGTCACCGCGGACACCATCCAGACGCAGGCCATCACCAACGTCGAGGATCTCAACAGCTTCGTGCCGAACCTGAAGATCTCCCAGGATCGCGCCACCAGCAGCACCATCAACATCTATATCCGCGGCGTCGGGCAGAGCGATCCGCTCTGGGGCTTTGATCCCGGCGTCGGGGTGTACGTGGACGATGTCTACATGGCGCGCCCGCAGGGCGCGCTCCTCGATGTGCTCGACGTCGAGCGGCTCGAAGTGCTCTCGGGCCCGCAGGGAACGCTCTACGGCAAGAACACCATCGCCGGGGCGCTCAAGTACGTGACGCGCGATATCGCAGGTCCCGCGACGCTCACCGCCTCGGTGACCGGTGGCAATTACAACGAGCGCGACTACAAGCTCTCGGGCTCGACGCCCGTGATTCCCGATCACGTCTACTTCGGCGTCTCGGTCGGCTATCTCAAGCACGACGGTTACGGCGAGGTGCTGGCTCAGCCGGGGCAGGCCCCGGGTCCCGAGACCGAGATCGGCGCCCAGGTCTCGAACAAGGACATCCTGGTCGGCCGCGCGAACCTCACCTTCACCTGGGGCGAGAGCTCCAAGCTCAAGATCATCGCCGACGACATCCTCGACAACTCCAACGCCTCCGGCGGGCAGCGGCTCAACAACTACCTGGTACCGCAGCTCTCCAATCCCTTCGACATGTACGACGCCATGCCGGTGGACCACGACTTCTTCCATCGCGACGGCTACTCCGCCACGTACACGCAGAGCCTGACCAGCCAGCTCGACCTCAAGGTGGTGGGCGCCTACTACGAGGGCCATGGCCAGCAGTTCATCAGCTTCGATCACATCGATGCGAACCTGTTCGAGGTACCGGGCCTGTACAAGGATCACCAGTCCTCGGGCGAGGCGCAGCTCACCTTCCACAACGATCTGGTCAAGGCGGTGGGCGGACTCTTCTATATGGACAGCACCGCCTGCGGCGACTACAACGCCTCCATCGGCACACTGACGCTGCTCGGCATCCCGGCCTTCGATCTCTACATCACCGAGCTCGTCAACGGCTGCGTGCACACCAAGAGCGAGGCCGTCTACGGCGACACTTCCTGGAAGCTGAGCGACCATCTCAACCTCGACGTCGGAGTGCGCTGGAACGAGGACCAGAAGACCGCGACCGTCTATCAGGCGGATTACGCGAGCATCGCGCCGACGCAGCTCACGCCCGGCACGCAGTTCTTCGATCCCACCCAGGTGCCGGCGGGCTTCTTCCCCGACCCGGGTGTGGTCACCAACTACACCGGCAACCGCGCCTTCGTGAACGTGACGCCGCGGATCGGCTTCGACTATCACTTCACGCAGCGGGTGATGGGTTATCTGAGCTACAGCCGCGGCTTCAAGAGCGGTGGCTTCGACATGCGCGGCAATGCGCTGGTGTACCCCGGCACCGAGAACGGCTACAACTCCGAGACCGCGGATAACTACGAGCTCGGTATCAAGTCCACCTGGCTCGACGACACGCTGCTGCTCAACGCGGCCATCTTCTACGATCCATACACGGATGCGCAGATCGGCGTGCAGCAGTTCGTGAGCGTCGGCGGGGCGCCGAGCAACCTCACGGCGGTGCTCAATGCCGGCAAGCAGATCAACCGGGGTGCGGAGCTGCAGGCGGCCTGGCATCCGATCCGCGCGCTCAGCTTCGGTTTCAACGCCGGCTACCTCGACTCCTACTACGAGGACTATCTGGTCCCCTGCAGCATCTTCACCGCCGCGCCGGGCTGCGGAGCGGGCGTCGCCAACATCAACTACGCCGACCAGAACCGGCCGCTCAATGCGCCGGCCTGGACTCTCTCGGGGAATGCGGTCTACACCTGGGACCTGCAGCCCGGGAGCCTCATGGCGCGCGTGGGCTACGACTGGAGAAGCTTCACGAAGGTCGCCAACACGACGCCGAGCGTGACCGACCAGCCGGCCTATGGGCTGCTGAACGCCGGGGTCGCCTTCGAGACCGCGAGCAAGGCGTGGCGCATCTCCTTCGATGGCAAGAATCTCGCCAACAAGGACTACCGCGTGGCCGGCTACGACTTCGGCGACCCGCCGATCGGCCCTGCCAACTCATTCATCGGAGGCATCAGCCAGATCGGCTTCTACGGGCCGCCGCGCACCTGGAGCGTGACCGTCCAGTACCACTACTGACGGCAGCCATGGGCTGGTTCGAGGCGCCGCGGCCGCTGCTGCCGGAGCTGATCGCACGGCACGGCCGCTGGCGCGCAAAGCGCACGGCGCTCATCGAGGGCTCGCGGCGGCTGAGCTGGGCGGAGCTCGAGCGCGACACCGCGCAGATCGCCAACGGACTCGCGGCACTCGGGCTCGCCACGGGCGATCGCATCGCGATCCTCATGGACAACAGCCTCGAGATGGCGCTGGTGACGCTCGCCATCCTGCGCTCGGGCTGCGTCGCCGTCCCGCTCAACGTCAGTGTCAACGATGCCGCGGTAGGCGCCATGATGAAGGACGCCGCGGTGCGCGCGGTATTCGCCTCGGGCGCGCATTGCCGGCGGATCGATGCGCTCGCGGGGAAGGAAGCGCTCGCCGCAGTGCGCATTGGGCAGGACGCCCCCGGCGCGCCCTGGATCGAGCTCAACGCGTGGCGCTCGCTGCAGTCCACGGCCGCGCCGCGCGCGGTGGACGCCGCTGGCGCCGAGTGCAACATCATCTACAGCTCAGGCACCACCGGGTTGCCCAAGGGCATCGTGCACAGCCACGGTTGCCGGCTGGCCTGGGCGACGGAGCTCGCCATTACGCTGCGCTACCGGAGCGACTGCGTGACGCTCTGCTCGCTCGGGCTCTTTTCCAACATCAGCTGGGTCGCGATGCTGTGCACGCTGATGGTCGGGGGCACCATCGTCGTCATGCGGCATTTCGAGGCACAGGCCTGCGCGGCACTCATGGAGCGCGAGCGCATCACGCACGGCGCCTTCGTGCCGCTGCAGCTCGCGCGTCTGCTCGCTCTCCCGGGCTTTGCCGGGCGCAGCCTCGATACGATCATGTGCTGCGGCTCGCCGCTCCCGCTCGAGGTGAAGCGCGCGTTTCCGCGTCGCACCGGGGCGAAGCTCATCGAGCTCTACGGCCTCACGGAGGGGCTGTGCACCATTCTCTCGCCCGAGGACTTCGAGGCGAAGACGGCATCCGTGGGCAAGCCCTTCCTCGGCAGCGACCTGCGTATCGTGGACGAGGAGGGGCGCGAGGTTGCCGCCGAGACCACCGGCGAGATCGTCGGGATCGGCCCGCTGCTCATGGGGGGGTATCACGGGCGCGATGAGGCGAGCGCGGAAGCGACCTGGCTGGGGCCGGACGGACGGCGCTGGCTGCGCACCGGGGACTTAGGGTTCCTCGACGCCGACGGTTTTCTCCATGTCGTCGACCGCAAGAAGGACATGATCCTCTCGGGGAGCCAGAACGTGTACCCGGCCGACATCGAGCAGGTGATCGCCACACACCCGGATGTCGCCGAAGTGGCCGTGGTGGCGGCGCGCAGCGCCCGCTGGGGCGAGACCCCGGTCGCGGTAGTGGTCGCACACGCAGGCCGCGCACCCGATACCCGGGCGCTGATCGAATGGACCAACGCCCGCGTCGGTAAGCAGCAGCGCATCGCGGACGTCGTATGGCGCAACACCCTGCCGCGCAACGCCAACGGTAAGATCCTCAAGCGCGAGCTGCGCGCAGAGCTCGCGGCGCGCGAGTATTAATCGATTGGACGAAATCACAGGAAGTGATTTCGTCGGACAGTACCCTGGTTGCCGCCGGCAAAAAGCGTGGTTTTTGCCGGCTGCGCCTCAGAGGAGCGGGCATGGCATCGGAATACTGGTTCGATAGTCAGGATGGGCTGCGGCTCTTCAGCCGCGTGTATCCAGGGCCCACCGCGGCGGCACCTGCGGTGCTGTGCCTGCATGGCCTGACGCGCAACAGTCGCGACTTCGAGGATCTGGCCGGACATCTTGCGGGCCGCTACCGGGTGATCGTGCCCGACGTGCGCGGACGCGGGCTCTCGGCACGCGATCCCAACTTCAACAACTACCAGATTCCGGTGTATCTCGCGGATGTGCTGCGTCTGCTGGCGGGGCTCGGGGCCGCGCGGGTGAGCATCGTCGGCACCTCGATGGGGGGCCTGATGGCGATGGTGCTCGCCGCCACGCAGCCCGCCCTGGTGGCCGGCATCGTGCTGAACGATGTGGGTCCGGAGGTGGATCCCGCCGGGCTCGAGCGCATCCGCGGCTATGTCGGCAAAGCGCCTGCGGTCCGCGATTGGGCCGGCGCGGTCGCCGTGGTGCGGATGGTTTATGGCTCGGCGTGGCCCGGACTCGACGATGCGCGCTGGGAGAAGCTCGCGCGAGCCAGCTACCGCGCCGATGCGCAGGGCGTGCCGCAAGCCGACAGCGACCCCCTCATCGCAGAGCCGCTCAAGGACACCTCCAAGGCGGCTCCGGATCTTTGGCCGCTGTGGGGGGCGCTCGCCAAGGTACCGATTCTCGCGATCCGTGGCGGACACTCCGACATCCTGAGCGCGGCGACGCTCGAGCGCATGAAACGCGAGAAACCCGATCTCACGACGCTCACCGTCGCCAATCGCGGCCACGTGCCACTGCTCGATGAGCCGGAGTGCCTGAAGGCGATCGACGAGTTTCTGGCTACTTCAGCCCACGCGCCCGTCGCGCACCCGTCTTAGCGAGCACACGTGGCTTGCGTGCGGCCACGGCGCGCGCACCCGCGCTCTTGGCGACTGCGTGCGCCTTGCGCATCTTGCGCGCCGCGGGTCGGGTATGGCGGGCGCCGCTCTTCGCAGGGTCGGCCGCGGGCGGGGAGCGCGTGGCCGGCGTCTTCTTCGCCGCCCCCGCCTTCTTCGCGGGCTCGGTTGCCGCAGCTCCATCGCCGGCGCTGGCGGCCGGCGTCGCTCCGGCGGGCTGCTTGCCGCGCCGGAAGCGCCCGAAGCGGCCGGTGCCGCGCTCGGGGGCGGCGGCGATCAGTGCCTTGCACTCCTCGAGCGTCAGGCTCTTGGGGTCGCGCTCCTTCGGCACCTTGGCATTCTTCTTCTTATCGGTGATGTACGGGCCGTAGCGGCCGTTCAGCACCTGAATGCCATCGTCGGGGAAATCGAGGATCAGCCGGGCCGCGTCCGCCTCCTGCTTGAGACGGATCACCTCGAGGGCGCGCTCGTGCGTCACCGTGTAGGGATCGTCTTCCTTCAGCGAGACGTACCTGGCGCCGTACTTGAGATAGGGACCGAAGCGTCCAACGTTGGAGATGATGGTCTCGCCCGCCGCGGTGTTGCCGAGCGTGCGCGGGAGCTTGAAGAGCTCCATCGCATCGGCGAGCGTGATGGCGTCCATCTTCTGCCCGGGTCTCAAGCCCGCGAAGCGTGGCTTTTCCTCGTCGTCCTTGGTGCCGATCTGCACGAACGGCCCGAAGCGGCCCATGCGCACCGTGATCGGCTTACCGGTCGCAGCCTCCTTGCCGAGCTCGCGCGCCTGCGCCACCTGCTCGCGCGTGACCGTCTTGTCGATCTTCTCGACCTGATGAATGAAAGGCTTCCAGAACTTCGCGAGCGGCGTGGTCCACGGCTCCTCGCCGCGGGACACCGCATCGAGCTCATCCTCCATCGCCGCGGTGAAGCCGTATTCGACGTAGCGATGGAAGTGATGGGTGAGGAACCGATTGACGATCTTGCCGATGTCGGTGGGCACGAAGCGCCGGCTGTCCATCTCCACGTACTCGCGGTCCTGGAGCGTGGAGATGATGGACGCGTAGGTTGAGGGGCGGCCGATGCCATGCTCCTCGAGCGCCTTGACGAGGGACGCTTCGCTGTAGCGCGGCGGCGGCTCCGTGAAGTGCTGCTCGGCCTTGAGCGCGCTGAGCGCCACAGAATCGCCCTCGTTCATCGGCGGCAGCACGTGATCGCCTTCGTCGGTCTTCTGGTCGTCGCTCCCTTCCTGGTAGACCGCCATGTAGCCGGCCTTGACCAGGGTCGAGCCGTTGGCACGCAGCAGATGCCGCTGCGGGCCGTCGGAGCCGGCGAGCAGGTCGACCGCCACCGTATCGAAGACCGCGTGACTCATCTGGGAGGCCATCGCGCGCTTCCAGATGAGGGAGTAGAGCCGATAGTGATCGTCCTCGATCTTGCCTTCGACGTCGCCCGGGGTGATGGCGGCGGATGTCGGGCGGATCGCCTCGTGCGCCTCCTGGGCGTTCTTCGACTTGGTCTTGTAGATGCGTGGCTCGTCCGCCACTTCGGCCTTGCCGTAGAGCCGCGCCGCGACCTCGCGGATCTCGGTGACCGCCTCGGCGGCGAGCGACACCGAATCGGTGCGCATATAGGTGATGAGTCCGACGCTGCCCTCGCCGATGTCGAGCCCCTCGTAGAGCTGCTGCGCGAGGCGCATGGTGCGTCGGGCGTTGAAGCCGAGCTTGCGCGCCGCTTCCTGCTGCAGTGTCGAGGTGGTGAAGGGGGGCGCCGGGTTGCGGCGGCGCTGCTTGCGGTCGATGGCGAGCACACTGAGGATCGGCTCGGCACTCGAGCCGCGGGCGGCGACGGCGATCGTGCGCTCCACCTCGCGCGCTGCCTTTTCGTTGGTGAAGGAGAACTGCTCGACCTTCTCGCCGCGATACTCGAGGAGCTTGAGCGGAAAGGCCTGCTCCGAGTGCGTGCCAACGCCCTCGATGGTCCAGTACTCCTGGGCCTTGAAGGCTTCGATTTCCGCCTCGCGCTCGCAGATCATGCGCAGCGCCGGGCTTTGGACGCGGCCGGCGGAGAGGCCGCGGCGCACCTTCTTCCACAGGAGCGGCGAGAGGTTGAAGCCGACGAGATAGTCGAGCGCGCGGCGCGCCTGCTGAGCGTTCACGAGCTCGAGCGACAGATCGCGCGGCTGCTCGACGGCGGCGCGAATCGCGTTTTTCGTGATCTCGTAGAACACGACGCGCCGCACCTCCTTGCCGTTGAGGTCGCCGCGCTCGCGCAGGATCTCCTTCAGATGCCAGGCGATCGCCTCGCCCTCGCGGTCCGGGTCGGTCGCCAGATACAGCGCACGGGATTTCTTCAGGCTGCGGGCGATCGCATCCACGTGGCGCAGGTTCTTCTCCAGCACCTGATACTTCATCGCGTAGCCGTTATCGGGATCGACCGCTCCCTCCTTGGGTACGAGATCCCGGACGTGTCCGTAGGAGGCGAGCACGTCGAAGTCGCGGCCGAGATACTTCTTGATGGTCTTGGCCTTGGCCGGCGACTCGACGATGACGAGGTTCTCTGCCATGTAGGGCTTAAAAATCGCCTCAGCCTGAAACGAAAAACCGCGGACGAGCCGCGGAGCTGACAGGGCAGGGGGTGGAAAGGCGCGTCAATGCGGCCAGCTCGTGGGATTCTCGGACACGAGTCCATCGAGGCGCTCGAATGCCAGCTCCTGGCCCGGCTGACTCGAGAGCACCATGAGCACCACCCACTTGAGCTGCTCGGTGTCGGGCTCGTCGGCATCGAGCGCCAGCATGCGTTCGATGACGATCTCGCGCTGCTGTGCCGTGAGCACGCCGAGGCGCTCGAGGGTGAGGAGAAAGCCCCGACACTCGGTCGAGAGGCGCGTCAGCTCGCTGTCGGTGAACACCCGCACCCCGGCGGCAGCGTCCGCGGGCTGAGCGGGGAGCGGCGGGCGCTCGTGTCCGAAGGCGAGCTCGGTGAGCCAGTCGAGGGCACGCTCGACCTTGGCCGGCGTGAAACCCGCGCGCTCGAGATCGCGCGCGAGATGCTCGCGCTGCGGCACTTCCGGCGCATCGGCGAGCATGTACCGGTCGAACACGTAGATCAGGATGTCGAGAATGCTGCCAGTCATTGATTCAAGGTATACGCCCAAAGCGGCCGCCCGGGAGAGCTGCCACGCGCCCTTCGAGCTCCAGAATCAACAGCATGGAGGCGATCGATTCGTTCGGCAGTTCGGTGCGCGCGACGAGACTATCGATCGTCGCCGGCTCAAAGCCGAGGGCATCTAACAGCATTTCATACTCCTTGTCCAACAGGGGCCTCGCCTCGCCCCCCTTCGCAGACTCGGCCTGCACCGTCCTAAGTGATTCTTTCGAAAACGAAAATTGCAGCTCGGTCAGGACGTCGTTGGCTTCCTCCACGAGCTTCGCCCCCTGCTTGATGAGTTGGTGGCAGCCCTGCGAGAGGGGACTGTGGATGGAGCCCGGAATGGCAAACACCTCGCGGCCGGCCTCTCCCGCGAGACGCGCGGTGATGAGCGACCCGCTGACGCGCGCGGCTTCGACCACCAGCGTCCCGAGCGAGAGCCAGGCAATGATGCGATTGCGCTGCGGGAAGTTCTCACGCCGCGGCGGCGTGCCCGGCGGGAGCTCGGACACGAGTGCGCCGGATTCGCGGATGCGCTCGGCGAGCTCGCGGTTCGCCGGCGGGTAGACACGATCGAGCCCCGTGCCGAAGACGGCAATGCTCGCACCCTCTCCACGCAACGCGCCCTCATGGCTCGCCGAATCGATTCCGAGCGCGAGCCCGCTCGTCACGGTCAGTCCCGCGCGGGCGAACCAGGTGGCGAATTCGCGCGCGGTCGCAGCTCCCGCGGGCGTGGGGCTTCTCGAGCCCACCATCGCGAGCTGCGGCGATGAGAGGAGCGAGACCGAGCCGAGCACATAGAGCGCCGCGGGAGCGCCGGGGACTTGCCGCAGGAGCGGTGGGTACTCCGGATCGGTGGCGAGGACGATCGCGGCTCCTGACTCCTCGAGCCAGGCGCGATCCCGGGCGAGGGAGCGCTCATCGGGCGCAATAAGAAAGGAGCGGGTGCCCGGCGGCAGGTCGAGGCCGCTGCTGCGCGCGTAGCGCGACAGCTCGCCTGAATTCCCACCTGCCGCGTCGAGGAGGGCCGCGAGCGACTCGGCGGTGAGTCCCGGGGTGCGTGCGATGAGGGCTCGCGAGACAGAAGCGTCCATGTCGCGCGAGCATAGCAAGGCGCGCGCGGAGCTTGAGGGCCGCGCGCGACTTACGCTTCGAAATGCCCGATTTTGCGCGGCCTGGGGGCGGCGGTCAGGGATTGTGCACGACGTCGAGCCGATGGATCGTGTCGGAGGCGCCGACGATCAGCCCATAGCTCATGCGGTCGAACACCCGGAAGACGAGCAGCGTGCCGCTGCGCTCATCCGGGAGCTTCACCTTCGGGGCGAAAGAGGAGCGGCTGTCGATCGAGGAGCCACGCGTTTTGCCGCCATGGTAGAGGTCGCTCACGACATCGCCGGCCGAGTCCACGGCGAGCACGTTGCCGGGCTCGAGACCGTGGCTCTTGCCGCGATTGATCGCGACCACCGCGAACTGTCCCACGAGGTCGGTGCCGTTGATGATCGCGATGATGCGGCCGTGAATATCGCTCGAGGGCGCGCGCAGCGCGATGTTGACCGGCGTCGCCTCATCCGTCGAGGTCACGAGGCGATCGCCCGCGACGGTCTCCTGTGCGGGCTCGATGAGCACCGCCTTGGCGGGGCTGCCGCCGCGCTCGACCAGCGCGGTGGCGGTGTAGATGCCTTCATACCCGAGCAACGCATTGTCATCGGGGTCGCGCAACTCATCGCCCACGTGAACGACGGAGTAGCGCGCGTTCTGCTCGGCCGTGAGGTTGCTGACGTAAACCTCGTTGTTGGAGCCTGCCACCTGGTGCATGTCGCGGAAGGCGAGCACGTAGGGAGCGGCCTTGATCTGGTCCTTGCTGAGCAGTGTCGGATGCGAAAGAAATCCCTGGATCGATGAGTAGGGAAGCGTCGGGATCGCATTACCGAGCGGTGCGCTGCGCAGAGTCGGCTCGAGCCGCGCCTCGGCCCGCGCCGCCCCATACTGCGCGACCGAAACCTGAGGGCTGCCGTCGCTCCCGTAAGCCAGCGCCAGCGTGTCACCCGGATAGATCAGGTGCGGGTTGGGAATCTTCGGATTGATGATCCAGACCTCGGGCCACAGCCACGGGTCCTTGAGGAACATGTTCGCAATGCCCCAGAGCGTGTCGCCCTTCTTCACGACGTAGCTCTTCGGTGCCGTCGGGTTGACGGCGCTGGCCGGGACCGCGGGGGCGGGGGCGGGCGCCGAGGCCTCGCTCCCGGCAGCCTGGATCGCAGCCTCGGTGGCAGTCATCTGCGGCGCGGCGCGCGTCTCGGCGGCGGGTGCGCTGGTCGCGACCGCAGGGGTTTCCTGCGGCGCGGCAGGGGCCGCCTTGTGATGGAACATCGAGCACCCCGTGAGCGTCAGCGACACGGTGGCGAAGCCCGCTGCGAGGCGAGCTGCAAGTACTTGATTAGAGACCATCCTCCGCTCCTCTTCCGACGAGGTGGGGCACACAAGCAGCGCCCAAGATTCTAATTGTTATACTGACACGCCGCCCGTTTGGCATATGAATTAATGTCAAACTTGTGCGCTGGATCACGGGGCCTGCCGCCCCTATATACCGCGAGATCATGGCTTTACGAACCATCCTGGAGTTTCCCGACCCCCGGCTGCGTACCCGCGCCCAGCCGGTGACCGAATTCGACGCCGCGCTCGGCGCACTCATCGAGGATCTCTTCGAGACCATGTACGCGGCTCCGGGAATCGGGCTGGCGGCGACGCAGGTCGACGTTCACAAGCGGGTGATCGTGATCGATATCTCCAAGGACCGGACCGAGCAGCTGGCGCTGGTAAACCCGGAGATTCTCTCGAAGGAGGGCGAGGCGAGCACCGAGGAAGGGTGCCTCTCGGTGCCAGGGATTTTCGATGACGTGAAACGCGCGGCGAAGGTGCGTCTGCGCTACCAGGATCGAACCGGTGCCGTCCTCGAGCGCGACTGCGACGACATCCTCGCGGTCTGCATTCAGCACGAGATGGATCATCTCGAAGGCAAGCTCTTCGTCGACTATCTTTCCGATCTCAAGCGCGAGCGCATTCGCAAGAAGCTCGAGAAGGAGCGCAAAGAGCGCAAGGAGCGCGAGGCGGCGCCGGCCGGCTTGCACCGGGCGTACTAGGCTGATCAATGGGAAAAAGTCGCCTGCGGCGCTTTTTGTGCCGGCCGTCCCTGGCCGGCACCCTGCGGGCCGACCTTCGGTCGTCCAAATTCGCTCCTGCGAATTTGGACGGACAGTGCCTTCGTTCAAGCCGGCAAAAGGCGCGACTTTTGCCGGCTGCTCATAGCCGGGGTTAGTTCTTGCGCGTCGTATTCGCCGGCACGCCGGAATTTGCGCTGCCCGCACTCGCAGCTCTCATCCCCCGCCACACGGTAGTCGGCGTGCTCACGCAGCCGGACCGGCCGAGCGGCCGCGGCCGGCACCTGACCGCATCCCCGGTAAAAGCCTTCGCTCTGGCCCACGGGTTGCCCGTCTCCCAACCGCAGACTCTGAAAACCGACGCAGGGCGCGCCTCGCTCCTCGCCTGGGAGCCGGAGGTTCTCGTCGTGGTCGCCTACGGGCTCATCCTGCCGCCCGAAGTGCTGCGCCTGCCGCGTTACGGGTGCCTCAACATCCACGCTTCGCTCCTGCCGCGCTGGCGCGGCGCGGCGCCGGTGCAGCGGGCAATACTCGCCGGGGACTCGATCACCGGCGTCACCATCATGGCGATGGATGAGGGCCTCGATACCGGAGCCATTCTCCTCGAGCGTGAGATCGCCATAGGCGCACGTGACACCGCCGGAACATTGCACGGCACGCTCGCCGCGCTCGGTGCCGCGACACTCCTCACGGCGCTCGATGGCCTTGCGGCCGGAAACCTCTCATCCCATCCGCAACCCCGCGAGGGAGTCACCTACGCCGCCAAGATCAGCAAGTCCGAAGCCCGGATCGACTGGACCTGGGAGGCGCGCAGGATCGATGCCCAGGTGCGGGCGTTTGCTCCGCGCCCCATCGCGGAGACTCAGCTCGGTGCGGAGCGCCTTCGGATCCACTCTGCCGAGGTATTTGTCGGAGAATCGGTCCGGAAAAGCGGCCAAGATGCTTCGATCTCCCTCGAACCTGGGGCGATAATTGGGCTGAGGGACGCTCTGCTCCTCATTCAGTGCGGCGAAGGGGTATTGGGGCTTCGGGAGGTGCAGAAACCGGGGGGCCGCGTGCTCTCAGTGTCTGAATTCGCCCACAACCTGGATCTCGCCGGAAGAAGACTTGGCTAAGTCGCGCTGGGCTCCCGGGGCCCCCGCTATGGCCGGGGCAGCCCGGGTCGTTGAAGCCGTCGTCAGTCAGGGGCAATCCGCGGATGCGGCTCTGGCGCAGGCCGATGGGCTTGTTGATCGGGCTGCGCTGCGCGCGATCGCGCTCGGGACGCTGCGCTGGTACCTGCGGCTCGCACCGGCGGTCGAGTCCCTGCTGGAGCGTCCAACAGGGGTGCCATCCCCGATCCGGGCGCTGCTGGCCGTGACCGCCCACCAGATCGAGTACTCGCGCAACGTGCCGCAGCAGACGGTGCATGCGGCGGTGGATGCCGCGCGCATCCTGCGCAACGAGCGCTCGAGCGGACTCGTGAATGCGGTGCTGCGCCGCTATCTCTCCGAGCACGCCGCTTTGCTCGCGCGAACCGACACCGATCTGGCGGCGCGCACCGCGCACCCTCGCTGGCTGGTCGAGCGCATCACCGGCGCCTGGGACGAGCGGGGCCCGGCGATCCTCGAGGCCAACAACGTCCATCCGCCCATGACGCTGCGAGTCGATGTCTCTCGCTCGACCGCCAGTGACTACGTGCTCCGGCTCGCATCGGCCGGAATTGAATCATCAAAGCTACAGTGGATCGACTCAGCGGTTCTATTGAATCGCCCAATCAGTGTCGACCAACTCCCCGGCTTCCCGGAGGGCATCGTCTCGGTCCAGGACGCAGGGGCTCAGCTCGCGGCCGTCCTGCTCGATCTCAAGCCCGGAATGCGGGTCCTCGATACCTGTGCCGCCCCAGGTGGCAAGACCGGACACATCCTCGAGCGGCTCGGTGATCGTGGGCAGGTGATGGCGGTCGATATCGATGGCGGACGGGTCGGGCTCATCCGCGAGAATCTCAAGCGGCTTCGGCGCTCGGCACAGGTCGGGGTCGCAGATGCCCGCGACCCCGAGAGCTTCCGGGACGCGCGCCCTTTCGATCGCATCCTGGTCGATGCGCCGTGCTCCTCGACCGGAGTCATCCGTCGCCACCCGGACATCAAACTACTGCGCCGCGTGAGCGATCTCCCGGCCCTCATTGCCGGGCAACTGGCAATCCTGAAGAGTGCCTCGCTCGCGCTCGCTCCAGGCGGGCGGCTCCTCTATTCGACCTGCTCGGTGCTGCCGGAGGAAAACGAGCGGCTGATACGGCGCTTCCTGGAGGAGGCGCCCGAAATGGCGGTCGCCCCGATGCCCCGCGCTGCCGAGCTTACGCCTGGGGCGCTCGACCGCCCCATCGGGGTTCAGCTGCTGCCGGGGGCAGAGGCGGGGACCGACGGCTTCTATTATGCTTGTATCGAAAAGACAACGGCCGGAACCTGAATCCGCTCCTTATTCTCAAGTCATATCGAGGACCTGTCGTTGCATCCATGCTACGCGTCGATCCAGCAAGGGACGGATTGATCAGGCGCGGCTTCCTCAGCACCTGCTGCGTGCTCGCGCTCGCCACGGCCGGCAGCTCCCTGGGGGACGCTCTCGATGGGGTGCTCGAGGTTCGCTCTGCCTACGTCAACATCGACCATGGGGTTTTCCTGCTGCACGCGCGCATCGAGTACCCGGCGGGACCCGCGGTGCGTGATGCCCTGCGCGATGGCATCACTCTCGCCTTCGACCTGGACGCGCGGGTCGATCGTGACCGGCACTTCTGGTTCAACGCCAACATCGTCGACCTGACGCTGCGACGCGAGCTGAGCTATCACGCCGTGAGCGACCGCTATGTGGTGCGCGACGCGCGCAGCGGCGACCAGGACACCTTCGCGACGCTCGAGGAAGCGCTCGAATTCCTCGGCAAGGTCGATGCCTGGCCGATCCTGGTCGAGCCGCAGCTCGACGGCGGCAACTACACGATCAGTGTGCGCGCGGGACTGCGGCGCGGACGGCTGCCTGCATCGCTCCGGACCCTGATGTTCTGGACTGACGACTGGGCACGCGAGAGCGAGTGGTACTCATGGTCACTGCCGGTGTAAGGCGCGGCACGCAGCGCCAGCGCCATGCGGGCCTCACCGCGGTGGCTCTGGGGCTTTTCTGGGGCCTGATCGGCGTCGGCGCGTTTCTGCTGCTGGCCAAGAGCGTGCAGAACTCGGCGGAATTCGCGCGCCTGCAGACCTGGATCGTGCTCCTCAACACCTGCGCCGTGCTGGTGCTCGCGGTGCTGGTGGTGCGGCGGCTGTGGGGGCTGGTGCGCGATTACCGCGCGCACGTCCCCGGCTCGCGGCTCACCGCGCGCACGGTCGGGATTTTCGGCGCGCTGGTCATCGCACCGCTCCTGATCGTTTATCTCTCCTCGCTCGAGTTCCTCAATCGGGGCATCGACAGCTGGTTCACCGTGGAGGTGAAGCAGGGGCTCAACGATGCGGTGGTGCTGTCGCGCGCCGCCCTCGACCTGCGCATGCGCGAGTACTCGCAGCGCACCCAGGCGCTCGCACATGCGCTCGCGGGAGTCGCGCCCGGCGCGGTCCAGTCGCGGCTCGATGGCGAGCGCAGCACGAGCGAAGCGCTCGAGGTCGCCCTCTTCGGAGCCCGCGGTCACATCATCGCCGCGAGCTACGAGAACCCGCTGCAGACGCTGCCCGCGCAACCGCCACAGGACCTGCTGCGCCAGATCGCGCAGCGCCTGCCCTACGTGAGCCTCGAGCCGCAGGCGAGCGGCAGCTACCTGATTCGCACGGCCGCCGCGCTCGCCGATTCGGTTGCGAGCCAGGATCCGCGCTTCGTGGTGGCGATCTATCCCGTTCCGGCGCAGCTTGCCGCGCTCTCCGAGGCGGTGCAGGGAACGTATTCGCAGTACGGCAACCTCGCGGCCATGCGCGCACCGCTCAAGTACAGCTTCAGCCTCACACTCACACTCGTACTGCTGCTCGCGATGCTCGCGGCCATCTACGGCGCCATCTTCTCGGCGCAGCGCCTGGCGCGCCCGGTGCAGGATCTCATCGAGGGTACCCGCGCGGTCGGCAAGGGCGACCTCGAGACCCGCCTGCCGCTGCCCTCGCGCGATGAGATGGGATTTCTGGTGCACTCCTTCAATGACATGACCAAGCGCCTGCGGCGGGCGCGCGCGGAGGCGCAGCACAGCCAGGAGGAGGTGGAGCGCGAACGCGAGCGGCTCGCCATCATCCTGGCGCGCCTGTCCACCGGAGTGCTCGCCATCGACCGCCACATGATGGTGCGCATGGCGAACCAGGCCGCGGGTGCCATTCTCGGCACCGAGCTCTCGGCAGCCACCGGCAGGCCGCTGCCCGAGCTCGCCGCCGGCAACGAGCGGCTCGGGCAGTTCGTGGCCGCGCTTGCCGTGCGCTTTGCCGCGGGGCGCGAAGAGTGGCGCGAGCAGCTCGACCTCGATAGCAGCGCGGGACGACGCACGCTCATGTGCGCCTGCACACCGCTCCCGGGCGAGGATCGCGACATGGGCTTCGTGATCGTGTTCGATGACATCACGACACTGCTGGCGGCGCAGCGCGATGCCGCCTGGGGCGAGGTGGCGCGCCGCCTGGCGCATGAAATCAAGAACCCTCTCACCCCCATCCAGCTGTCGGCCGAGCGGCTGCGCCGGCGGCTCCTCTCCGGCATGAGCGAGCGCGATGCCGAGATCCTCGAGCGCGGCACCCGCACCATCGTGCAGCAGGTCGAGACCATGCAGCAGATGGTGAACGCTTTCAGCGAGTACGCACGCGCACCCGAGATGCAGATCAGCCGCTTCAGTCTCAATCAGCTCGTCACCGAGGTGGCCGACCTTTATCGCTCGCAGGATCCGAAAGCCCGCATCCGGCTCAGCCTCGATCCGAAGCTCGAGACCGTCGAGGCCGACCGCGGGCGCGTGCGTCAGATACTCAATAATCTCCTGACCAATGCGCTCGAGGCGCTCGAGGGCGTGGCGGGGCCGTCGCTCGAGATCGAGACGCTCCTCAGCAGCACCGCAGAGGCCGACTATGCCAGCCTCACGGTGTGTGACAATGGTCCCGGCTTCCAGCGTGAACTCCTGGGCCGGGTGTTCGACCCGTACGTCACCAGCAAGCCGAAGGGAACGGGCTTGGGCCTCGCGATCGTCAAGAAGATCGTCGAGGAGCACGGTGGCCGGATCGATGCCGACAATCGCCCCGAAGGGGGCGCCCGCGTGCGCGTAGTGCTGCCGGTGAAGGACAGCACCCGCTCTGCCAGCGGCGGAGCGGCTTCGCGGCGCGAGCAGTTGCGGAGAGAGAGGGCGTGATGAGTAACCCACACATTCTCGTCGTCGACGACGAGGCGGATATCCGCGGCCTGCTCAAGGAGATCCTCTCCGAGGAGGGCTACGAGGTGGACGTTGCGGCGAATGCCGCCCAGGCG
Source organism: Steroidobacteraceae bacterium (assembly GCA_035295065.1). Lineage (GTDB taxonomy): Bacteria > Pseudomonadota > Gammaproteobacteria > Steroidobacterales > Steroidobacteraceae > 13-2-20CM-66-19. The sequence goes on from DATGJR010000164.1 coordinate 24,807, forward strand.
CGCGCCTCGCGTGCCCGCCAGAATCCGGATCTGGTGCTGCTCGACATCTGGATGCCGGACGTCGACGGCATCACGCTGCTGCGCGAGTGGTCGGCATCCGCAACCGACGGCTGTCCCGTGGTGATGATGTCCGGACACAGCACCGTCGAGACCGCAGTCGAGGCGACACGCCTCGGGGCCTTCGACTTCGTCGAGAAGCCGCTGTCGCTCGCCAAGCTGCTGCGCACGGTGGAGCGCGCTCTCGATGCCGGGCGGCGCAACGCCCACGCGGGACGCCTGCTCGGCGCGCCCCTCGCCGTGCCGATCGGCAAGAGCCGCCTCATGCAGCAGTTGCGGGCGGAGCTGCAGCAGATGGCCGCCAACCCCTCGCCGCTGCTGTTCGTCGGTGAGCCCGGCTCAGGTCGCGAGGCGTGCGCGCGCTATCTGCACGAGCACGGGCCGCGGGCTGCGGCACCCTTCGTCGTGCTGGTTGCCTCGAGCCTGCGGGATGCAGACGCCGAGGCGCGCCTCTTCGGGCGAGAGCAGCCCGACGGGCGTGTCACACCCGGTGTTCTCGAGGAGGCGGCCAACG
>DATGJR010000165.1:0-10830 GCA_035295065.1 Steroidobacteraceae bacterium
GGAGCTCGAAGTCCTCTATACGCCCGGACATACCGATGACTCTTGCTGCCTGCGGATGGAGGACCGGGTATTCACGGGCGACACGCTGCTGATTCGCGGTACCGGTCGCACCGACTTCCAGAACGGTGACGCTCGTGCGCAGTACCACTCGATCTTCTCGCGACTGCTGACGCTTCCCGACGAGACGCTGGTCTTCCCCGGTCACGACTACAAGGGCGACACCGTCAGCACCATCGGCGAGGAGCGCCGCTGCAATCCGCGCCTGCAGGTGAAGTCGGTCGACGAGTACGCCGAGCTCATGGGGAGCCTGAAGCTCGCGAATCCGAAGATGATGGATGTCGCGGTGCCCGCCAACATGAAGGTGGGGCTGCAACAGGAGCTGATCGCCCAGCGCGGCTGGGCCGCCACTGCGCAGCAGGCCCTGGGCCTCATCGGGCAACCCGACGTGCTGCTGATCGACCTGCGCGAGCGCGCCGAGCGCGAGCGACATGGCAGCATCGCCGGTGCGCTGCACCTGCCCTACCCCACTCTCGAGGCGAGCACCTGCGTCGGCGGCCTGCTGCATACCCTGGCGCGCTCGAGCGGCAAACGGCTGCTCTTCTATTGCGCCTTCGGCGAGCGCTCGGCGATGGCGGTGCAGACGGCGCAGGATGCCGGTCTCTCCGGCGCCTTTCACCTCCAGGGGGGCTTTGCCGCCTGGCAGGCCGCCGGCGGCGCGGTCGAGCGCCCGCCGCCATGAAGAGCTACGTGGTGCGGCAATTTGGCGCCGCGTTGGCGGAGGTGGAGACGCCGACCCCGGTTCCGACGGGCACGGAAGTGCTGGTCGAGGTGCGTCATTGCGGCGTCTGCCATACGGACGTGCATCTGCGCGAAGGATCGTTCGACCTCGGAGGCGGTCGGCGACTCAACGTGCGACTGGCGCTCCCTCACGTGCTCGGACATGAGATCGAGGGCAAGGTCGTCGCGGTGGGGCCGGAGGCGGGCGCCGCGCGCATCGGTGCGCGCGCGGCAGTGTTCCCCTGGATCGGCTGCGGCCGTTGCAGCGCGTGTGCGCGCGGCCAGGAGAATCTTTGCCTGGGCGAGGCGCGCCAGCTCGGCTGCTCGAGCGGGTGGCCAGGCGGCTACGCCACGCACGTCCTGGTCCCGCACCCGCGCTACCTGCTCGACTACGGTGAGACCGAGGCGGCGCTCGCCGCCGCCTGCATGTGCTCTGGCCTCACCGCCTTCTCGGCGCTGAAGAAGGTCGGACGGCCGGAAGCCGACGACCCGACGCTCCTCATCGGCTGTGGGGGCGTGGGCCTGATGGGTATCCAGTTTGCCCGGACGCTCTTTCCGGGCGCTCCGCTCGCCGCCGACATCGATCCGGGACGCCTCACCGCGGCGCGCGCCTCCGGCGCCAGCGCGACCTACGATGCCGCCGATCCCGAGACGCCCAAGAAGATCCGCTCTGACACCGGCAACGGCGCGGGCGCAGTGGTCGACTTTGTCGGCTCCGAGGCGAGCTTCGCTCTCGCCAGTCGGGTCGTGCGTCCCGGTGGGCGAATCATCGTCGTAGGGCTGTTCGGCGGCGCCATGCAGCTGCCCCTGCCGCTCGTTGCGCTGCGCGCCCTCTCGGTCATCGGCTCCAACACCGGCACTCTCGCGGAAGCCAAGGAGATGATGGCGCTCGTGCGTGCCGGCCGGGTCCGCGCCATTCCGCTCACGCGCCGGCCGCTCGCCCAGGCGGAGAGCTCATTGAGAGAGCTGCAGCGTGGCACCGTCACCGGCCGCGTGGTGCTGACGCCCTGAAGCCCTCAGCTCAGCGCGCGCCATGGCGGCGCAAGGCGCTGCTGATCTCGGGTCTGCCGTTCCTTTGCGCCGCTTGCAGCGGCGTGACGCCCTCGGCGTCGGCGGCGTTCGGATCGGCCCCACGCGCGAGCAACCACTCGACGGCGTCCACGCGTCCATTGACGACTGCCAGCATCAGCGCGCTACGCCCCTGCTCATCGCGGGCGTCGATGTCGGCGCCCTCCGCGAGCTGCGCGCCGAGCGCCGCGAGGTCGCCCGCCGCGGCAGCGCGCCGCAGTGTCTGCGCCCGGGAGGCTGACGGCCGCGGTGCCTGCACCGCGCGCGCGCTTGTCACGCCGGCTGCCACGCCGGCAGCTGCGTTCATATCAGCCCGCGGCTCGTTCAGCGCAGCCTCCCTCGGTGCGGGCGAATAGCTCTCAGAGGGGCTGCGGGCGCGCTGCAGCGTCGCTGGCGGCGTGGACGGGCGGGCAGGCCCGGGAGGTGCGGGAGCCTGCGCCTTCGCTTCCTGCTGCTCCGTGCGCAGCACGGGAGGCGGCGGGGGAGCGGTTGCGGGTCGAGTCACCGGCGCGACATCGCGCAAGCTCTCGGGCCTCGAGCTCTCGGGGGCGCGCGGCACGAGGAACTGCGGCGCGATCAGTACTGCGATGAGGAGCGCAGAGGCGACCGTACCGACGATGGCGGGTTGCCACCGCAGCATCGCGCCGAGCGCTGACATCCAGGGCCGGCGGCCGCCATTGCGCCGCGCGCGCGCGGCGGCCAGAGTTTCCGCGTGGGAGAGCACGGCGCGCCGCGTCGCCTCACTCGGACGGCTCGCGTCGAGGTCCGAGGCACGCCGGTACTGCTCGTCGGCGTCGTCGGAAGGATCCCAGGGGGGTGGCACCGTGCTCATGCGTACTCACTCAGTAGCTCGCGCAGCCGGGTGCGCGCGTAGCGCAGGCGGCTCTTGACCGTCTCGAAGCTGGCGCGGGTGATCGCGGCGACTTCTTCGACGCTCAGATCCCCCTCGAGCTGCAGCAGCAGCGCGTCGCGCTGCTCAGGCGGGAGTCTTGCGAGGGCCTCTCGCAGCGCCTGCGCGCGATCGCGTGCCTCCGCTGCAGCGAGCGGCCCGGCACCCGCATCCGCCGTCAGCCGACCGATCACCGGCGCCGCCTCATGGCCCATCTCATCGAGACTCACCTGCGGCCGCCTGCCTCGCACCGCATCGACCATCCGGTTGCGGGCGATGGCAAACAGCCAGGTCGTGAAGCGCGCGGTCGGCTGGTAACGATCCGCTTCCCGCGCGACGGCGAACCATACCTCCTGCATCAGCTCCTCCGCGGCCGCCCGATCGCCGACGTTGCGCTCCAGATAGCGCCAGGTGCGCAGCTCGTGTCGGCGGTAGAGTGCCGCAAAAGCCCCGGCGTCGCCGCGCGCAAAGCGGCCCATCAGCGTCTCGTCACTCAGGTCCGCGTCGTTCATTCATTGCGCAGGCGGGTCGGGGACGAAACGCTGCTGTTCCGAGCCCGGAAACGGCTCGGGGAGGCGCGGCGTCGGGCGCGGCCTGCGCACGATGCCCATCGCGATGAGGTTTTCCAGACTGTCGTAACGGATGCGGATGATCTCGTTGGGCTGCGGCTGCATCCGGTGAAACTGCGTGTCCACGACGTAGGAGTATTCCCGCTCCCCGTGACCCGTACCGAGCTGCGACCTCTGTAACGCGGCCGTGGCCCCCGCGGCGGCGGAGTTGGCGGCATCCTCGGCCAGGGCAGGCGGCGTCGCGGGAGCGGGCGCCGGCGCGACCCTCGCGGGTGCATAGGCCTGCCGCACCTGTTCGCGAAAGAGCGCAATGCCGATCACCCCGACGCTGTCCGGCCGGCCGGTACGCCCGGCATACGAGTCGCGCGAGTCGGTGAAGGTGAAAGCCGCGACTTCGGAATTGCTCTTGCGCCATCCGCTGATCTCGTAGCGCTCGCCGGAATCGAACACGTAGCCGGCCTGATTGACCCCCGCCGTGTCCCCGGTCAGCACGTTGACACCGTCGACCGAGGTGACCGCGAGCAGTCGGCCGTCGGCGCAATTGCGGATCTCGATCGCGTAACGGGCACCGGGATCGCCAGCCACCCAGTACTCGCCCCGCGAGTAGTAGGTCCTGAGCGCCGCGCCCGTGTCCCGATCGATCACGCTCACCCGCGCGAGCGAGCCGAGAGCCTGGGCGGTGGCACTCGAGGCGAGCGCCACGAGCGCCGCCGTCACCACGAAGTACTTCATCGGATTGCCTCCGGTATTGAGGGGAGCCAATACCTGAAGCGCTGCAGGGGCGAAGATGGGGTTAACGCGAGTACCGATGTGACTTAATCGGGTGGCAAGGCCCGGCAGGACATCTCACAGGCGTCTCTTACGCTGCCTTTCCGCCCCGATACACCCACGCGACCAGCACACCGAGGATCACCATCAGGATGCCGTCGAAAATGATCTGCTTGACGACGAGCTCGCCGGGCATCGGCTGAACGCAGTAATAGATGAGGTACGTTGGCACGGTCGTCAGCAACGCCACCGCGATGCCGAAGCGCACGCCCTGGGCGACCCACGGCTTTGATTCGACGCCGCGCGCGTAGATCCACGCGAAGGCCCCGGAGAGCAGGACGTGCGCCAGAATCATGAGCGGAAAGTACTTCTGCGAGTCCGCGGGCGTGCGAAACAGCATCGAGAGCGCCATGTAGTCGCCGTTCAGCAGCACGCCGTGCACGATGTAGCTGCCGATGAACCAGGCGATGAAGATGACGACCCAGGCGATGAAGAATCTGCTGTTCATGATTCCCCCTGTGCATTACCCGCCCGATCACGCATCGAGCCTTTTCTCATAAGGGACGCTGTCCCCATATTCGAGGTGCCGGCGCATGATCCGAAGATACATCGCCCAGCAATAGCAGGACACTCGCCAGTGCTGATTCTCGCTCGGCCAGCCGGTGTGATAGAACCGCACGCGCGTCGACTCCCTGCCTTCGGGCACGAGCTCGCAGCCGACGCGTGTCATCATCCAGTCCGGATGCGCCTCGATGATCTCGAGCTCGAATGCCGCATCCGGGACGTAGCGGGTGACCCGCCCCCGCCACTGGTAGCCCGGGCCGAAGCTCAGGGAATATTCGGCGCCTTCCTGGGTCTTGCCGGTGGAGGATTGCGTCCACCAGTGAGTCAGGCCCTGGGGCGTCGCCATGGCGTGAAATACCCGCGCGGGCGCTGATTTGACGATGAATTCGTGGAGGATGTCGGGCACGATCTCTCAGTCACCCTTGCGGGCCGCGCCCGGCCCGGTAGCCTTGCGGATCGACAGCCACACCGCGATGTCCCAGGCGTTGCGGATGCCGATGAGCAGCAGGCCGAGCGTCGCGCCTGCGACCACGTACAGCGCCACCTCCGTGTGGCGCCAGATCAGGAACGCCGCCACGAGCAGGGCGCCATACACCACGGTCGGCAGGATCAGGTTGAAGATCCAGTCCTCACGCACCGGCGTGTACTGCCCGCCGTGATTGCGCATGTGGGCGGCGATGCTGCCTCCGTAAGCGAGCCCCGCGACACCTGCAATCGCAAGCCCCACGCTCACGGTCGCGAGATGCTGGTGCGGCATGCTCAGGAACGCCGCCAGCGCCAACACGCCCCCAAAGTGGACTATCGTAGGCGTTACATAGCCACCGACGCCGGCAGGGCGCACCCCCTGCATGGCCTCGCGGATCAGCGCGATGACGACGAAGGTGAGGCCGGTCAGCCCGCCCGCGGAGGAGCCGATGATGACGTAGTAGTTGTCCCAGCCAGCCAGCGGCGAGCTATCCATCGCCGCGAGCGTAGTCCCCACCTTCAAGAGCGGCAAGTTACACCGGCAACGATGTCACACCCTCCTTGTCGAACCACCCTGCAGCGACTGGCCATGTTGGTCTTCCTGGTCGCCGCGATGAGCGGATGCGCGCAGTACGACGCCCTGCGCAAGTGCGGCCGCGGGTGCCCGGGCGATGCCGAGCTCGCCGCCGCGGTGAGTCTGCGCCTGCACCAGCACACGGAATTTCTGGCCCCGAACCAGGTGGACGTGCAGGTCATCGACGGGGTCATCTATCTCGGCGGCCAGGTGGCGACCGAGCTGCAGCGCGACGATGCCGAGGAAATCGCCCGGCAGACCCCCGGCGCGCACCATGTCGTCGATATCATCGGCCTCGAGTACCCCGGCTGGTGACCAGAGCCGCCGCCGCTGACTAACGCTCCTCGGGATCGAGCAGTGCGGCGCGTGCCACCCGCCCGTTCGTCAACGACACGCCCTCCGCCCGCAGCCGCCGCGTCTGCTCGCGAAAGGCGCTCGAGGCACGCGGAAAGGCGATGCGGCCGCCGGCTCCCACCACGCGTTGCCAGGGGAGATTCAGCGAGTCCCCGGCCACCCGCAGGGCGAATCCAACCTGGCGCGCCCGCCCCGGGAGTCCCGCCGCGCGCGCCACCGCCCCGTAGGTGGACACTCGCCCGCGGGGTATCGCGCCGACCGCCTCCCAGATCGCTTCCAGCGCTCCCCTGTCGGGACCCGCGCTGCCGGCGGACACATGGCCTCGCACCCGCAGCGGATCGAGCGCGGCTGTCATTTTCCGCGAACGCCTCACCCGATGCATACTACTGATATAAGAATGAGTGGAACAACCGCCAACGATTTTCTCCTCGAGACCCGCGGACTCACCAAGGAGTTCTCGGGTTTCGTGGCGGTGAGCAACGTCGACCTCAAGGTGCGCCGCGGCCAGATTCACGCGCTCATCGGCCCCAACGGGGCCGGCAAGACCACCTTCTTCAACCTGCTCACCAAATTCATGGCGCCGACGCGCGGGGCCATCATCTACCGCGGCGCCGACATCACGCTGGAGAAGCCGGCGCAGGTCGCGCGCCGCGGCATCGTGCGCTCCTTCCAGCTCTCGGCCGTTTTCCCCCACCTCACCGCCCTCGAGAACGTACGCATCGCACTGCAGCGCTCGCTCGGCACGAGTTTCCATTTCTGGAAGCGCGAAGCGACGCTGGCGGTGCTCGATGCCCGCGCCCGCGAGCTGCTCGGAGTCGTCGACCTCGGTGCCTTCGCCGCCGTGGTCGCCGTCGAGCTTCCCTACGGCCGCAAGCGCGCCCTCGAGATCGCCACCACGCTCGCGATGGACCCCGAGCTGATGCTGCTCGATGAGCCGACACAGGGCATGGGGCACGAGGATGTCGATCGCGTCACGGCGCTCATCCGGCAGGCGGCCGCCAACCGTACGGTGCTCATGGTCGAGCACAACATGCGCGTGGTCGCCAGCATCGCCGACACCATTACCGTGCTGCAGCGCGGGCAGGTCATCGCCAGCGGCACCTACGCCGAAGTGTCGCGCGACCCGCTGGTGCTCGAGGCCTACATGGGGTCGACGAATACCGAGCTGCGGAGCCCGCACTGATGGCGGACGAGCTGCTGCGCGTCACCGACCTGCACGCCTTCTACGGCGAGTCGCATGTGCTGCACGGACTCGATTGTCACGTGGATCGCGGCGAGGTGGTGACCCTCCTCGGCCGCAACGGTGCCGGCCGGACGACGACCCTCAAAGCGCTGCTCGGCCTGGTCAGCGGCCGCACCGGATCGGTGATGATCAATGGGCGCGAGGCGATCAACCTGCCACCCCACCGCATCGCGCGCCTCGGCGTCGCCTACTGTCCCGAAGAACGCGGTATCTACGCCAGCCTCTCGGCCGAGGAGAACCTGCTGCTGCCCCCGCTCCTGAGCTCCGGCGGCATGCCGATCGAAGAGATCTACAGCATGTTCCCCAACCTGAAGGAGCGGCGCAGCAGCCGGGGAACCAACCTCTCGGGCGGTGAGCAGCAGATGCTGGCGCTGGCGCGCATCCTGCGCAGCGGGGCACGCCTGCTGCTGCTGGACGAGATCTCCGAGGGTCTGGCGCCCGTCATCGTGCAGGCTCTCGGTCGCACCATCCAGAAGCTGCGCGAACAGGGTTACACGATCGTCATGTCGGAGCAGAATTTCCGCTTTGCGGCACCGCTCGCCGACCGCTTCTACATCATGGAGCGCGGCCGCATAGTGGCCGCTTTCGCATCGAGCGAGCTTCAGGACAAAATGGCGCTGTTGCGCCAGTACCTGGGCGTCTGAGGTCTTCAATCGAGGAGCATCGTCATGAAAATGCGGATCCTGACCATGGTGACAGCCGCGGCGCTCGCGCTCGCGGCAGGGGACCGGGTGCTGGCGGCGGATGAGGTGGTGATCGGCGACATCGACGACATGTCGGGCGTGTACGCCGACGTGATGGGAAGCGCGGGCGTCGAGGTCGTAAGGTGGGCGGTCGCCGACTTCGGCGGCAGCGTGCTCGGCAGGAAGATTACGGTCCTGTCCGCCGACCATCAGAACAAGCCCGACATCGGCGCGGCTAAATTCCGTGAGTGGGCCGATCAGAGCGGGCTCAACTTCCTGCTCGGGGGCTCGAACACCGGCGTCAACATCGCCATGGCCAAGGTGGCGGCGGTCAAGCACGTGCCGCTCTTCAACATCGGCCCCGGCGGTGCCTCCCTCACCAACGAGGACTGCACCGCGTATTCGGTGCACTACACCTATGACACGACCGCGCTCGCCAACGGCACGGCGACCGCCATCGTCAATGCCGGCGGCAAGACCTGGTTCTATCTCACCGCCGACTACGCCTTCGGCACGCAGCTGCAGGCCGCGGCCTCCAAGGTGGTGGAGGCGCACGGCGGCAAGAACCTCGGCGCGGTGCGCGTGCCGCTCGGGGCGGCGGACTTCTCCTCCTTCCTGCTGCAGGCGCAGGCCTCCGGCGCCCAGGTGCTGGGGCTCTCGAACGCGGGCACCGATTTCAGCAACTCACTGAAAGCCGCGAACGAGTTCGGCATCACCAAGTCCATGAAGCCGGCGGCGCTCCTGGCATTCATCACCGACATCCATAGCCTGACACTCCAGACGGCGCAGGGCCTCTACCTGACGACGGCCTGGTACTGGGATCTGAGTCCCGAGACGCGCGCTTTCGGCAAGCGCTTCTTCGCCAAGTTCAACCGCGAGCCGACCATGGATCAGGCAGGCGCCTACTCCGCCACCATGACGTATCTCAAGGCGGTGAAGGCGGTGGGCAGCACCGATCCCGACAAGGTCATGGCGCAGTTGAAGAAGGCAAAGATCAACGACATGTTCACCCAGGGCGGATACATCCGCGCCGACGGCGCCATGATCCACGACATGTACGTGATGCAGGTGAAGACGCCGCAGGAGTCGAAATACCCCTGGGATTACTACAAGGTGGTGAAGAAGATGGGGGGCGAGGATGCCTTCGGTCCGATCACGGGACTGTGCCCGCTCGCTCCCGCAGCGAAGTAATCGCGCGCGCGATCTGACCCCGACGTGACGAGCGTTTTCGGCATGCCGGTGGCCGTGATCCTCGGCCAGCTGATGCTCGGGCTGGTCAACGGCTCGTTCTACGCGCTGCTGAGCCTGGGCCTCGCCGTGATCTTCGGCCTTCTGGGCGTGGTCAATTTCGCCCACGGCGCTTTCTACACTCTGGGAGCTTTCGCGGCGCTCCTCGGCTTGCAGCTGCTCGGCATCAATTACTGGTGGGCGCTGCTGCTCGCGCCGCTCGCCGTGGGGGTCATCGGGATCGTGGTCGAGCGGCTGTTCCTGCGCCGCATGTACGCGCTCGACCCCCTCTACGGCCTGCTGCTCACCTTCGGACTCGCGCTCATCGCCGAAGGCTCGCTCAACCAGGTATTCGGCGCGACCGGGCAGTCCTATCCCGTGCCGGCCGCGCTCGCCGGGGCGGTGAATCTCGGCTTCATGTTCCTGCCGCTGTACCGCGCCTGGGTCATCCTGGTGTCCGTGGTCGTGTGCTTCAGCACCTGGTTCGTGATCGAGCGCACGCGCCTCGGAGCAACCTTGCGCGCGGCACGCGAGAACGCCGCGCTCCTGCAGGCCTTCGGCGTCAACGTCCCGCTGCTCATGGCAGCGACCTTCGGCGGCGGCGTGGCGCTCGCCGCGCTGGCAGGCGTTCTCGCCTCGCCCGTCGTGCTCGTGAACTCGCACATGGGGAGCTCGCTCGTGATCGTGGTGTTCGCCGTGGTGGTGATCGGCGGCATGGGCTCGATCCTCGGCTCGATCGTCAGCGGGCTGGTGCTGGGAGTGGTCGAAGGCTTCACCAAGGTCATCTATCCGGAAGCCTCCAACATCGTGGTGTTCGTCATCATGGCGCTGGTGCTGATCCTGCGGCCCAGCGGGCTCTTTGGCAGGGACTAGCGCATGCGAGTGCCGCTGATCCTCTACGGTCTGCTCGCGCTGTTCGCGGTGCTGGTGCCGCTGCTCGGCATCTACCCCGTGTTCATGATGCAGCTGCTGTGCCTGGCGATGTTCGCCTGCGCCTACAACCTGCTGCTCGGCTTCGGCCGCATGCTCTCCTTCGGTCACGCGGCGTTCTTCGGCTCCGCCGCCTACGCCACGGGCTGGCTGGTCTCGGCGCACGGCTGGGGGCCGGGCGCGGCGATTCTCGCCGGGGTCGCCGCCGCGGCGCTCCTCGGGCTCGCCATCGGCGCGCTGGCGATACGCCGCCAGGGCATCTACTTCGCGATGATCACGCTCGCGCTCGCGCAGCTCGTGTACTTCGTGTGCCTGGAGGCGCCGTTTACCGGCGGGGAGAATGGCCTGCAGGGGGTGCCGCGCGGAACGCTGCTCGGCGTGTTGCCGCTCAGCTCCGATCTGGTGCTGTACTACGTGGTGCTCGCCGTGTTCGTCGCGGTCTTCGTCTTCATCCGCCGCGTGGTGCACTCACCCTTCGGCCAGGTGCTGAAGGCGATCCGCGACAACGAGCCGCGCGCGGTTTCCCTCGGCTACGAGATCAACCGGCACAAGCTGGTCGCCTTCATCCTGTCCGCGGCCTTGTCGGGCCTGGCGGGATCGCTGAAGGCGCTGGTTCTGGGCTTCGTCACACTCTCCGACGTTCAGCAGTCGACTTCGGGCCTGGTTGTGCTGATGACCCTCATCGGCGGCATGGGCACATTCAGCGGCCCGATCGTCGG
>DATGJR010000166.1:0-8374 GCA_035295065.1 Steroidobacteraceae bacterium
TCCATTCGCCGTCTGGAGCGCGCTCCAGGCTGCGCGCCGCTGAAGGAGAGCGTCATGCAGACTCTCGAGCTCAAGCAACCGAAGAGCATCGCTGAAGCGGTCCGGCTCGCGGCGGCAGACAGCGAGGCACGCCTTCTCGCCGGCGGCCAGACGCTGTTGCCTGCGCTGCGGCTGGGCTTGGCTGTGCCCGGCGCGTTGATCGACCTGAGCGGCCTCGAGGAGCTGCGCGGCATTCGCGCCGACAGCCGGCAGCTCACGATCGGCGCGATGTGCCGCCACTCCGAGGTGGCCTCTTCGGCGGAAATCGGCAAGCGCCTGCCGGCGCTGGCACGACTCGCGGGCGGCATCGGCGATCGTCAGGTGCGCAATCTCGGCACGCTCGGTGGCTCGATTGCCAATAGCGACCCCGCGGCTGACTACCCGGCCGCAGTGCTCGCGCTTGGCGCGAGCGTGCAAACCAGCAGCCGCACCATTCCCGCCGACGGTTTCTTCACAGGCCTCTTCTCCACGGCGCTGCGCCCGGGCGAGCTGATCACCTCCGTGAGTTTTCCCTTCGCCGACCAGGCCGGCTACGTCAAATTCCCGCAGCCGGCATCGCACTTTGCCCTGGTCGGGGTGTTCGTTGCGCGCTTCGGTAAGCAGGTGCGGGTCGCGGTGACGGGCGCGGGCGCGCATGTCATGCGGGTGCCCTCGCTCGAGCACTCCCTCGCACAGCGCTTCGCGCCCGAGGCCTGCGACGGCGTCAAGGTCGGAAGCGAGGGGCTGAATTCGGATCTGCACGGCAGTGCCGCCTACCGTGCGCAGCTCATTCCGCGTCTGGCGCGCGCGGCCGTGCAGCAGGCACTCGGCTGAGCAGGCCGGACTCCATCGAGGCGACGCGCAGCCTGCTGCTGCGCGAGGACTACATCGCCAGCACCGAGCTGGCGACCTGTGTCTTCCTGGCTCTGCGCCTGGGGCGTCCGCTGTTCATCGAGGGCGAGCCCGGGACCGGCAAGACCGAGCTGGCACGCGTGCTGGCGCGGGCACTCGGCGCGGAGCTGATCCGCCTGCAGTGCTATGACGGGCTCGATGTCGCAGCCGCAGCCTACGAGTGGAATCACGCACGCCAGCTGCTCGCCATCCGCGCGGGCGAGGCCACCAACCTCTACGATGAGCGTTATCTCATCGCGCGTCCGCTGCTGCGCGCCCTGTTGCCACACGCCGTGCCGCCGGTGCTGCTGATCGATGAGCTCGACCGGAGCGATGAGCCGTTCGAGGCCTATCTGCTCGAGCTCCTCGCCGACTACCAGATCAGCATTCCCGAGCTCGGCACCATCGAGGCCGCATCCCCGCCCGTGGTCGTCATCACCTCCAACCGCACGCGTGAAGTGCACGATGCGGTCAAGCGGCGCTGCCTCTACCACTGGGTGGGCTACCCGGAAGCGGCGCGCGAGCTCGAGATCCTCAGGCGGCGCTCGCCGGAGGCCTCCGCGCAGCTCGCGCGCCAGGTGGTCGACTTCGTGCAGGGGCTGCGTCGCCTCGAGCTCTACAAGCTCCCCGGCATAGCCGAAACCATCGAGTGGACGCGCGCGCTCATCGCTCTCGATGCGACATCGCTCGAGCCACAGACCATCGAGGCGACACTCGGGCTTCTGCTCAAGTACCAGGACGACCTGACAAGGGTGCGGGGGCCCGAAGTCGCGCGCCTGCTCGCCGCCGCCCGGCAACCGCTCACCTCGGACGCAGCCTCGTGACGCACGGCCAGCTGGCCGCGAACGTCGTGCACTTCGTCAGGGTGCTGCGCGGGGCGGGTCTCAGAGCCGGCACCGATCGCGCGCTGCTCGCGGTCGAGGCCCTCGGCTACGCGGGCCTTGGCTCGCGACCTGTATTTCGCGCGGTGCTCGAGGCCTGCCTGGTCGACCGGCCGGAGAATCTGCCGCTCTTCGATGAGGCATTCGAGGCGTTCTGGCGGGATCCGGATTTCGCAGGACAGCTGCTGCGACTGCGCCTGCCGCAGGTCGAGGCGCGTCGCGGGCTCAGCAACCGCTCCGCGAGCGCGCGGCTGGCCGAGGCGCTGGCGGCGGGCGCCTCTGCCGATGCCCGGGCCGCGGGGCAGCCCGAGCCTCCGACGCAGGCGCTCAGCGCGGGGCTCAGTTGGTCCGAGCGCGAGCGGCTGCGCCAGAGGGATTTCGAGGCGATGACCACTGCCGAGTGGCACGCGGCGCGCCGCCTGATCGCGACGCTCGCGCGGCAACTTCCGCAGCAGCGCACGCGGCGACGGCGCAGTGCCGCACGCGGCGCCATCGACATGCCGCGAACGCTGCGCGACATGGCGCGCCACGGGGGCGAGCTCACGCGATTGCCGCGCTGCCTGCCACGCAGCCGTCCCGGACCCCTGGTGCTGCTCATCGATATCTCGGGGTCGATGAGCCGCTACTCGCGCATGCTGCTGCAGTTTGCGCAGCAGCTCGCCGGCGGCGAAGGCGCGGCCGGCCGGCGCGTGCAGGTGTTCGTGTTCGGCACACGGCTGACCTGCGTGACCCGCAGCCTCGCGGGACGCGATCCGGACGTGGCGCTCGCGGCGGTCTCGCGTGCGGTGCAGGACTGGGCGGGTGGCACGCGTATCGCGCAGAGCCTCGGGGAGTACAACCGCCGCTGGCTGCAGCGCACCGGCGGCTCGCGTGCCACCGTGCTGCTCGCGACCGATGGGCTCGATCTGGCATCCTTCGAGACGCTGGCAGGCGAGATGCGTCACCTGAGGCTCGGATGCCGCCGGCTGCTGTGGCTCAACCCGCTGCTGCGCTATGAGCACTTCGAGCCGCGTGCGCGGGGCATTCGCGCCATGTTGCCGCACGTCGACCGGCTGATGCCGATGCACAATGTCGAGTCGCTCGAGGGGCTGATGCGCGCGCTCAGCCCGCATACGCGCGGCGGGTCATCACCGTGGAGATGACGGGCGAGCGCATGCTGCCGATGGACCGTGCCACCGCGTGGCGCGCTCTCAACGACCCGCAGCTTCTGCAGCGTGCGATCCCCGGCTGCGAGAGCCTGACGGCCAATGCCGCCGGCGGCTACGACCTCGCCCTCACCGCCGCCATCGGGCCGGTCAGGGCGCGCTTCAAGGGCAGCATGCAGCTCGCCGACGTCGTGGCGCCGCACAGCTATACCCTTCGTTTCGAAGGGCAGGGCGGCCCCGCCGGGTTCGCGCGCGGCGCGGCACATGTGTCGCTCGCAGAAGCGTCCGCGCAGCAGACGAGCCTGCGCTATCGGGTCTCGGCGCAGATCGGCGGCCGGCTCGCGCAGGTGGGCTCGCGGCTCATCGACGCCGCAGCCGGGGCCATGGCGGATCAGTTCTTCGGCAGCCTCTCGGCGTTGCTTGCCGCGCCCGCGGATGCTGCGGGGCCCACGCCTGCGGTTGCCGGAGTCGGATTCCGGGCCCTGCTCAGGGCTTTCCTGCGGCGTCTGTTCCGGACGCCTTGATCGCGGATGCCACAGCGCAGGGCCGTGGAAGGGCGCTCCGCGTAGCAGCACGACGAGCCCAGGTAGCGTTTCGCTGACACCGCGAGCTTACCGTCCAACCGGGTTTCCCCGGCTCCCTGCGCGGGTCCGCCCCGATTGTCGGCAAGCCCCGATCGGACGATCCTGCGGAGTGAATCCGATGCGCAAGCCCGAGCACCTTCGTGGCACCCATCTCAGGCGACGGCAGCGCCTGCTCAATAACCTTGTCGACATCAGCAGGCTCGACTTTGGCGACATCACCGCGCATCCGACGGATTTTGCCCTGGCGCCGCTGTTTGCGGACCTGCATCGTGAGTTTGCCGCTCGTGCCGCAGCGAAGGGGCTGGAGCTTCTGATCGACTCCCCCACCGCCTGCGCGCACAGCGATCCGCTGCTGGTCGGCAAGATTCTGCAACATCTCCTGTCGAACGCCATCACCTATACGCCAGCCGGCTCGGTACGCGTGCGTTGCGCACCCGATGACACGAGGGTTGGCATCGACGTGATCGACACCGGCGTTGGCATCGCGGCCGATCAGCTGCCACTCATCTATGATCAGTTCTATCAGGCGGGCGGCACCGACCGCGCGCGCGAGAGCTACGGCCTGGGCCTCAGCATCGTGCGACGTCTCGTGACCCTCCTCGCGGCACGCATCGAAGTGCACTCGGAGCTCGGCCGCGGTTCAGCCTTCACGCTCCTCCTGCCTGTCGCTTCGACCGCACACTGAACCCCGCCTGAACGCCCGTAGGCGCGCGCGTCCCGCGGGCCCCGGGGCGGAGTGTCGGACGACTCCGACCGGGATTGCACGAATCGACCGAACGACACCGCTTGGCGACGCAGGCATAAACGACTTGCGCCACAGGCACATGATCATGAGCGACGAAATAAACGAGCTCGAGCCGGAAGTACTGAGTTACCGCGCCTTCCGCAACCGACAGCTGCTGCAGGCATGGCAGCAGCGTCGCCGCGCGCATCAGGCGCACGAATTTCGATATGAAAAGGAGAGCACCATGAACAAGGACCAGGTGAGCGGCGGTTGGCATCAGATGAAGGGCAAAGTCAAAGAGCAGTGGGGCAAGCTGACAGACGATGACCTGAAGCAGCTCGAGGGGAACTCCGAGCAGCTCGCGGGAAAGATCCAGCAGCGCTACGGTATCGCGAAAGAGGACGCGGAGCGTCAGGCCCGCGAATTTCGCTCGCGACACAACTGGAACTGACACTCAAACCAGGTGGCGGGCCCCTGAATCGGGGCTCGAGCAGCATCCGACACGACACGAGCGCGGCTGCTCAGCTGCTGCCGTAGGGAGCAACCGACCCGAGAAGGGGGCATTGGCGGCTGCAGTGCTCCCGGCCAACACCCTATGCTCGATCCGTCATCAGAGTTCAGTGACAGGAGTATCTCATTATGAAACGCATTGCATTGACGATCGCCTGCGCCTTGGCGAGTGGCATCGGCGGCCTGGCGCTGGCTCAGCAGCCATCTCCCAACATGCAGCCGGCGCCCTATCAGCAGACGACGCCCCCGAGCACACCGCCGGACACTCAGAGCTCGCAGCAGCGCAGCACCGAGAGCTACTCGCAGCAGGAGCACAGCACGACCACCAGCGGTACCACCAGCTCCGACAAGCGCACCCTGATGAAGGACTGCATGGCGCAGCAGGAGCAGCAGAAGTCGAGCACGGGCATGTCGAAGCACGACATGAAGAAGTACTGCAAGAACCAGGTGAAGAACGAGACCGAGACTCAGCCCCATTAAAGACCGATAAGGTATCCAGCGTAGCGGTGGGACGGCGGCGCACCGCGCCGCCGTCCACCGCGTTCCCGCGAGGACTGCGGGTCAGGCGAGAGGGTGACCTCTCCTTTTTATAGGAGGACAGTGTATGCGTTTGCGCGTGACTTCCTGGGCCCCGGCATTGATCGCCATCGGGGCGATCGGACTGCTGAGTGGCTGTCAGAACAGCAGTTCGCCGCCTGCGGGCAACACGCCGGCGGGCAGCAGCGACAACGCTCCCGCCCAGCCGCCCCCGCCAGGTGGCACTCCGCCGGCGAATACGCCGGAGGGGCAACAGCCCGGACAGACCCCGCCCCCCGCTACGCCTCCCGGAGAAAACCCGCCGCCTCAGCAGCCGCCGCCCCCGCCGCGCTAACGGCATCACGCGCGGCGCGCCCCGGGCGGTGCGCGCCGCACTGCCGCTCAGTGGCGCGGTCCGCCATGCGGGCGTGACTTGCGCGAACCGTCATGCCCGCACGCATCGAAGATTATGCACTGCTCGGCGACTGCGAGACCGCGGCCCTGGTCTCGCGCAGCGGCTCGATCGATTGGCTGTGCTGGCCGCGCTTCGATAGAGGCGCCTGCTGCGCGGCGCTCCTCGGTGGTCCGCAACACGGCTGCTGGGCGCTGGCGCCCGCCCACTCGAGGGCGCGGATCAAGCGTCGCTATCGTCCCGATACTCTGATTCTCGAGACTGAATTCGTGACCGCGCACGGCGCGGTCACTCTCATCGACTTCATGCCGATCCGCGACCGCGGCTCGCACGTGATCCGCATCGTGCGCGGCCGGCGCGGCCGGGTGAGGATGCGCTTTCAGTTGATTCTGCGGTTCGACTACGGGGAGCTGATTCCCTGGGTGACCCGGCTCGAGGATGGGCGACTGAGCTTCGTGGCCGGACCCCACCGGCTGATTCTGAGCACCCCGGTGAAGTTACGCGGCGAGGATCTCACCACCGTGGGGGAGTTTGTCGTCGCCGCCGGAGAGAGCGTCACTTTCACCCTGAGCTACATGGACGCGTGTGCGCGGGTACCGCGGCCGATCGGGCCGGTTGCCGCCCTGCGCGCGACCGAGCGCTTCTGGCGAGGGTGGGTGGGGCGGAGCTCTCAAACGGGAGAGTACAGCGAGGCCGTGCGGCGTTCGCTCATCACCTTGAAGGCGCTCACCTATCGGCCCTCGGGTGGGATCCTCGCAGCGCCCACCACGTCTCTTCCCGAGCGCATTGGAGGGGCGCGCAACTGGGACTATCGGTACTGCTGGCTCCGCGATGCGACTTTCACGCTCCAGGCGATGATGAACACCGCGCACTATGAGGAGGCGGAAGCCTGGCGCTCCTGGCTGCTGCGCGCGGCGGCCGGGGACGCGGACAAGCTGCAGATCCTCTATAGCGTGACCGGCGAGCGTCTGCAGCCTGAGTGGGAACTCGCGTGGCTCCCCGGCTATGAGCAATCGGCGCCGGTTCGTATCGGCAACGCTGCCTCCGAGCAGCTGCAGCTCGACGTCTTCGGCGAGCTCATGGAAGTGCTGCATCAGGCCCGCTGCGGCAAGCTGGCTGTCAAGGAAGCCGGGTGGGAGCTGCAGCTGGCCCTGCTCGAGCATCTGGAGCAGATCTGGCGCCGGCCCGACCGCGGCATCTGGGAAATACGCGGCGCGCCGCGGCACTTCACTCACTCCAAGGTCATGGCGTGGGTAGCCATCGATCGTGCCATACGGAGCGCGGAGCAGTTCCATCTCGAGGCACCGCTGCGCCGGTGGCGGAGGCTGCGGCAACGCATGCACCGGGACATCTGCCGCCGTGGCTTCAATCGCGGGGTCGGCGCATTCGTGCGCTCCTACGGCTCGCGAGACGTCGATGCCAGCACGTTGCTGTTGCCGCTCGTCGGCTTCCTGCCCGTGACCGACGCGCGCATACGTGGCACGGTCGAGGCCATCGAGCGCCGCCTGCTGCGCGATGGCCTCGTCAAACGCTATGAGTCGCGTGCCGGCGATGGCCTGCGTGGAGGCGAGGGCATGTTTCTCGCCTGCAGTTTCTGGCTGGCCGACAACTATGTGCTGCTCGGGCGGCGCGAGGAAGCGCGCAGGCTCTTCGAGCGGCTGCTTACGCTGCGCAACGACGTTGGATTGCTGTCAGAGGAATACGACACGGTCGATCGCCGCTTCCTCGGCAATTTTCCCCAGTCGCTGTCTCACATCGCGCTGGTAAACACTGCGCTCAACCTCATGCGGCGCGAGGGTCCGGCGAGGCAGCGTGCCGAGAACCGCAGCCATGCCGCCCGGCGTCGGAAACATGCTCCCGGGTGAGCGGCGGCGGCGGACAGACAGGCAAGCGCCCCGAGCTCGAAAGATCGGGGAGCTCATACCCGAGGAGAGCGAGGTTGTCGTGATCCAAATCGCCTGAGAAATCCACAAGAGCAGCGCGGGCCCGCTGTTGTGCGGCGCGCCATGGCGCGATATAAGCCTGTGCGATGGAATCATTCAGGCGCCGACGCCTCAGCCGCCGCAGTTTCATTGCCGCCGGGCTCGGTGCGAGCGCTGCCGCCTTCGCCCGGCTGGACACTCGTCCGGACACCGTTCTCTACAACGGCAGGGTCCTGACGATGGCCCCAGGCGAGCGCGAGGTCGAGGCAGTGGCGATCGCCGGCGACCGGATATTCGCCATTGGCACGGGCGCCGAGATGCTCGCTCTCGCCGGCCCGGGTGCGCGCCGCATCGATCTCGGTGGCAAGCGCGTGACTCCCGGCTTCAATGACGCACATTCGCATCCCTGCGATGCCGGGGTAGCGCTCCTCACTCAGGTGCCGCTCGAGATGGATTCGATTGCGGCCGTCCAGGCGGCGATTCACGCCCAGGCCGCGCGCACGCCGCCCGGCGACTGGGTGGTTGGATTTCTCTACGATGACACCAAGACGCCGCGCCCCCTCGATCGCGGCGACCTCGACACGGCCGCGCCCGAGCATCCGGTGGTCGTCCAGCATCGCGGCGGCCACACGGCCTTCGTGAATTCGCGCGCCCTGGCGCGTGCCGGGATCGGGGAGAACACCCCGGACCCGCCGCACGGGAAGTATTTTCGGGATGCCGCCGGACGGCACAACGGGCGCGTCGCCGAGGATGCCACTCGGGCGATTCTCG
>DATGJR010000167.1:0-11661 GCA_035295065.1 Steroidobacteraceae bacterium
GCAGAGGCTCGCGGATCTTGGGGAGGCACTCGCACCCTGTGCCGAGGATGCCGCGCTGGCACGCCTCGCCGGCCGCGCCGGGGAGCTCGCGGCTTCCCTTACCCGCATCGCGGCGGTCGATGAGCTCGAGGGTGCGCGCTCGCTCGAGATGACCCCGCGAGGCATCACCTTGAGTCTCATGCCCTTCGACATCTCGGCGCGCTTTCGCGGGCTCATCGAGGCGCGCCGCGGCGCCTGGATCTTCACTTCGGCGACGCTGTCGCTTGGCGATGAGTTCGGCCATTTCACCGGCCGCCTCGGCATCGGCG
Source organism: Steroidobacteraceae bacterium (assembly GCA_035295065.1). Taxonomy (GTDB): domain Bacteria; phylum Pseudomonadota; class Gammaproteobacteria; order Steroidobacterales; family Steroidobacteraceae; genus 13-2-20CM-66-19. The sequence goes on from DATGJR010000167.1 coordinate 309, forward strand.
AGTGCCCGACGCTCACCATCGGGAGCCCCTTCGATCATGAGCGGCAGAGCCTGCTTTACCTGCCTGAGTCGATGCCGCAGCCGAGCTCCCCGCAGTTCGTGGCCGCGGTCATCGACACGGCACTCCCGCTCATCGATGCGGCCGCCGGCGGCGCCTTCGTGCTGTTCACGAGTCATCGGTCGCTGGCTCAAGCCGCCGCGCTATTGCGGACTCGCTGGGCGGAGGGCGCGCCCTACCGGCTGTTCGTGCAGGGCGAGGCGCCGCGCGAACGGCTGCTGCAGGAATTTCGCGACGACGGCAACGGCGTGCTGCTCGGGACCGCGAGCTTCTGGGAAGGGGTGGACGTCAAGGGAGAGGCGCTGCGGCTGGTGGTGATCGAGAAGCTGCCCTTTGCCTCGCCCGAAGATCCTCTGGTGCGGGCGCGCATCGAGCATCTCACCGCAACCGGGGTGGATGCCTTCCGCAACTACCAGCTGCCCGAGGCGGCGCTCGCCCTCAAGCAGGGAGCGGGCAGATTGATTCGCAGCGAGGAAGACTACGGCGCGGTGGTGATCTGCGACCCGCGCCTCACCGGGCGCAGCTACGGACGGGTGTTCATCGCCGCGCTCCCGCCGATGTCCGTCACGCGCGATGCCGAGGAGGTGCGACGCTTCCTGCGCTCGCATGCCCCGCGTGCCGCGGCCCGCCGCGTGAGTGCGACGTGAGGATCCTCGCGCTCGACACGGCGACCGAGAACTGTTCGGCGGCGATCGCGTGCGACGGCCGCCTCATCGCCCGCGAGCGGCTGCTCGAGCGCGGGCACGCCGAGTACATCCTGGCGATGGTCGATGAGGTGCTGACCGAAGCGGGCGTGCGGCTCGCCGAGCTGACGGCTGTTGCCTTCGGCCGCGGACCCGGATCATTCACCGGCGTACGGCTCGCCGCGGGCATTGCCCAGGGACTGGCTTACGGCGCAGCTGTCCCGGTGGTCGCGGTCTCGGACCTGCAGGCGGTCGCGCAGAGGGTGCTGCGCCAGGAAGGGGCGGCGCTACGCGTGCTGGTCTGCAACGATGCGCGCATGCGTGAGGTGTACTGGGGATGCTTCGCACGCTCGGCTGCGGGGCTTGCAATGCCCGTCGGCGGCGAGCGCGTGGGCGCCCCCGGGACGGTGAGCCTGCCGGCCGACTGGCTTGGCGCGGGCTCGTACGGGGCGGGTAGCGGCTTCGCCGCTTACCCGCAGCTGCAGGCCTCGTTCGCGGGTGCGCTCGCTCGAATCATCGAGACGCGCCCGCGGGCCGAGGAGATCGCGCTCCTCGCCCTCGCAGAGGCCGCGGCCGGACGCCTTCTCGACCCCGAGCAGGCGCTGCCGGTCTACCTGCGGGACGAGGTGGTGCAGTCGGCCCCCAAGACATCGAATTGACACAAAGGCTTGAGTCTTTGTCACGAATCTGCAACACACTCCCCCTGTAATACTTGCGACATGCCCTTGGGTTGACACCGAAGCCATGCCCGCCAAACAGGTTCTCATCGTCGAGGACGAGCGACCGATTCGCGAAATGATCGCTTTCGGCCTCAAGCGCGCCGGCTTCGAGGTGCGCGAGGCCGAGGATTGCCGGTCGGCGCGCGCCGCGCTCGCGGACGTGCGTCCCGATCTGGTGCTGGTCGATTGGATGTTGCCCGACATGAGCGGACTCGAGCTGACGCGGTCGCTGAAGCGCGACCGTGAGACGCGCGAGCTCCCGATCATCATGCTGACGGCGCGCGCCGAGGAGGGCGATAAGGTCGCCGGCCTCGAGGGCGGGGCCGACGACTATGTCACCAAGCCCTTCTCTCCGCGCGAGCTCCTCGCCCGCATCAACGCCGTGCTGCGTCGCTCCACGACGAGCGGTGTGGATGAGCTCATCGAGTTCGAGGGCCTGACTCTCGACCAGGGGAGCCACCGTGTCATGGTGGGCCCGCGCACGGTGGGACTCGGGCCGACCGAGTACCGCATGCTCGAGTTCTTCATGACCCATCCGGAGCGGGTGTACACCCGCGACCAGCTCCTCGACCGCATCTGGGGCGGCAACGTCTACGTCGAGGAGCGCACCATCGACGTGCACATCCGGCGCCTGCGCAAGGCGCTCGAGGAATTCGGGTACGATCGCTTCGTGCAGACGGTGCGCGGCTCGGGGTATCGTTTCTCTGCCCGCGCGGTCTAGCGGGTAGAGGAGCGGGGCATCGATGCAGCCCGCGACGCAGGTGTGGTGGTTCGCGGCGGGACGTGTGCTCGCCACCGTGGTGGTGGGCCTGGCGGCCGGCTGGCTCATCGGCAACCTCTGGGCAGGTCTCGCCGGCGCACTCGCGCTGCACCTCACCTGGGTGCTGAGCCATCTTTTCCGCCTGGAGTGGTGGCTGCGTCACCGCAACTACGCCGATCCTCCCGACGTCGGGGGCGTATGGGGCGAGATCATCGCGCAGGTGGTGCGGCTGCACCGCCGCAAGCGCTTCCACAAGCAGCGTTTCGTCCAGCTGATGCGCCAGTTGCAGCGCTCGACCGCCGCACTCCCGAATGGCGTCGTGATTCTCAACGCTCAACGCGAGATCGTCTGGTTCAACCCGATGGCGGCGCGGCTGCTGGAGCTGCGCAGCACCGCGGACCTCGGGCTGCGCATCGAGAACCTGCTGCGCGAGCCGGAGTTCGTCCGCTATCTCGCCCGCCAGGACTACACCAACCCGGTCGTCATTCGTCCGACGAGCTCGGAGAACAGCTACCTGTCGCTGCAGGTCGCGCCCTATGGCGAGGGGCAGCTGCTGCTGCTGGCGAGCGATGTCTCGCGGCAGATGCGTCTGGAAGCGGTGCGCCGTGACTTCGTGGCGAACGCCTCACACGAGCTACGCTCGCCCCTCACGGTGATATCGGGATACCTCGAGACGCTGGGGCAGGACCCGACCCTCGATCCGGATCTCACGGGGCCCGTCGCCGAGATGCGTCGCCAGGCCGAGCGCATGACCGCGATCATCCGCGACCTGCTCGAGCTCTCACGGCTCGAGGAGACGGACGAGATCGTCGGGGGCGCTCCCGTGGACGTCGCGGCGTTGCTCGCGCTGCTGCGCAAGGACGTGCTGGCGCGTCCCGTACACCCGCGGGAGGTGCGGGTGCGTACCGAGTCCTCGGCGCTGCTGCTGGGGGATGAGCCGGAGATCCATTCGGCTTTCTCCAACCTCGTCGACAACGCCGCCAAGTACACTCCTCCCGAGGGCTCGATCGAGATGCGCTGGTGGACGGATGAGGACGGCGCGCATTTCTCGGTGACCGATACGGGTTTCGGCATCCCGGCCGAGCACATTCCGCGGCTCACCGAGCGCTTCTACCGCGTGGATGCCGGGCGTTCGCGCGTCACGGGCGGATCGGGACTCGGGCTTGCCATCGTCAAGCACGTCCTGCAGCGCCACGGCGCGAGCCTCGAGGTGCAGAGCACGCTCGGCGAGGGAAGCTCCTTCACCTGCCACTTTCCTCACGAGCGGATTGCACCGCGCCCCGCCCTGGCAACGGGCACAGAAACAGCTTAGCTTTATCCTGCAACTGCCTAATCCGTAAGAAATCTTTATCCCCGCTGTCATGCATCCGACACACGGCCATATGACTCTAGCCTCACCCGAAAGACATCGAGCGCGGAGCGGCACATGGCAGGCAACGGCAGGCGAGGCGGCAGGCGGGTCCGGACGCTCTTTCTCTCTGACATTCACCTTGGATACCGCCACGCACGGGCCCGTGAGCTCAACGAGTTTCTCAGCGGCGTCGAGGCGGAAAGCATCGTGCTGGTGGGCGACATCGTCGATGCGCTCAGCCTCAGCCGGCGCATGTTCTGGTCGGCCGAGCACACACAGGTGGTGCGGACGCTCCTGGCGCGGGGTCGCGCCGGCTCGCGCCTCGTCTACATCCCGGGCAACCACGACGAGAGCCTCGGGATGTTCGCCGGGATGCTGCAGGGACATTTCGAAGTGCACCGCGAGTGGGTGCACCGTACGGCGCGCGGCGAGCGGCTGCTGGTCCTGCACGGCGACCAGTTCGACGGCGCGGTGAGCTGCTCGCCGTGGCTCACGCGCCTCGGGGATGCGCTCTACGAGCTCACGGTGCGTGTCAGCGACCGCGTCAACAATCTGCGCCGCGGCCTCGGTAAGGCCTACTGGCCGCTGGCCGAGCGCATCAAGCTCAGTATCCCGACGAGCCTGCGCTACATCGAGCAGTACGAGCGCGTGGCGACCGCTCATGCGCGCCAACAGGGTTACGACGGCGTGGTGTGCGGGCACATTCACCGTGCCAACCTGCGCAGCATCGGTGGAACGCTCTACTGCAACACCGGCGACTGGGTGGAATCGTGCTCGGCGCTGATCGAGGCCCCGGGTGGAGAGCTCGAGCTGCTGCGCTGGCCGCATACGGCGGCTGCGGTGCGGCGGGCGCCGGCCAGGCTCCTCGCCGACGCGGCGTGAGGCTCGCCCCTCGCAAACTGCGGCTAGCAGTTGCTGGCGGTTCCGCTATGATCGCGCGCATGATTGCACGCCGACCCGCGGAGTGAAGTCGGGGACGCTCTCAATGGAAACTGCCGATCTCGGTCACCACATCTCCCGTCGTTTCAACGAGGACCTCGAGCGCGTGCGCAGCAAGGTCCTCGGCATGGGCGGCTTCGTCGAGCAGCAATTGCGCAAGGCGATCGCTGCGCTCGTCGAGGGCGACAGCACGCTCGGGGAATCGGTCGCGATGGACGACTACCAGGTGAACAACATGGAAGTCACCATCGACGATGAGTGCAGCCGCATCCTCGCGACCCGGGCCCCGGCGGCGGGCGATCTGCGGGTCATCGTCGCCATCATCAAGACCATCACCGACCTGGAGCGTATCGGGGATGAGGCCGAGAAAATCGGTTACATCGCCTCGCGCCTCGCCACCATGGAACGCCCGGCGGACAAGTACCGCGAGATCAAGCACCTCGGCCGCGTGGTTTCGGAAATGGTGCACGACGCGCTCGATGCCTTCGCGCGCATGGACGTCGAGTCCGCATTGCGGGTGGCGCGCCAGGACCGCGTCGTGGACGAGGAGTACGAGGCCATTCAGCGCCAGAGCATCACCTTTATGATGGAGGACCCACGCACCATCCGCCGGGCGCTGGATGTCATGTGGGTGGTGCGCGCCCTCGAGCGCATCGGGGACCACGCCAAGAACATCAGCGAATACGTCATTTACATGGTGCACGGCAAGGATATTCGCCACACCTCACTCGACGATGTCGAGCGCGAGCTGCGCGCCGGCTCGGGCACCGGCGTCACACCGTAGCTCGACAGGACGAATGTCCTCAGGGCGCTTTCTCAATGGGCTGGGATTCGTACTGTGCGCAGGGCTCATCGCCTATGCGCTGTACTCGCAATACGGCCTGGGACTCGAGCCCTGTCCGTTGTGCATCTTCCAGCGCATCGGTGTGATCCTCCTGGGTCTGGCATTCCTCGCCGCGGTGATCCACGGCCCGAAGCGGCGCGGCCGTTACGTCTACGGCTCGCTCATCGTGGTGTTTGCGCTGCTCACGGGGGCTCTCGCGGCACGCCACCTCTACATCCAGAGCCTGCCGCCCGGGAGCCTGCCCTCCTGCGGCGCGCCCCTTGCCATGATGCTGCGCTTTGCGCCCGTCACCGAGGTGATCCGCAAGGTGCTGACGGGGAGCGGGGAGTGCGGCGAGGTCAATTGGCGCTTTCTCGGCCTCGCGATGCCTGGCTGGGTGCTGATATGGGCGCTGGCGCTCGGGGCCCTCGGTACGCTCGCCAACTTCAGGCGAGGAGCATCTCCAGCACGTTGAGATACATGCGGTGCAGCGCGTCGAGGTCGCCCACCCGCACACACTCATTCACCTTGTGAATCGTGCGGTTGACCACGCCGAGCTCCACCACTTGCGCTCCGAGCGGGGCGATGAAGCGTCCGTCGGAGGTACCGCCTCCGGTCGAGAGGCGCGGCAGGCTTCCGGTCACCCGCGCCACCGCCTCTCCCACCGCATCTGAGAGCCGTCCGGGCGGGGTGTAGAACGGCTCCCCCGACAGGTACCACTCGAGGCTGTAGCGCACGCCGTGCCGTCGCAGGATCTCCTCCACCGTGCTCTTGAGGCGATCGAGCGTCTGTACCGGCGAGTAACGCAGATTGAAACGGGCCTTGAGCTCCCCCGGTATGACGTTCGGGGCGCCCGTTCCAGCGTTGAGGTTGGAGACCTGGAATGTCGTGGGCTGGAAATGCTCCGTTCCCTCATCCCACACGTGCCGCGTGAGCTCAGCCAGCGCTGGCGCCAGGGTATGCACCGGATTCTCGGCGAGCTGCGGGTAGGCCACGTGCCCCTGCACGCCGTGCACCGTGAGGCGGCCGCTGAGCGAGCCGCGGCGGCCCACCTTGATGGTGTCGCCGATCGCCTCCTCGCTCGAGGGCTCCCCCACCACACACCAGTCGATGCGCTCACCGCGATTGACCAAAGTCTCCGCTACCCGGCGCGTGCCATCGACCGAAGGCCCTTCCTCATCGCTCGTGATGAGAAAGCTGATCGTCCCCTGGTGGCGGGGATGGAGACGGACGAACTCCTCGGTCGCCGTCACCATGGCCGCGAGCCCGGTCTTCATGTCCGCGGCTCCGCGACCGTATAGGACCCCATCCCGGATCGAGGGCACGAAGGGGTCGCTGCGCCACTCCTCCAGCGGGCCAGTCGGGACGACGTCCGTGTGCCCGGCGAAGCAGAAAACCGGCCCTGCGCTGCCGCGGCGCGCCCAGAGGTTTTCGACGGTCCCGAAGCGCAACGGCTCGAGGCTGAAGCCGAGTGCCGCGAGCCGCTCGCCGATCAGCTGCTGGCATCCCTCGTCTGCAGGCGTGACGGAGCGCCGGGCGATCAGCATTTCGGCAAGCTCCAGCGTTTTGGGCATCAGGACGGGCGGCTCCGGAGGGTAGGGCGCGAACCCAAGGGTTCGCGTTTATACGGTGACGGCGACCGACGGGCAAGCCTTCCGCCTGTCACGAGGCTGAAAACTCGCGCCGCAAGACTAGGCGCTCAGGGCACGGACGTCGCAGGCCCCTTGGCTTCGCGGCGCCGGGGACTGTCATCGAAGTGTCACATCATTGTCATCTAATGCGCGCGACCGGTGGCGAGGATGGGCCTCTAATGGCCCGCTGCGCGCCGGCCCAGGAGTCCACCATGAATGCACGCAGAATCAGTCAGCTGCTCGCGGCGATCCTCGGCGCGGCCTGTGTCGTCGCGGTACGGGCGGCGGATATTTCCGGCGCCGGGGCGACGTTTCCGTATCCGATCTACTCGAAATGGGCGGATGCCTACAAGCAGCAGACGGGCATCGGGCTCAACTACCAGTCGATCGGCTCGGGGGGCGGGATCAAGCAGATCAAGGCCAAGACGGTCACTTTTGGCGCTTCCGACATGCCGCTCAAGCCCGAGGATCTGAAGGAGGCCGGCCTGGTGCAGTTCCCGATGATCATCGGCGGCGTGGTGCCTGTCGTGAACGTGAAGGGCGTGCAGCCCGGACAGATGGTGCTCTCGGGTGAGGTGGTCGCCTCCATCTACATGGGCGAGATCACCAGGTGGAACGATCCGCGGATCCAGAAAATGAATCCGCGCCTCGCACTCCCGGCAACGACCATTGCACCCGTCTACCGCTCGGACGGCTCGGGCACCAATTTCCTTTTCTCTCACTACCTTTCCCAGGTGAGCCCGAAATTCAAGGAGTCGATCGGGGAAGCTACCTCGGTGCAGTGGCCGGCGGGCATCGGCGCCAAGGGGAACGAGGGCGTCGCCAGCATGACCGGGCAGACCGACGGCGCCATCGGGTACGTCGAGTACGCCTACGCCAAGCAGATCAAGATGACCTATTGCGACCTCGTCAACTCGGCCGGCAAGACCGTGGCACCCAGCGCTGAGTCGTTCCAGGCCGCAGCCGCCAGCGCCGACTGGGCTCACGCCCCCGGCTACTATCTGATCCTCACGAACCAGGGCGGGGCCGGCAGCTGGCCGATCACCGGGGCGAGCTTCATTCTCGTCTACTCGGTGCCGCCGGACGCGGCCGCCACCAACGCGGCGCTCAAGTTCTTCGACTGGGCGTACCGCGACGGCGCGAAGATGGCAGCCGAGCTCGACTATGTTCCGCTGCCGGAGAGCCTCATCAAACAGGTCCGCGCGACCTGGAAGGCCGAGATCAAGGGTGCACAGGTCAGCGCCAGCGCGAGCGACACCAGGCGAATGTAGGCTGTCGCATCTGCGATGAGTACCGCGGCCGCCATCGATCCGCGACATGCGGCGGGGCAGCGGCTGCGCGAGCGCCTGTTTCGTGGCGCGACGTTCATCGCGGCTCTCCTGGTACTGACGCTGCTGGGCGGTGTGGCCGCCTCGCTGGCGCAGGGCGCCTGGCCGGCGCTCGCGCACTTCAAGCTGCACTTTCTCACCAGCGCGGTGTGGAATCCGGTAACGGATAAATTCGGGGCCCTCGCGGCGGTCTACGGCACGCTGGTCACCTCATTCATTGCGCTGCTGATCGCGATCCCGGTGAGCTTCGGCATCGCCATCTTCCTCACCGAGATGGCCCCTGGGTGGCTGAAGCGCCCGGTGGGCATCGCTATAGAGCTGCTGGCTGCGGTGCCCAGTATCATTTTCGGCATCTGGGGTCTTTTCGTCCTCGCGCCCATCCTGCAACGGCACGTGCAGCCGTGGCTCATCGAGACGGTGGGAGCTCTGCCCCTCGTCGGAAAACTCTTTCAGGGTCCTCCGTTCGGCATCGGCATTCTGACCGCCGGCATCGTGCTCGCGGTGATGATCATTCCGTTCATCTCGGCAGTGATGCGCGATGTCTTCGAGACGGTGCCGGACGTTCTCAAGGAGTCGGGCTACGGCCTCGGCGCCACCACCTGGGAGGTGATCTGGCAGGTGGTCGTGCCCTACGCGCGTACCGGCGTGATCGGCGGCGTCATGCTCGGGCTCGGGCGCGCGCTCGGTGAGACCATGGCCGTCACTTTCGTCATCGGCAACGCACACCGGATCGCCTCCTCGCTCCTCGCGCCCGGCACCACGATCTCGGCCTCGATCGCCAATGAGTTCACCGAGGCGGTCGGTGACCTCTACACCTCCTCGCTGGTGGCCCTCGGGGCCCTCCTGTTCCTGATCACCTTCTCGGTGATCGCGGCCGCGCGCTACATGCTGCTGCGCCTCGAGCGGCGCGCGCTGTCATCGGTATGAGCCGTCGTTTCCGGCGCAAGCTCACCAATCTGCTGGCGCTCGGCCTGTCGGCCTGCGCCACTGCGATCGGGCTGTTCTTTCTCGGTGCGATCCTGTGGACGCTGCTGCGCAGGGGATTTGCCGGCATGTCCGCAATGCTCTTCACGACCATGACGCCGCCACCGGGGGGGAGCGGTGGTCTTCTCAATGCCATCTACGGGAGCCTGGCGATGACCGTGATCGGCATCCTGATCGGCGGCCCGATCGGCATGCTTGCCGGCACCTATCTTGCGGAATACGGGCGTACCTCGCGCCTCAGCGCCCTGATCCGCTTCGTGAACGACGTGCTGCTGTCGGCTCCTTCGATCATCATCGGCTTGTTCGTCTACGAGCTGCTGGTGATCCGCATGGGACATTTCTCCGCGATCGCCGGCGCCGTGGCACTCGCCATCATCGCCATGCCGGTGACGGTTCGCACCACCGAGGACATGCTCAACCTCGTCCCGCAGGGAATGAGGGACGCCTCGACCGCGATGGGAGCGTACCCCTGGCGCACCATCACCAGCGTCATCTACCCGGCCGCGCGCAGCGGGGTGGTGACGGGACTGCTGCTCGCAGTGGCGCGCATCAGCGGCGAGACCGCGCCCTTGCTCTTCACGGCGCTCAACAACCAGTTCTGGAGCACCAATCTCAACGCGCCGATGGCGAATCTGCCGGTAGTGATCTTCCAGTTCGCCCTCAGCCCCTATCCGAACTGGCAGCAGCTCGCCTGGTCGGGGGCCTTGCTCATCACGCTCTCGATACTGGTGCTGAGCATCTCAGCGCGCATGGTGGTGGCGCGGCTCAACCCCGGGGGACGGCGCTGATGGGTGCTTCCGCCTCGGGGCTGCGAATGAGCTCTGCCGATCCTGCCGCAGAGACAGCCGTCAAGTTCGAGGTCCGCAAGCTGGATTTCTTCTACGGCCAGGCGCAGGCGCTCAAGGACATCAGCCTGAGGCTGGTGGACCGTCGCATCACCGCGTTCATCGGGCCCTCGGGATGCGGCAAGTCGACGTTGCTGCGGGTGTTCAACCGCATGTACGCGCTCTATCCCGGTCATCGCGCGACCGGCGAAGTGCGGCTCGATGGCGAAGACATCCTCGCGCCGACGATGGACGTCGCGGCCCTGCGCTTCCGGGTCGGAATGGTTTTTCAGAAGCCGACGCCTTTCCCCATGTCGATCTTCGACAATGCCGCCTTCGGACTGCGCCTCGCCCGGCGCATGGCGCGCAGCGAGCTTGCGGACAGGGTGGAGGAGGCGCTGCGGGATGCGGCCATGTGGGAGGAGGTCAAGGACAAGCTGCACGAGGACGGCCGCAGCCTTTCGGGCGGGCAGCAGCAGCGCTTGTGCATCGCACGGACCCTGGCCGTGCAGCCGGAGGTCCTCCTCTTCGATGAGCCGACCGCGGCCCTCGACCCCATCTCGACGCTGCGCATCGAGGAGACGCTGCAGTCGCTGCGCGAGAAGTACTGTATCGCCGTCGTGACGCATAATCTGCAGCAGGCCGCGCGCGTCTCCAACTTCACCGCCTTCATGTACCTCGGGGAGATCGTGGAGATGGGTCCGACGGAGCAGCTCTTCACGGCGCCGAAGAACCGCCGCACCGACGACTACGTCACGGGGAGATTCGGCTGAATACCAACGGCACGGGCGGGAATGCGGGGGCGGCAACCGGCGACGGTGGCGTCGAGCCCGGCCGTCGGCACCTCAAGGAGGGAGGCCTCAATCTCAAGCCGAGCGCGCGGGTCCATCAGCCGGCGACACCCGATGCAGGCAGGGGCGGGCCTGGCCAGTCGGCGCCGCTCGACGTCGTCTTTTCCTGCCGCGACGTCAACGTCTTCTATGGCGCGAAGCAGGCGCTCAGGAACATCTCGATCGATGTCGCCCGCCGCCAGGTTCTCGCCATGATCGGGCCCTCGGGCTGCGGCAAGTCGACGTTCCTGCGGTGCCTCAACCGCATGAACGACACCATCCCCGGCGCGCGCGTCACCGGCACGATCCTTCTCGACGGGCGCGATATTCAGGACCCGCGCCAGGACGCCGTGCAGATCCGTGCCCGCGTCGGCATGGTATTCCAGAAGCCGAATCCCTTCCCCAAGTCGATCTACGACAACGT
>DATGJR010000168.1:0-9355 GCA_035295065.1 Steroidobacteraceae bacterium
CGAACGTCGACCTGCTCACGCTCGCCCGGGACGTGCTCAAACCCAGCCTGCGCGAGGCATTGCACGAAGCCGTTCGCCAGAATCGCCGTGTGCAGCGCGACGCCATCGACGTCGACGACCACTCCCACCCGAGCGCGCTGCGCATTACGGTCACGCCGGTGAGCCCGCCGGGTGCGGCCGAACGGCTCTGGCTCATCATTTTCGAAGAGATGGCTGAAGGCGCACAGCGCACCCGCGGTGCGCCTTCAAGAGCCGCGGCGGGTCTGGTCGGGCGGCTCAAGTCCGCGCTCGGGGCCATGAGGAAGGAGCATCAGCGGCTGGTCGAGGAGCTCGAGGAAGGGAACGAGAAGCTCAAGGCGTCCAATGATGAAGTGCTGACGATGAACAAGGAGCTCACCAGCCTCAACACGCAGCTGGAACACAATGTAGCCGAGCTCACCGCGGCCAACGACGACCTCGCCAATCTGCTGCTGAGCTCCAACAACAGTACCTTGATCGTCGACACGGAGCTGCGCATCAAGCGCTTCACCGTGGCTGCGGCCCAGCTGCTCAACCTTGTGCCGGCCGACCGGGACAGGCCCCTGACGCACATCGCGACGAACCTGGTCGATGCGGACCTCGCGGGTGAAGCGCGCGCCGTGCTCGCGGGACTGCAGGCCGTCGAGAGAGAGGTGGCCACACGGGGCGGCGGACATTACTTCCTGCGCGCCCTCCCCTACCGCAGCGGCGAACGGCAGGTGCAGGGTGTGGTGATGACGCTCGTGGACATGAGCACGCTCAAGCACGCCGAGCGCGAGCTGCGCGCCGCGCGAGAGCAGCTCGCCGAGGATCTCGGCCGCATGACCCGCCTGCACCAGCTCGCCGAGCGGCTCGCGCTACCGGCCGAGCGGCAGGTGCTCCTCGAGGAGATCCTGCGCGCGGCGATCGAGATTACGGACGCGGAGATGGCCACCCTCCAGGAGTGCAGCGCGCCGGACACCCTGACGATCTCGGCGCAAGTGGGCTTCGAGCCGCCGTTCCTGAATTTCTTCGCGCAGGTCGACCGGAACGGCGACAGCGTGTGTGGGCGCGCGCTTTCGGGCCTGCAGCGCGTGCTGGTCGAGGACGTCGCGAGCAGCGCCTTGTTCGCCGCCTCGCCGGCGCGGCAGGTATTGCTCGCGGCGGGGGTGCATGCGATGCAGTCGACGCCCCTGCTCGACCGCTCGGGCCATTTCCTCGGAATGTTCTCGACCCATTACCGCGCGCCACATCGCTTCGAGGCGGCGGAGCTGCGCTGGCTGGACCTGCTCGCGCGCCATGCGAGCGATGCGATCGAGCACTGGCGCGCGGAGGAGTCGCTGCGGCATTCGCGCGAGGACCTCGAGCACCGGGTGGCCGAGCGGACGCAATGGCTGACGCTCCTCAACGAGATCTCCCAGTCGATCAACGACGCGCCCACGTGGGATTCGGCGCTGCAGCGGGTGCTGGAGCGCATCTGCGCCATGGACGAATGGCGCGTCGGCTATGTTTATCTGCCCGATCCCGAAGCGCCGAATGTGATCGCGCCGGCCATCAGCTGCATCAGCGATGAGCGCTTCCGTCCCTTTCACCAGGCGTCCGAGCGGCAGCGCTATGTGCGCGGTGAAGGTCTTCCGGGACGCGTCTACGCTCAGGGGGTGTCGATGTACGCGCGCGACGCCAGGGAGCTCCTGCCGTCCATGCCGGTTCGTGCCGCGGCGGCGAGAGAGGTGGGGCTGCAGGCCGGTGTCGCGCATGCCATCACGGCCGGGCAGGAGGTGATCGCGGTCCTCGAGCTGTTCTCCGATCAGGCGCATCCGCGCAACGACTGGTTCGACAATCTGCTGCCGGCGGTCGCCGACCAGGTACGCCGCATACTCGAGCGTGAGCGCTCGACGGCCCGCATGGCCGACATCATCTGGCGCGAACAGCAGGACCTGCTGCACACGCTGCACGATGCGCTCGGGCAAACGCTGACCGGCCTCGGCATGCTGGGCGCGGGGCTGCGGCAGCAGGTGACCGCCGCGCCCGGGGAGGCCGCCGAAACGGCCGCCGAGATCGCGCGGCAGGCACAGCACGCGCTCGCACAGGTGCGCCAGCTGAGCCGCAGTCTCTTTCCGCTCGAGGTGGAGGCCGCAAGTCTCACGGCGGCGCTGCGTGAGCTCGCCTTCGCCACGCAGTCCCTGCACAAGATTCAGGTGCGGGTGGAAGGGCAGGTCCCGGAGACCTTCAGCGACGGCAGCGCGGCGACGCAGCTCTATCGGATCGCTCAGGAGGCGGTGACCAACGCCGTCAAGCACGCGCAGGCCCGCTCGATCGCCATCCAGGTCGCTCGCCAGGGGTCCACGTTGAGACTGCGCATCGCGGATGACGGCATCGGCATCGGCAAGGCTACAGTCGGCAGCGGTATCGGACTGCAGATCATGCGCTACCGTGCTCACTCGATCGGTGGCATTCTGATCGTCGAGCCCGGCTCGCCGGGCGGCACCGTGGTGACGTGCACGCTGCGTTCGATTCCGATGCACAAGACGGCTCAGGCCGGCGATCCGCAGCGCGCGCGAACACGGCCCGCGAAGACACACACCGAAAGCGCGCCAGATTGAAAGCGAATCACCCCTTGCGGATCCTGGTGGTGGACGATCATCCGATCGTTCGGCTCGGTATCCGTCAGATGATCGGCGCGGAGCCGGATCTGGAGATCTGCGGCGAGGCGGGCTCGGCAGAGCAGGCGCTGCAGCTTGCCGCAAGCCTGCGGCCCGACCTGGCGCTGATCGATCTGTCGCTGGAGGAAGGAACCGCGCTGGGTCTGATCCGGGAGCTGCGCCAGTCCATACCCGAGGTCGAGGTGCTCGTGCTGTCGATGCACGACGAGATGCTCTTCGCCGAGCGGGTGCTGCGCGCCGGTGGCCGCGGCTACATCATGAAGCAGTCCGCCATCGACGGCCTGGTGGACGCCATCCGGCAGGTTGCCTCGGGCGGCGTCTACATGAGCCCGAAGATGACCCAGCACGTTCTCGAGCAGCTGCGCGATTCGACCAGCGGACCGGCGGGGCTCCTCTCGACTCTGACCGACCGTGAGCTCGAGGTCTTCGACCTCATCGGTCACGGCAAGAGCACCACCGCGATCGCGGGGCAGCTGGCCGTCAGCGTGAAAACCATCGAGACGTACCGTGCCAACATCAAGACCAAGCTGAAGTTGCGAGACGCGAGGGATTTGCTGCGCCTGGCCACCTCCTTCACCGAAGGGCTTTGAGGCGAGGCGCGGCAGCTGGACGCAGGCTCCCCGGCATCAGACAGGTGGGGGTTCAGTCGAGCTCGCCCCTTAAGGCAGATCATGAGAAAAAAGAAGTCCAGTCGCTCGTTCAAAGCCCCGGACAGGAAAAAGACGAGCGTCGCAGCTCGCCCGCGTGCGCGCGAGCAGGTGCTGGGCAGGAAATTCATCGAAGTGTTTCCGGAATCCGCGCACTCGCCGTTTGCGGCAAAGCTCGAGGAGGCAGGCGAGCAGCAGCATGTCCTGTCGTTTCGAGTCGAGCTCGGGGTGCAGGCCCGCAAGGAGTCTTTTTTCACACAGCTGCGGCCGTTCTCGGCCGGAATCTCGGTCTTCTGCCGCCCGGCCAGCGCACCCAAACAGGCCCCGCGCCCATGAGAGAGCCTGTGCTCCTGTCTTTGGCGCTCGCGCTCGGCACGGCGGCGCTGCCATCGCTAGCGGCGGAGGTGGAGACACCCTCCCCCGACCCCTGGTGCCGCTCGACACCCGCAGCGGCTTTCTGCCAGGCCGTGCGCGGGGTCCGCGCCTCCGGCTGGCCCGCGCAGACGCGCTCGGAAGTGATGGCCACTCACGGCATGGTGGTCACCAGCCAGCCGCTCGCGGCGCAGGCGGGCCTTCAGATCCTGAAGCGCGGCGGCAACGCCATCGACGCCGCGGTCGCCACCGCGGCGGTGCTCAGCATCACCGAGCCCATGATGGTGGGAGTGGCGGGCGATCTTTTCGTCATCATCTACATCGCCAGGGATCACAAGGCCTACGTACTGAATGCCAGTGGCACTGCGCCGACCGGTGCCACGCTCGCGCACCTCAACGAGCTCGGCTACCGCTGGGATCCGCGGAATTGGGGGCCCACATCGGGCATGCCTCCCGGGGGGATCGTGTCGGTGACGGTGCCGGGCGCGGTGTGGGGATGGCAGGCGGCGCTCCAGCGCTTCGGCACGCTGACCTTCAGGGAGGTGCTGGAAGCGGCCGCGGAGTATGCGCAGAACGGTTTCCCCGTCTCGGAGCGCATCGCCAGTGACTGGACGCTACCCAATGCGCTGCCGCTCAAGGCTTGCTGCACCGAGCTCGATCCGGACTCGGTGAAGGTCTGGTACGTGAAGGGGCGGCCGCCTGCTCCCGGTCAGCTCTTCAGGAATCCGGATCTCGCCCGCACCTTCCGCCTGCTCCAGGGGCAGGGGGCCGATGCCTTTTATAAAGGAGAGATCGCGCGGGCGATCGTGGCGAAATCGCAAGCCCTCGGCGGCACCATGACGCTGGAGGATCTCGCCGGCTACCACGGCGAATGGGTGGAGCCGGCCCGCAGCCGCTATCACGGCTTCGATGTGCTTGAGCTGCCGCCGCCCTCGCAGGCCTGGGCCGCGGAGGAAATGCTCAACATTCTCGGGGAGTGCCTGCCGAAGTGGGCGCCGGGGCAAACGCTCGCCTCAATTGGCCCGAGAGATCCGCGCTACTGGCACATTCTCGTCGAGGCGAAGAAGCTCGCGTACGCGGACCTGTTTCGCTACAACGCCGACCCCGATTCGGTGAGCGTTCCGCTCGCCGAGCTCCTTTCCACTGCGCATGCCGCATCCCTGTGCGCGCACTTCGACTCCCGGCGCGCCTCCCTCACCGCGCCCCCGGGGAGCGCCGATCTCAAGGGCGACACCATCGTGCAATCCACCGCCGACAAGGACGGCAACATGGTGTCGTGGGTCAACAGCAACTACAACGAGTTCGGCTCGGGGATCACCGTCCCCGGCTACGGTTTCGTGCTGCACAACCGCGGGACCCTGTTCACCCTCGACCCGAAGAGCCCGAATGTGATTGCGCCCCACAAGCGGCCGTTCAACACACTCTCAGCGGGCTTTCTGATGCGCGATGGGCAGCCGGTCATGACGGTCACGCTCATGGGCGGGGACATGCAGGCACAGGGACATGCGCAGCTGCTGATCGACGTGATCGACCTCGGCGCCAACATCCAGGCGGCCGCCGATATGGCGCGCTTTCGCCACAGCGAGGTCGCGAACCTCCTGACCCTCGAGTCGCCGCTCTACGAGCTCGTCGGACCGGCTCTTGCCACGATGGGACACAGCGTGCGCTCCGTCAGCGGCGCGGACGTCGGCGGCGTGCAGGTAATCCAGGTCGTCTCGCCCGGGACGCCGCTGCGCTACTACCGCGGCGCTTCGGACTTCAGGAAGGATGGCGAGGCCGTCGGTTGGTGAGGCTCAGTTGACGGTGACGGCAACGGCCGCCGATGGAATGCCGTTCGCCACCACCTGCAGTGTGGTCGCGCCAGACTCTATCGCCGCCGGCACATCAAAGAGCGTGGAGACCACCGATGAGCCGGTCGCAACCGCCATCGTGCTGTGGTCATGCGTGCGCGCGTAGAACACGTGCCCGCTCGCCTGATTCGTCAGGCGCACCAGGGGATAGTTGGTGGCATTCTGTGACTCATCGCCGTAGGCGCTCGCCTGTGTCAGGCCGTTGAACTGAGTTCCCGAGATCATGTAGGTCGATCCGGCGCTGATTGCTGCGGGAACCGAGGTGACGGCCGGCGCCCACGCGGGGTCGTAGACCGGCGTGAACGCCGGCGAATATACCTGCAGAGTCGTCGATCCATCGACGAACAGCACCTGGCCCGTCGGCAGCGGCAGGAGGCTGGTGAAGAATGTCGCATCGCTCGCCGCATTGACGGGGGGAGGCGCCGGCGCCAGCGCCGTGCCGTCGAACTCGAAGTAGGAAAGACCCTGCCCCGAGGAGCCGGGACTCGCGCCGAAGAGCACGTGCCCGCTCGGCAGCACGGCGCCGGGACCGTCCTGCACGTTGAGGCCATTCGGTACGGCGGGACCGACGCTCCAGGTGTCGCTGCCCGGTGAATAGAGCGCCGTCTGCCCGTCGGCGCCGATCGCAAACACCTCGCCGCCGGGGAGGAGCAGTGCGGGACCCATCTCTCCCGGAGGAAAGTAGGGAGCACAGCCGGGTGCGGTCAGGGAGCCGGCGGTCGAGGTCGGCGTGTGCAGATCAGCGGGGGTTGCGCCCGCTGAAACCCAGGCGCCGGCCACTGAGCCGGCGGCCAGCACGAGGCGCTCGGTGGCAGGCGCGCGATTGACATCGAGCGTGAGCAGACTGCCATCGGGCAGCAGTGTCCACCCCTCCTCCGCGTTCATGGTGTCGGTCTTGCCCGGCGCGGTCACCTGCGACCATGCGAGCGTCGCCGGATCGAGCACCGCGACATCCTGGTAGAGCTTGGCTCCGATCGCCCAGCGGCCATCCGCGAGTATCGAAGCCGGGGCATCGCCGATGCACTGCCAGTGATTGGGGGAGCCGGTGGACGGAGGTGGCGCAAGTGCCGTCCACGAAATCGCCAGCGGATCGAAGATCATCCCCATGCCGGTGAGCGTGAAATCCGCCTGGCCTTTGAAATAGTTGTATTCCCCGCCCATGACCGCGACACGTCCGTCCGCGAGCACGGTCGAAGCAAAGGCTTGCGGGATGTAGCCCATCGCCGCGGGAAAGCTCGTATAGAGCGACCAGCTCCCCTCCACATAGCTGCCCGTGCTGTCGGGAATCAGGCGGTACCAGTTCTGAACCGCCTGGCACAGAACGCTGGCATCCGTCAGCAGCAGACACAGCTGCAGGCCTTCGGGCGGAGCGTTGGCGAGCGTGGTCCAGGTCGCACCGGTCGTGCCCTGCCCGCTCACCGGAATGCTGGTCGCGCTTGCGCTGCTCTGGATGTTGAGCGTCGCAGAGGCGCTGCCCGAGGAGGCAGGGCTGAACCGCAGGGAGATGAGGCACGAGGTGCCGGCTGCCAACGTGCCGCAGGAGCTGCTGTCGCTGAAGCTGCCGGCGCCCGCGCCGCTCAGCTGCACCGCCGAGACGGTCAGTTGCGCCGACCCGCTGTTCGAGACGGAGACGAGGATCGGCGGGCTCGTGGAGCCGAGCTGTTGCGGGGGAAAAGACACCGCAAAGGGAGTCACAAATACGCCCTGCCCGGATGGTCCGCCGCCGCCCCCGCCCCCGCCCCCGCCACATCCGGTGAGTGCGCACAGCGCCACCGCCAGGATCCCGTATGCAGATCGCCCCATCGTTGACCCCCAATGTCAGCGCCCACGAGTTTAGTGGATCGTCGGCCGTTCCCGCGCGCACGGTCGCAACCGTTCCTGCGGACTGGCACAGTGTCACACCCGATCGGAGGTGCGCCATGAGCCATAACGTGAGTTCCTGTGACCCGATGACGCGTCGCGATTTTCTGGCGGCCTCCACGACGAGCGTCGCGGGAGGTCTGCTCGCCCCGGCAAGCGCGGCCAGCGCAGCGGCTCATGCACCAGCTCCCGCACCCCTCGCCGATGCGAAACTGATCAGGGACCTCGTGTCGGCCAACCACATCCTTGCAAGCGAGGGCATCGTCGACGGATACGGACATGTCAGCGTCCGTCGCACCGCAGCCCCCGACCGCTATCTGCTGTCGCGGGATATCGCGCCGGCGCTGGTCAGCGCCGATGACATCCTGGAGTACGACCTGGACAGCAATGCCCTCAATGGCGAAGGTCGCGCCCAATACCGCGAGCGCTTCATTCATGGCGAGATCTACCGCGCGCGCCCCGATGTGCAGGCGATCGTTCACAGCCACTCGCCGGCGGTAGTTCCTTTCAGCATCAGCGGCGTTGCGCTGCGGCCTGTCTTTCACATGGCCGCCTTCGTCAGCCAGGGAGTGCCGGTGTTCGATGCTGCCCGCGACCACGGCATCCGCCACCTCCTCATCCAGAACGCGGAGCTCGGGCGTGCGCTCGCCGGAAAGCTCGCTATGAAGCCTGCGATCCTCATTCGCGGCCACGGAGTAGCGGTCGTCGGAGCCTCGTTGCCGATGGCCGTCGGTCGCAGCGTCTATCTCGAACAAAGCGCGCGCATCCAGACGCAGGCCGTGGCGCTGCAGGGCGGGATCACTTATCTCGATTCCGAGGGCGCGGACGAGCTCGCCCTCAATGCCTACCCGCGTGCCTGGGAGCTGTGGGAACGGCGGGCGGCGGGCAATTGAGACCCGCTGTCGAAATACGGCTCACTGTTTCGTCGTTTCGTCGTAGATGACGGAGACCACCCATGCCCAGAAACGTGATTTGCCTTTGGTATGACGGCACCGCCGAAGATGCCGCCCGGTTCTACGCTCAGACCTTTCCGGACAGCACCGTCAAGGCCGTTCACCGCGCACCCGGAGATTACCCGGCGGGAAAGGAGGGAGAGGTGCTGACCGTCGAGTTCACGGTCCTCGGCATACCGTGCCTCGGCCTCAACGGCGGCCCGGCTTTCAGGCACTCGGAAGCCTTTTCCTTTCAGGTCATCACGGACACGCAGGCAGAGACGGATCGTTACTGGAACGCAATCACCGGTCACGGGGGAGCCGAGAGTGCCTGCGGATGGTGCAAGGACCGATGGGGCTTGTCCTGGCAGATCACGCCGCGGGCGCTGCTCGATGCGGTAACCAACCCCGACCGCGCCGCCGCCAGGCGCGCGTTCGAGGCGATGATGACGATGAAAAAGATCGATATCGCCGCCATCGAGGCAGCCCGGCGCGGAACAGCTCGCCCTTGAGTAGCGGGCATTGCGCGCGGCGCTGCCTCGGGCGGCGCGCCCCTCAGGTGTTCTGATGCGGCGGAGGCGGCGGTGCCTGTGAAGGAGGCGGCGGCATCTCGGCCGGCGGAGAGGACGGCGGCGGCTGAGTGCCGGGTGGAGTGTCAGGCGGGGGCGGCATTTGCTGGTTCGGCTGCTGCGCGGGGGGGACCGTCTGACCCGGCGGCGGCGTCTCGCCCGGCGGCGTCTCTCCCGGCGGCATCGCACCCGGCGTCTGTCCTCCGGGCGTCTGCGATCCCGGCGACTGTCCTCCAGGCTGCCCCGGCGGCCCCGGCGGAGCACCCGTTGCTGGTGCAGAACCCGGTGCAGCTCCGGCTCCGCCGCCCGGCGCTCCTGCGGGCGCGCTCTGCGCGAGCGCAACGCAGCTCAGTCCAAGACTGCAGATCAACGCGGTGAGTGTCGTGGCTTTCATCTGTGTGCGACCTCCTCCGGGCCGACGCTACGCGCCACGCAAATCTTCAACAGTCCTCGCGGGTCGCTGCT
>DATGJR010000169.1:0-44457 GCA_035295065.1 Steroidobacteraceae bacterium
GCGCGGGTGGCGATCGAACACCACGGGCTTCACGCCATTGCGTACCAGGACGTCCGCGCAGGCGAGCCCCGCGGGACCGGCTCCCACGACGGCCACGCGCTTGTCCGTCGCGCGCACGTGCGTCATGTCGGGCTTCCAGCCGCGCTTCAAGGCCTCGTCGGTGATGTATTTCTCGATCGAGCCGATGGTGACGGCGCCCAGTCCGTCGTTCAGCGTGCAGGCGCCCTCGCACAGGCGGTCCTGCGGGCAGATGCGCCCGCACACCTCGGGGAGCGAGTTGGTTTTGTGCGAGAGCTCGGCCGCCTCGAAGAGATTGCCCTCCTCGATGAGCTTGAGCCAGTTGGGGATGTAGTTATGGACCGGGCATTTCCATTCGCAGAAGGGATTGCCGCAGGCGAGGCACCGCCCGGCCTGACTCGCCGCGCCCTCCGCATCGAAGGGCGCATAGATCTCGCGGAAGTGCCGCACGCGCGCCTCCACTGCGGTCTTGGCAGGCTCCGCCCGCGGCACGTCGAGGAACTGAAGGTTCTTGTCCGGCATCCTCAGGCCGCGCGCCGCAGATTCTCGATCAGCGAGTCGATGGAAGCGGCTTTCGGCTTCACGACCCAGAACTTCGGCAGGTAGGTGCGCAGGTCGCCGAGGATCTCCTGCGCCCAGGCGCTCTGGGTCTCGGCGCCGTGCCGCTCGAGCAGCGCCTCGAGATGCTGTGCGTGCGACTGCATCGCTTCCGGGTGGATGCGCGAGATGTCGATGAGCTCGTGGTTGTAGCGGTCGACGAAATTGCGCTCGAGGTCGAGCACATAGGCGAAGCCCCCGGTAAAGCCGGCGCCGAAGTTGACGCCGGTGCGTCCGAGAACGCACACGGCGCCCCCGGTCATGTACTCGCAGCAGTGATCGCCCGCCCCCTCGATCACCGCCACCGCGCCTGAGTTGCGCACCGCGAAACGCACGCCGGCGACGCCGGCGGCGTAGAGCTCCCCGCCAGTGGCGCCATAGAGACAGGTGTTGCCCATGATCACCGTCTCGCGGGCGCTGTAGCGCGCCTGGCGCGGGTGCCGAAGCACGATGCGCCCCGCGGCCATGCCCTTGCCCACATAGTCGTTGGCGTCGCCCTCGAGGTAGAGATGCAGTCCCCCCGCATTCCACACGCCGAAACTCTGTCCGGCGTTGCCCGTGAAGCGCACCACGACGGGCGAGTCCTGCATCCCGTAGTTGCCCCAGCGTCGGGCGATCTCGCCCGAGACGCGCGCGCCGATCGAGCGGTTGAAGTTACTGAGCTCGTAGGCCCACTCCCCGCCTGACTTCGCCTCGATCGCCGGCAGCATGTCACGCACCATGCGCTCGGCCAGCTCGCCCTTGTCGAAGGGCGCATTCGAGGGGGTGCTGCAGTACTGCGGCGCATCGCGCTTGAGTCCCGCCGTCGAGAGGATCGGTCGCAGGTCGAGTTTGCGCTGACGTGAGGTCGCACCGGGCAGCACCTCGAGATATTCCGTGCGGCCGATGATCTCGCTCAGAGTCCTGACACCGAGCGAGGCCAGGATCTCGCGCACCTCCTCGGCCACGAAGCCGAAGTAGCGCATCACCATCTCCGGGAGTCCGGTGAAGTACTTGGTGCGCAGCACCTGGTGCTGGGTTGCCACCCCCGTCGCGCAGTTGTTGAGGTGGCAGATGCGCAGATACTTGCATCCCAGAGCGACCATGGGCGCCGTGCCGAAGCCGAAGCTCTCGGCCCCGATGATCGCCGCCTTGACGACGTCGAGCCCGGTCTTCAGTCCCCCGTCGGTCTGAACGCGCACCCGGTGGCGCAGGCCGTTGGCACGCAGCGTCTGGTGCGTCTCCGCGAGCCCGAGCTCCCACGGGGTGCCGGCGTACTTGATGGAGGAAAGCGGACTCGCCCCGGTGCCACCGTCGTAGCCGGAGATGGTGATGAGATCCGCGTAAGCCTTGGCAACGCCCGCGGCGACGGTGCCGACACCGGGCTCGGCAACGAGCTTCACCGAGACGAGCGCGGCCGGATTCACCTGCTTGAGATCAAAGATGAGCTGCGCCAGGTCCTCGATGGAATAGATGTCATGGTGCGGCGGCGGGGAGATGAGCCCCACCCCCGGGCGCGCGAAGCGCAGCGTCGCGATCATGTCGTTGACCTTGTGCCCGGGGAGCTGTCCGCCCTCACCCGGCTTCGCCCCCTGCGCGATCTTGATCTGCAGCACCTCGGCATTGACCAGGTACTCGGGCGTGACTCCGAAGCGCCCGGATGCGACCTGCTTGATCTTGGAGTTCTTCTCGGTGCGATAGCGCGCAGGATCTTCGCCCCCTTCGCCTGAGTTGGAGCGGGCACCCAGGCGGTTCATGGCGATGGCGAGCGCCTCGTGCGCCTCGGGGGAGAGAGCGCCGAGGGACATTCCGGCGCTGTCGAAGCGCGCCAGGATCGCCTCCGCCGGCTCGACTTCCGCGAGCGCAACCGGCGCGCCTGCGGGCTTGAGCGCGAGCAGATCGCGGAAGGTGGCGGCGGGGCGCTCGTTGACGAGCTGAGCGAACTGCCGGTAGTGCGCCGGATCGCCCGAGATGACCGCCGCCTGGAGCGCCGCGATCACGTCCGGGTTGTACATGTGATATTCGCCGCCGTGCACGTACTTGAGGAGCCCCCCCTGGGCGAGCGACTCGCGCGGGTTCCAGGCGCGCCCGGCGAGCGCGAGCGCGTCGGACTCGAGATCGGCGAAATCCGCGCCCGCGACGCGGCTCTCGGTGCCGGTGAAGCAAAGCTCCACCACCTCCTCCGCGAGCCCGACGATCTCGAAGAGCTGCGAGCTGCGGTAGCTCGCGATCGTCGAGATCCCCATCTTCGACATGATCTTGAAGAGCCCCTTGCGCAGCCCCGCGCGGTAGCTGCGTCCGAGCTCGAGGCGCGCCGCGAAGTCGAGCTTGACGCGTCCCCGGCGCATCATTTCGAACAGCACCTGGTAGGCCATGTAGGGATAGACCGCGGTCGCCCCGTAGCCGATGAGACAGGCGAAGTGATGCGGCTCGCGCGCCGTTCCGGTCTCGACCAGCAGGTTGCACTTGCAGCGCAGGCCTGACTTCACCAGGTGCTGATGCACCGCGCCGGTGACGAGGAGCGCGTGCGCGGGCACGCGGCCTTTGAGGAGATAGCGGTCGGAGAGGAGCAGCACGAGCTTGCCCTCGCGCACCGCGCTCTCGGCCTGCGCGCACAGGCGCAGGATCGCGCGCTTCAGTCCCTCGGCGGGATCGTATTGCAGGTCGAGAAACTCGTGGGTCACCTCCTCGAGAGCGAGGATCTGCCGCAGCTTTCTCTGCGAGAGGATGGGGGAGCCGAGGACGATCTGCCGCGCATGGTCGGGGGCGGGCGCGAAAATGTTGCACTCCGGTCCGATCTGCGTCTGCAGCGACATCACCACCGTCTCGCGCAGCGGATCGATGGGCGGGTTCGTGACCTGCGCGAACTGCTGGCGAAAGTAGTCGTAGAGCGGCCGCACCCGGTGCGACAGCACCGGCATCGGCGTGTCGTCTCCCATCGAGCCCACCGCCTCGCTCTCGTCGACCGCCAGCACGCGGATGATGTCGTCGCGCTCCTCCTGCGTGACGTTGAACATCTTCTGGTAGAGAGAGAGCGTCGGGCGATCCATCGGCTCGGCGGCGAGACGCGCGTCCACCAGGTCGCTCTCGAGATAGCGCACCCCCGATCTCAGCCAGCTCTTGTAGGGGTGCCGGGTCTTGAGCTTCTGGTCGATATCCTGCGTGGTGAGGAGCGCCCCGCTCTCGAGATCGAGTGCGATCATGTCGCCGGGCCCCAGCTTGCCCTTCTTCACCACGTCCTCGGGTGCGTAGTCCCAGACCCCGGTCTCGGAAGCGATGGTGAGACGGCGGTCGCGCGTGATGCAGAAGCGCGCCGGACGCAACCCGTTGCGATCGAGCGTGCAGGCCACGTAGCGCCCATCGGTGAGCACCACTCCGGCGGGGCCATCCCAGGGCTCCATGTGCACCGAGTAGTACTCGTAGAAAGCGCGCAGGTCCGGGTCGATGGTGTCGAGCCCGTGCCAGGCCGGGGGAATCAGCAGCCGCATCGCGTGCAGCGGGTCGAGGCCGCCCATGAGCAGCACCTCGAGCATGTTGTCCAGGCTCTGGGAGTCGGAGCCCTGGACCGAGACGAGCGGCAGCACCTCCTGGAGATGGGGCAGGAGCTGCGAGCGCAGCAGCGGGCCGCGCGCCGTCGCCCAGTTGCGGTTGCCCTGAATGGTGTTGATCTCGCCGTTATGGGCGAGGTAGCGGTAGGGGTGAGCGAGGCGCCACTGCGGGAGCGTATTGGTGGAGAAGCGCTGGTGGAACACGGCCACCGAGGCTTCGAGCCGCGGATCATCGAGGTCGGGATAGAACTCCGAGAGGTGCTGCGGCATCACCATGCCCTTGTAGACGATGGTGCTGGCGGACAGGCTCGGCACGTAGAACGCGGGGTCGGCCTCGAGGGCCTTCTCCGCGAGACGCCGCGCCATGAAGAGGCGGCGGTTGAAGGCGGGCTCGTCGATCGCCGGGTGGCAGTTGAGGAAGAGCTGCTCGATCTTTGGCAGGGTCTTCAGCGCCTCCGCGCCGCAAGCTTCCCGGTTGATCCGCACCCGCCGCCAGCCGGCGACTTCGAGCCCCTGGCGCTTGAGCTCGGTCGCGAGCACCACGCGCGCCTCACCCGCGGCCTGCGCATCGGGGGAGAGGAAGATGAGGCCCGAGGCAAAGCGGGGGGTGAGATGAATTCCGGTCTCGGCGGCGATGGCGCGCAGGAATGCCTCCGGCTTCTTGAGGAGCAGCCCGCAGCCATCGCCTGTCTTGCCATCCTCGGCGATCGCCCCGCGGTGAGTGAGGCGATTGAGCGAGGTGATGGCGGTGCGCACCAGGGCGTGGCTTGGGGCATCGTCCAGGCTCGCGATCAGGCCGAAGCCGCAGCTGTCGCGCTCATACGAGCTCTTGCAGAGAGAAGGAGACGGCGCATCCATAGTGAGGTTCCCGCAGGCTTCAACCGAGACAGGCGAGCCCCTTGCGCGGACCCCCGGGGAGGTCCGCGGCGGCAGGGCACGCCGGCAAATCTTGCGTCGAGGGAGAGCAGCCGGAGCCGGACGGCGGGATTTCAGGCCGCGTGCCGTCGGTCGACTGTCTTACACCATCACTATGCGTTCGATAATACCGGCCTCGAAGGCTCTTGCAAGCACCGATGACGACCCTCAAGACCGAGCGGCTCGAGCTGCGGCACTGGCGGCCGCCAAGGAGCTCGTCTCGCGGAGCTGGGGTCTCTGGGCGCTCGAGCTGCGCGCCGGCGCGCAGTTCCTCGGCTGCGTGGGACTCGCGGAGGTCAGCTTCGCGGCCAGCTTTACTCCCTCTACCGGATCGAAGCGACCGCTGCGCCTCGCTGAGCGGTCGGCGGCGATTGCGATCTGCCACGCATCGCGCGAAATCTTCTCTTGCATCGCGACTCGCGCTGCTCCAACATTCGCGCCGCCGTGATTTCACACGGCGAGCGAGGTGTTGGCACCGCAATGAAGCAGCGCAAAGTGTCGACTGACAGCGACCGAAGAGCCCCGCTTCAACGTCTCAACGACTACGTCGAGAGGAATTTCCCCGACTTTTTTGCGGAAGCCCGCTTTCAGGTCGGGGACGACGCCTACTTTCTCTACGCCCGCTTCGGGCAGTATCTGGCACGCATCATCGAGCAGAACCGCGCACCCGGTCGGGTGATAAACCGCGGCTTCACCGTGCTGAACCGCATGGCACGCGCCTCGGCGCGCTCGCCGAGCATCCGCCAGATCCTGGTGTCGGGTCCTCTCGAATACATCGTCGATGCGCCGAAGGCGCGGGCGCTGGCGCGCAAGCGCCTTTCGCCGGAAGCCCAGGGGTATCTCGAGAGCCTCTGCGAGTAGGACCGCCTGCTATGTAGCGGGCAAGAGCCAGGAATGGCCGCAGGCCATTCCCGCCAATCTAACCAGTCTCGCGCGCCGTCAGCGTGACTTTCACGATGCGCGTCCGGCGAACGATCGTGAGCTCGAGCTGCGTCCCCGGCGGCACCTGCGAGAGCTGCCGGTGCAGGGCGTCGACGCCGTCGACCGCCTTGCCGTCCACGGCGACGATCAGATCGCCCGGGTGAAGGTCCGAGAGGTAGGCCGGGCCATCGCTCTCCCGGCTGAGTATCTCGACCGCCCGCGAGGCGCCCAGGTCCAGGGCCCGAACCAGGCGCAGATCGAGCGGCCGGTCACGCGCGGCGATGCCGAGCCAGGCGCGCCGCACCCTCCCCTGAGTGAGGATCTCCGTCAGCACCCACTGGGCGGTCGCAGCCGGGATCGCAAAGCCGATCCCCTGCGCCTGAGGAATGATCGCGGTGTTGATGCCGGTGACGGCCCCGTGCGCGTCCACCAGCGGACCTCCTGAATTTCCGGGATTGAGGGCAGCGGTGTGCTGCACGATGCCCTCGATGAGCCGCCCCTGGCGGCTGCGGAGCGAGCGCCCGAGCGCACTCACCACCCCCGCCGACACCGTGGACTCGAAGCCGTAGGGGTTTCCGACCGCCACGACGAGCTGCCCGGGCCGCAGCCGCTGCGAGGGAGCGAGCTGCGCGTAAGGAAGTGCGGCGGCCTGCGCGCGCAGCACCGCAAGATCGGTCGCGGGATCGCGTCCGGCGACCACCGCCGGCACGGTGCGCCCATCGACGAAAGAGACGCGCGCGTGCGAGACGCGCTGCACGACGTGCTCATTGGTCAGGAGATAGCCGTCCGGGGTGACGACCACTCCGGAGCCCGCACCGCCGCGGGCGCGCGCGGCCTCCTCGGCGCCGCCGGTGTAGACGCTCACCACCGCCGCTCCCACCTGGTCCACCGCGCCGACCACGGCCGCGGAATAGGCATCGAGCGGCTCGGAGTGCCCAGCCGGGTCCGCCTGCGGGTGCTCATCGAGCATGAGCCGAGGCATGGGGACCTGCCGCGGCAAACTCAAGCCCGGCCCCGGGGGATTCCTGCGAGAATCGGCCGCTCCATGATCTCCCTCGCCGAAACGGCCACCCTGCTCGCGGCCGCCGTGATCGCGGTCGCCCTGTTCCGCTTCCTGCGCCTCTCCTCGATCTTGGGTTACGTCGCGGCCGGGCTCGTCATCGGCCCCTGGGGCCTGGATCTCATCGGCGGCGACGTCGACCGCATCACCAAGGTCTCCGAGTTCGGCGTGGTGCTGCTGCTCTTCATCATCGGGCTCGAGCTGCAGCCGACACGGCTCTGGGTCATGCGGCGCACCGTCTTCGGGCTGGGAGCCGCTCAGGTGCTTGCCTGCGCGGTGCTCTTAGGAACCGCGGCCTTCGCTCTCGGACTCCCGCCGATCGCCGCCGGCATCGTCGGCTTTGGACTCTCGCTCTCCTCGACTCCGCTCGTGCTGCAGGTGCTCGCCGAGCGCGGCCAGCTTCGCACCCAACACGGGCGCGCCGCCTTCGGAATTCTTCTCTTCCAGGACCTCGCGGTGCTGCCGCTGCTCGCGGTCCTGCCGCTCCTCTCGGGCGGCGCGGCGCATGCGGCGGGCGGTCCCTGGTGGGAGGGGCTCCTCAAGCTCCTCGTAGTGCTGGTCGCCGTCATCGTCGGCGGTGGCCGGCTGCTGCTGCGGCCGGCGCTGCGCATCGTGGCGCGGGTGCAGGTGACGGAGGTCTTCACCGCCGCCGCGCTCCTCACCGTCATCGCGACCACGCTGATCGCCAACCGGGTGGGACTCTCGGCTTCGCTCGGCGCATTCCTCGCCGGGATGCTGCTCGCCGACAGCGAGTTCCGCCACGAGCTCGAAGCGGACCTCGAGCCCTTCAAGGGACTGCTGCTCGGGCTCTTCTTCGTCTGCGTCGGGATGTCGGCGAATCTGGGGCTCTTGAAGTCCGAGCCCCTGACGCTGCTCGGTGTCACGGGAGGCTTCGTCCTCGTCAAGATCCTCGCCGTCAGTGCCCTCGCCCGCCTCGCCCGCTGCCGCGGCGGAGAGGCCTGGCGGCTCGGCTTTACGCTCCCCGCGGGCGGGGAGTTCGCCTTCGTGCTGTTCACGCTCGCGGCACGCCAGCGCATCATCAGCGCGGCGACCGCGGACCTGCTGATCCTCGCGGTGACGCTCTCGATGATGCTCGGCCCCCTGCTGCTGATTGCGCAGGAAAAGATCAGCGAACGCTGGTTGAAAGGCCCGGCGGCTCCCTTCGATGCGATCGAGGAGCACGAGAATGCGGTCATCATCGCCGGCTTCGGCCGCTTCGGACAGATCGTGGCGCGCGTGCTGAGGCTGCGAAAAGTGCGCTTCACCGCCCTCGACAACAGCCAGACGCATGTCGACTTCGTGCGCCGCTTCGGCAACCGGGTGTACTACGGGGATGCCTCGCGGCTCGACCTGCTGCGCGCCGCGGGCGCGGCCGAGGCACGCGTCCTGGTGCTCGCCCTCGACGACGTCGAGGCCTCGGTGCGCACGGCGGTGCTGGCGCGCGAGCAGTTCCCGCACCTCAAGGTGTACGCCCGGGCCCGCAACCGCCAGCATGCCTTCGCGCTCATGGACGCGGGCGTCACCGTGATCGTGCGCGAGACCTACGCCTCGAGCCTGGAGATGGCGGGGCGCGTGCTCGAGGCGCTCGGCACGGCGACCACGGCGGCGCGAGAGACCGTGCGCCGCTTCCGTGAGCACGATGAGGTGACGCTCGCGGCGCAGTACCGGGTGAAGGAGGATGAGAGCAAATTCCTCGCCACCACGCGCGAGGCAGCGCAGCAGCTCGAGAAGCTGTTCGAGGCCGACGAGAGCCGGTCGGGCTGATGGACGAGGCACGCGCGGTGCGCGAGTTCTGGTTCGGCGAGGGGCCGGCGACGGCGGAGGCCCTCGCTGGCCGCGCCAGGCTCTGGTTCGGGAGTGACGCGAGCCAGGATGAGGAGATCCGCCAACGCTTCGGAGCGCTCTACGAGCGCGCCGCGGCGGGAGAGCTCGCGAGCTGGGGCGACGGCCCGCGCCGCAGGCTGAGCCTGATCCTCGTGCTCGATCAGTTCCCGCGCAACATGTTCCGCGGGAGCGCCCGCGCCTTCGCCACCGACAGCCAGGCGCTCGCGCTCGCCCTCAGCGGCATGCAGTCCGCCGCCGACGGCGCGCTCGATCCGGTGGAGCGCCTCTTCTTCTACATGCCGCTGCAGCATGCCGAGAGCCGTGAGGCCCAGGATGAGTCCCTCGCCGCCTATCGCCGGCTACTGGCGGAAGCGCCGCCGCCGGCGAGGGACCTGTGCGCGCAGGCGCTGAGCTCGGCGGAAACGCATCGCGCGATCATCGAGCGCTTCGGCCGCTTCCCGCACCGCAACCGCGCGCTCGGGCGCCCGAGCTCCGCGGAGGAGGAGCGCTGGCTGGAGGAGAACGGAGAACGCTTCGGCCAGTGACTGGGCGCGCAAGCCGTCGCGGGCGCTAGCCGTCGGAGCGCTGGCCGTCGCGAGTTTGCCTGAGCGCGGTCAGTTCGATCTCGATGCGCATCCGCGGATCGAGAAGCTGCGCGGAAATCATGGTCGCCGCCGGCCGCACCTCGCCGAAGAACCGGCGCAGCACGGGCCAGCACGCAGGGAAATCCTTCGCGTCAGGCAGGATGTAGGTGACCCGCACGGCGTCCGCGAGGCTCGCCCCGGCCTGCCGCAGCGCCACCTCGATGTTCTTCAGGCACTGCTCCACCTGGGCCTCGATGCCCTCGGCGATGGTCATGGTCGAGTAGTCGAAGCCGGTGGTGCCTGAGACGAATATCCAGTCCCCCTGCACCACGGCGCGCGAATAGCCGATCTCGCGCTCGAACGCGGAGCCGGAGCTGATGAGGGTACGCTTCACGGGAGCCTCAACGGGTCTCGCCGAGCAGCCGCTCGAGCCGGCGGATCTGCCGCTCGAGCTCGCGCTGTGATTCGAGGAGCTCCGCGGCGAGCGCCGCCCCGCTCACATTGACGCCGAGATCGCGCATCAGCCGGCCGACGACCCGCAGCCGCGGGAGCGCGGCGGCCGGAAACTCCCACTCGCCCGCCGGGCTGCCGCGCGGATCCACGACCCCGAGCTCGGCGAGCTCGCGTACCGCCGTGACATCGATCCGGCAGAGGCGGCAGATCTCGGTGACGGTGATCCAGTCCCTCTCACCGATCAGCTCGCCGCTCAGAAGATGGGTCATCTCGCTCATATCTCACCCCGGGAAATCCGCGCGCGGATTGAAGCCGAGCTCTCCGCGCATCTGCTCGTAGAGCGACTTCGCCTGCGGCGAGCTCGCCGGCGGCAGCACCACTTTCAGCTGCACGTACTCATCACCGGGCGGCTGCCCCGGGAGCCCGCGGCCCCGCAGCCGCAGCTTCTGACCCGACTGGGCGCCTGCGGGAATGTGCATGTCGACGGCACCGCCGAGCGTGGGCACCGTGACCGAGGCTCCGAGAGCCGCCTCCCAGGGCGCCACCGGGAGCGTGAGAGTGACGTCGCGACCGTCGAGCTGGTAAAGCGCATGCGGCAGGATGTGCGCCTCGAGATAGAGGTCGCCGGCGCGTCCCCCCTCCGTGCCCGGCTCCCCCTGCCCGGCGAGGCGAATCAACTGGCCATCGCTCATCCCCGCGGGGATCGTGACCCGCACGGTCCGCGTCCTCATCTCGACCGTTCCGTCGGGCTTGAGCTCGGGACGCTTGAGCTCGAGGGTCGAGGTCGCGCCGTGGAAGGCCTGCTCGAGCGTCAGGTCCATGCGGGCGTGATGATCCCGGCCGCCACGGCGGCCGGCGGTGCGAAACGGCGAGCCCCCGCCAAAGAGCGAGGAAAAAAAGTCGCTGAAGCCTTCTTCCTCGAAAGCCCCGTCGTCCATGGCAGCACCGGTGCGCCCCGAGCCCCCGCGGCGGCGGGCACCACCGGGCGGCGCGCCGCCGAACTCGAAGCCGCTGCCCCAATCCGGCGGCGGCCGAAACTGCTGGCCCGACTTCCACTCGCTCCCGAGCTGATCGTAGGCGGCGCGCTTCTCGGGGTCCTTCAGCACCTCGTACGCCTCCTGCACTTCCTTGAAGCGCGCTTCGGCGTTGGGCTCCTTGCTCACGTCCGGGTGGAATTTGCGCGCCAGCCGCCGGTAGGCGGTCTTGATCTGCTCGGCCGCCGCGCTGCGCTCGACGCCCAGAATCTTGTAGTAATCCCGGAACTCCATGAGGCGACTTTAATGGCGTCGGCCGCGATGCGTCTCAACTCGTAGGGAAAAAAAAGGCGCCGCGAGCGGGGGAAGTCGCATCGCGGCGCGCAGAAGCGAACACGGGGAAGTTGTTCGCACTTTCAGGTAACGGCCACGCACAAAGGGCGCGTCCGTCGAACCTTGCGGCGATCATCCGATTCGCCGCAGGGTGATAGGAGCAAAGCTCGTGCCAGAGTATGGATTCTTTTAAAAACAGTAAGTTACGCGACCCGGTCGCCCGGGCCTCGGGTGACGAAAATTGTCACTTTGGACAGGCCCGAGCAGAGTCTGTCAGCG
Organism: Steroidobacteraceae bacterium; assembly: GCA_035295065.1. Taxonomy (GTDB): domain Bacteria; phylum Pseudomonadota; class Gammaproteobacteria; order Steroidobacterales; family Steroidobacteraceae; genus 13-2-20CM-66-19. The sequence continues at coordinate 11,486 of DATGJR010000169.1, forward strand.
AGGTGCCACCGGAACGCAGGGTTGTGACTGTGCCTTGAGCGAGTCGCAGATGGCGCGCGCCTGCTGCTCTCCCGAGGCGCCGGCCTGCAGCCGGTAGAGCTGCCCGGCCGAGGTGCCGGCAGGGACCACCTGGGGCGAGAGACCGGAAAGCTGCGAGCTGAAGCGGCTTTGCAGCCGCTGCCATTCCTTGTCGGCACTCGCCTGCGTGCCAAAGGCGCCGAGCTGCACGGCATAGCGGCCGCCCATCGCCCCCGGGCTGGGGAAGGCGCGGACATTTGCCGCGGGAGGCGGGGCCGCATTCGCGTGTGGCGCGCTCGCGAGCCGCAGGATGTTGACACCGGTTGGGCGCGAGGCGGTCTGGCCGGGCGTCGAGGGCTGCATGCGGGGAATCGAGCCGAGCGCGAAACTCTCGATGCGGATGCGCGCTTCCTGCGCCCAGCGGCCCGCCGGGTGCGCGGAGAGGAATCCCCGGTAAGCGTCCGAGGTGGCCAGCCGGGTCGCCTGGGTCCAGTCCCGCTCTTCGGCGAATTCCCCGACCCGCTCGCGGGCCTTGGCGGCGAGCTCGCTCGCGGGGTGCTGATCGAGGAAATGCTGGTAGGCCTCGCTCGTGCCGGCAGCCTCCGCCGAGCGCCAGTCCTGCTGTTCGGCGCTACAGGCCACAAGTCCCGCCAATACCAGGCAGAGCGCGGTTCTCCCTGCACGGAATGTGATCATGGTCGGCATCCTTCCCTTCACCCCGCCCTATTATGACCCTGTTGTGACGCCTGGGAGCACTGCATGGGGGACGACACACAACGGCGCCGGATGCTCGATCAGCTCGGCGATTCGCCGACCTTCGTAGCGCCGGGGACCCGTTTCACAGGCGACCTCGAGACCTTGGGTCCCCTGGTGGTCTGCGGTGCGGTGCGTGGCGACGGGCGCATCGGCGGCGCGCTCAGCATGTCGGCAGGCTCCGAATGGCACGGCGAGGTGCACGCGCAGGCCGCGGTCATCGCCGGACGCGTTTCGGGCCGGCTGGTGGTCGATGAGCGGCTGGAGGTCGGCGCCACGGCGGTGATCCAGGCCGACGTCGTCGCCCGCACCATTGCCATCGCCCGCGGCGCGGTCATCGAGGGAGCCATCACCGTGACGAGCGGCCAGCCCGTGGTGCGCTTCGAGGAAAAGCGCCTCGCGCGAAGCGCTTAAGGGGCCGCGAGCTCCGCGAGAATCCGCCGCTCGGCCCAGGTCAGCCCGTCGATGCGCTCGATGAAGCCGCAGTGCCCGCCATAACGGGTCACGGTCACCAAGAGTGACTTCGGCCGCGCGAGGCGCGCCAGGGCGCCCGCCGGGATCATCGGATCATCGAGCGAGGTGATGATGTGCGCGGGCACCTCGAGGGCGGCAAGCCGCTGACCGGTGATTGCGTAGCCGTCGAGGTACTCCTCGAGACTTCCGAACTCCGAATGCCGGATCACGAGCGCTGCCGTCATCCCCCGCAATCCGCCGAGCTGCCCCACGTCGCCGAAATCGTAGTGCTCGGGCCAGGCCGCCTGTTTCTTGCGCAACGAGCGCGTCCACTTGCGCACGAAGTAGTACTGATAGCCGGCGATGGCGCTCTCGAGCGCGAGCAGCGTCTCGGAGGGCTCGAGGACCGGCGAGATCGCGATGACGCGCCGGATGTGAAGCGCGGCTTCGCGGGCGCGCGCGGCGACCCGCAGCATGAAGTTGCCGCCGAGCGAGAAGCCCATCAGCTCGAGCGGCTTCCCCGGGAACTCCCGGTTCAAAGCGGCGACCGCGCCCACCACCTCGGGAAGCCGGCAGCTGTGGAAGAGCTCGCGGTTGAGATGATGGGTCTCGCCGTGGTCGCGCAGGTTCAGTCGCGCCACGTCGAACCCCCGCGAGAAGAGCAGCTGCGCGAGCGACAGCACGTAGAGCGATTCGGCGCTCCCCTCCCAGCCGTGGAGCACGACCGCCACGCGGCCGTTGCTCACCGCCGGGGTCGAGACGAAACACTGCAGCCGCACGCCCTCGCCGCACTCGAGCAGTACCTCGCGCTGCGCGGCAAGGAGCGGCGCCGCGCGCCGCACGATCGGGCCCCGCCGCACGAACGTGCTGGCGAGAATCGACTGCAGGTGCGGGCTGCGCAGCCAGAGCGGCGGCCGGAATTCGTCCGTGACCGGATCTTCCATCGACGGCTCGCCCGTCAGGCCGCCGCGCGGGCGTCGGCGGGCGCGGTGCGCAGCCGCGCGTAAAGCTCGGCGAGGCGCCCCGCCATCACCGCCGAGGACCAGGTGCGGGCGTAGGTGCGGCCGCGCCGCGCGAGCTCCGCGCGCAGGCCCGCATCGCCCAGCACCCGCACCACGGCGGCCGCGAACGCTTGCCCTTCCTCGGGCACCACCAGCGCCCCGCTCTCGGGCAGGAGAATCGAGCGGGTGCCGAGCTCGGCGGTGGAGACGACCGGGGCGCCCTGCGCCATCGCCTCGAGCAGGACCAGGCCCTGCGTCTCGGTGCGCGAGGCGAACACGAACACATCCGCCGCGGCGTAGCAGTCGAGGAGCGCGGTATTGCGGTCGAGATAGCCGACGAACCGCACCCGCTCGCTCAAGCCCAGCGCTGCGACCTGCGCCTCGAGAGCGGGCCGCGCCGGGCCCTCCCCGGCAATGACGAGGACCGCGCGCGGGACCTTGCGGCCGACCTCGCGGAACATCTCGATGAGAAAGCCGATGTTCTTCTCGTGCGCGACGCGACCGATGTAGAGGGCGAGCGGCCGGTCGCCCTCGAGCCCGACGCGCGCGCGGAAAGCCGCGCCGTCGCCCTCGCGGAAGCGGTCGGCGGGCAGCCCCGTGGGCAGCACGTGGATGGGCGTCGTCACACCGTACTCGAGGAGCACCGCTCGCATCGGCTCGGACGGTGCGATCAGCGCCTGCACGTCGCGGCATTGCGAGCGGGTGAAGCGGCGGGCGAGCGAGCGCCCGATCCGCCGCGGCAGCACCGGCAGGTAGTGATGCAGGTACTCCTCGAAGAAGGTGTGATAGGTCGCGATGCAGGGGAGATTCGCGCGGCGCGCGAAACGCACCCCGGCATAGTGGGCGATGAAAGGGGTGTGGATGTGCACCAGATCGAAGGCGGCGGCCCCGTACCGCTCGAGCACACGGCTGAGCGCGCGCCAGCGCATGCGACGGTCTTCCGGGTCCCCCGGCACGCCCGCGGCGGCTACCCGCAGTACCCCGGGCTCCTCGGCCGTCTCCTCGGGCTCGGCCGCTGAATAGCGCGGCGCGACCAGCTGCGTCTCGACCCCGTGAGTTGCGAGGTCCTCGCGGAAAGTGCGGATGGAAGTCGAGACGCCGTTGACGCGCGGGAAGTAGACGTCCGAGACGAAGAGGACGCGCAAGGCGTTAGCGAGCCGCGCGCCGTGGGCGCGCCACCTCTGTCGGGGTCATCCTCGGGATTCTAAGCCAGGGACGTGCCGAGTTCCGCGAGCGCAGCCCCGATCGCGGCCCCAGCGAGAACGTCGGAGGGGTAGTGGAGCCCGAGCACCACGCGCGAGGCGGCGATGAGAGCGGCGAGCGGCACCACCACCCAGCCAAGCTCGGGGAAGTGCGCGGTCAGCTGCCAGGCAAAGGAAACGGCATGCAGTGTATGGCCGGAGGGGAAGCTGTAACGATCGAGCGGCGCGCCCCGCAGATCGATTGCGGCGTGGGTGATGAAGGGTCGCTCACGCACGAACACGCGCTTGAGCAGCGTGTAGAGCACCACGCCGAGCGCTCCGGTGAGCGCCATCACGATGGCAGGCCTCAACGCCGCCGCGCCGTACATGAACGGCAGGAGCACGATCAGCACGTACCAGACGACCCCGTCGCCCAGACGGCTGGCGATCCGGAAAACATGCCGCGGAAGGGCGAGCGAGGAGCCGCGATTGAGCGTGCGGCAGAGGCCGTACTCCGCCGCATCGATTCGGGCCATGAAGGCCATGAGGCCAGGCGCTTTCATACGCCGTACAGCCTCACGCTGCGATGCGTCAAAGCCGTGACGAGCGTGTGAAAGTTTTGTTGCTACAAGGACTTATGTCGCCTGCAGGCGCTCGAGCAGGGCCGCCGTGAAGCGCTCGGCGGATCCGGCCGCCCAGGAGAAGAAGAACGAGGGCTCGGCGAGCTCGAGCTCCAGTAGCCGCGGCGCCCCGTCCCGGTCGCGCAGCAGGTCGACACGCGCATAGAGGAGCTTTTCGAAAGGCACCGCGGCGAGAATCCGCTCGGCCGCCTCGAGCTCATCGGCACCCGGTGAGCGCGACTCGATGGTCTCGGTCGCAAAGAGCGCGGCGGTGGAGGGCGCCCCCGAGGGCAGGAGCGCCCCCTTGCGGATCGCGTGGCTGTAGCGACCGTCGATGTACATGAGGGCGGTCTCGCCGTCGCGGTCGACGCGCTCGAGGTAGGGCTGCAGCATGACGCTGCGTCGGGCGGCGAGCAGGGGATCGATGTGATCGAGAATCTCCCCGCGATCGGCGCGCGCGTGACGCCGCGCATCGCGCGAGCCCGCGCCGATCGCGGGCTTGACCACGATCTCGCGGCAGGGGTCCTGCGCAAGGAGCGCATCGAGCCCTGCGGCGGCATCGGCCCCCGGCTCGAGGTAGCGGGTCGGCACCACGGGCGCCCCGGCGCGTGCGAGCTCTCCCAGATAGTGCTTGTCCAGTGACCAGCGCACGACCTCCAGTGGGTTGAAGAGAGTCGTCGCGGCCGCCACCCGCTCGAGCCAGGCGAGGAATTGCGGCAGCCGCGCGTGGTAATCCCAGGCCGAACGCAGCACGACGGCATCGAAGCGCGCCCAGTCGATGGCCCGGTCATCCCAGTCGGTGATCTCAGCTCGCGCGCCGACGGCGGCGAGCGCCGCAGTGAGCGGCCCCATGTCCTCATCCAGACCGCGCGCGGCCGGCGCGGTCACGAGCGCGATGCGCATCGTCAATCGCGGATTCCCGCGCCGCGCTCGAGCAGGATCACCGCGGCCGCGAACAGCGCCACGGCGGCGAGCACCATGAGGCCGAAGGCGACGCCGAGATTGACGTCCGAGGTGCCGAGGAATCCGTAGCGGAAGGCATTCACCATCTGCAGGATCGGGTTGCCGTAGCTCAGGCGGCGCGCCCAGTCGGGGAGCGAGTTGATGGAATAAAAAATGCCGCCGAAATAGGTGAGCGGCGTCAACACGAAGGTCGGGATCCAGTTCACCTGGTCGAAATTCTTGGCGAACAGCGCGTTGAGGAATCCGCACACCGAGAAGATGAGCGAGGTCAGGAACCCCGCGGCGAGAATCACGGCCAGGTGGTGCACGGTGAGGTGCGCGAAGAGGAGCGAGACGATCGTCACCGCGATTCCGACCAGGAGCCCACGCACCATGCCGCCGGCGGCGTAGCCGGCCACGATCACCCAGCTCGGAAGCGGCGAGACCAGCATCTCCTCGACGTGCTTGCCGAACTTGGCGCCGAAGAAGGAGGCCACCACGTTGCCGTAGGAGTTGGTGATCACCTGCATCATGATCAGCCCCGGAGCGATGTACTGGCGGTAGTCGAACCCGTCCATGGCGCCGACGCGCCGGCCGATGAGGTTGCCGAAGATGACGAAGTAGAGTGTGGCGGTCACCACCGGCGGCACGATGGTCTGGCCCCAGATGCGGATGATCCGTCCGTACTCGCGGATGACGATGGTCTTGAAGCCGATCCAGCGCACCACGCCGAGTCGGATCGGCGGGGCCTCGGGTAGCGCAACGCTGCTCATCAGCGCCCCCCCGCCTCGGCGCGCGCCGCGGGTGGTGCCGGCGTGGGCGCCGCCGCGGGGCCTGCCAGCTCGGCGCGCACCACCGGCTCATCGGTCCCGCGCCCTTCGACCAGCGCCATGAAGATCTCCTCGAGACGATTCACCTTGTTGCGCATCGAGACCACCTCGATCCCGAGCGCCGAGAGCCGCGCGAAGATGCCGTTCAGGTTCTCGTCCTTCGATACCTCGATCTCGAGCGTGTGGTCGTCGACCAGGGTGGTGTCGTAGCCGGGAAGCTCCGGTGCGGCATCGAGCGGCTCGCGCACGTTGAGCACGAAAGTCTGCACGTGGAGCCGGCGCAGCAGGCTCGACATGCGGTCGCGCTCGACGATGCGGCCGCCGCTGATGATGGCGATGTTGCGGCAGAGCGTCTCGGCTTCCTCGAGATAGTGCGTGGTGAGGATGATGGTGGTGCCGCGGGAGTTGATCTCGCGCAGGAAATCCCACATGGAGCGGCGGATCTCGATGTCGACGCCGGCGGTCGGCTCATCGAGGATCAGCAGGCGCGGCTCGTGCATCAGGGCGCGCGCGATCATGAGGCGCCGCTTCATGCCGCCCGAGAGGCCGCGCGACATGCTGCCGCGCTTGTCCCACAGCTGCAGCTGCTTGAGGTACTTCTCGGCGCGCTGCCGTGCGACGCCGCGCGGAATGCCGTAGAAGCCCGCCTGGTTCACCACGATGGTGAAGGGCGTCTCCCACATGTTGAAGTTGATCTCCTGCGGAACCACGCCGATGCAGGCCTTGGCCGCTTCGAGCTCGCGATCGATGTCGTGGCCGAATACCTGCGCCTCGCCCGCGGTCTTGTTGACGAGTGAGGTGATGATGCCGATGAGCGTGGTCTTGCCCGCGCCGTTGGGACCTAAGAGCGCGAAGAAATCGCCCTGCTCGACGTCGAGGTCGACGCCTTTGAGGGCCTCAACGCCGTTCTTGTAGGTCTTGGTGAGTCCGCGGACGGAAAGGGCATTCATGGACAGGGGAGAATCGGGGGTCGTGAGGCAGCGTGCAAGTCGGCACAAGCCGCAGGCCGCAGCCTCAAGTCTCGGGGCGCGCGGCGGCGCGAGCCATCCTCAAGGCGGGGTATTGACCAGCCGGGGTGCGCCGTAAGCGGCGCGTGGTCCTCGGACGAAACGGCTAGGGCCGGGCGTCGCGGGGGCGGTCTTTTCTCGTGCGGGCGGTCTTCGAGGGCGCCCGCACGCGGGTCCGCCAGACCTCGAACGGATCCCAGCCTTCGCGAGCGCGAGTGTCGCGGGGATTCAAAATCTCGGTGAATTCCTCGTTGGCCGCTGCGTCAGTGCGCCGCTCAACGGGTAGCCCCTCAGCTCCTTCTTGGATCATCTTCCCACCCTGTTTTTCTAAGACTTCGGCAGTCCAGGCTCTCAGAGTTCTTAGTCCTGGAGATTCCCCCGGCTCTTTCGCGTCCTCTGGTGTCTCCATGCGGCGACGCGAGCGCAGAGTCTAAGTCTGTTGTATTGCAAAAGCGAGAAAGCTAAGTCACTGATTATGTTAACCTACAGCGCTCTCCGGGAAAAAACTGTGACTCAGTCCGCAAAGTAGCGGGCCAGGTACTCGTCAAACGTTCCCCGATCGCTCGATTCGATGCGGCGCTGGGCGGCAAGCGACTCCCGCGCCTCCTCGCCGAGCTCCTTGAGCCGCTCCTCGTTGGGGGGGTAGAGCTCGAGGAAGTAGGCCTTGTGCTCGGCCGACATGCGCAGCGCCAGATCGAAGAAGGACTGCCCGCCCTTGAGCTCGGCCAGGAGGCGCGCCGAGGGGGTGAGCGCGACGTCGGCGATCTTGCCGGACTGGGCCGCGAGCGCGTAGGCATAAGGGCGGGCCGGATCGCCCCGATCGAGGATCTCGGCAATGCCCGCCATGGAGTCGAGGAGCTCGGCCGCCCACGCGCGCATCGGGACGCTGCGGCCGTCGCGTGACAGCATGAGGCCCGGCTCGCGGCCGCGGCGCGCCACCGTCAGGTGGTTCGCATCGAGCGCCGCCTGCTCGGCTGCCCCGATCGGCGGGCTCTCCTTGAGAAGGCACAGCGCGACGAAGATCTCGAGGAAGCGCAGTTTGTTCTGGTTCACTCCCACCGGATCGAAGGCGCTCACATCGAGCGCGCGCACCTCGACGTACTCGACTCCGGCGCGCTTCAGCGCCTTGGTGGGACGCTCGCCCGAGCGCGCCACGCGTTTCGGTCTGATGAAGCTGTAGTACTCGTTCTCGATCTGCAGAATGTTGGCATTCAGCTGGCGCCACTCGCCGTTCACCTTGACGCCGAGCGCTTCGTACGGCGGATGCGGCGTCGTGATCGCCCGCTGCAGGTCGCGCACGTACTCCCCGAGTGTGTTGACCGAGACCTCCAGCCCCGCCTGGTTGCGATTGCGGTAGCCGACATCGCTCATGCGCAGACTGGTCGCGTAGGGCTCGTAGGCGGTGCCGCGGCTGAGCTCCTTGAGCTGCACCTCGCGCCCACGCAGGAACGACTTGCACACCACGGGTGAGACGCCGAAGAGGTACAGCACCAGCCAGCCGTGGCGGTGATAGTTGCGCAGCAGGTCGAAGTAGCTCGCCGAGACGAACTCGCTTCCCGGTGAGCGCGTGCCGGTGATCGCGGCATATGCCTCCCAGAACTTGAGCGGAAACGAGTAGTTGAAATGCACGCCCGAGATGGCCTGCATCATGCGCCCGTAGCGCAATCCCAAGCCGTTGCGATAGACCGTCTTCATGCGACCGACGTGGGAGCTGCCGAACTGCGCGAGCGGGATGTCCTCATCGCCGTCGATGGCGCAGGGCATGCTGGTCGCCCACAGCAGCTCGTCCCCGAGGTGCCGGTACACGAACTGGTGCAGGTCGAGGAGGTACTGCAGCAGCTCCCAGCTGTGAGTGAACGTCGGTGTCACGAGCTCGATCAGCGACTCGGAGAAATCCGTGGTGATGTGCTTGCTGGTGAGCGCCGAGCCGAGCGCTTGCGGGTGCGCCGTAGCGGCCAGCTTTCCCGCCGGCACCACGCGCAGCGACTCCTTCTCGACGCCCTTGAGGCCCCCCTGGAGCAGCTGCGGCTCGCCGCTGTTGATGAGCGCGGCGAGGCGGCGCTCGAAGAGGCGATCGACGGCCCGGCCGCTCATCACCAGGGACGCCGGCCCGTGAGCACCTCGACCATCATCGTCAGGTCGCCCCACAGGCTGTAAAGAGGATGGGTGAAGGTCGCGGGACGATTCCGCTCGAAGAAGTAATGTCCCGTCCACGCGAAGGCGTAGCCTGCGACCGGCACCGCCCACAAGAGCATCAGCCGCCCGGTGACGAGCGCGGCGACGGCGAGCGCCAGCGCCAGCAGCGTCCCGCTCACATGCAGCCGGCGGGAGGTCCGGTTGCTGTGCTCACCGAGATAGAACGGATAGAAGTCGCGGAAGCTCGCGAACCCGGGCGCGCCCGGTTTGTCGCTGGTGCTCACGGCGAGTGTCCGCGGCGGGCGCTGCTTCAGCGCTCGACGATCGCGGTGACTCCCATGCCGCCTGCCGTGCAGACCGAGATCAGGCCGCGCCTGGCGGAAGGGTCGCCCGCGAGGAGCTTGGCCAGCGTCGCGAGGATGCGCGTGCCGGTGGCGGCGAACGGGTGGCCGAGCGCCACGCTCCCGCCCTTCACCGTGAGCTTGCTGCGATCGACGGAGCCGAGGGGACGTTCGAGCTTGAGCACGTCGCGGCAGTACTCCGGCGTCTCCCACGCCTTGAGCGTGCACAGCACCTGCGCGGCGAAGGCCTCGTGGATCTCGTAGTAGTCGAAGTCCTGCAGTGTCAGGTTCGCATCTTTCAGCATCGCCGGCACCGCGTAGGCCGGCGCCATCAGCAGGCCCTCCTTGCCACTCACGTAGTCGACCGCCCACACCTTGCCGTAGGCGAGATAGGCCTGCACCGGCAGATTGTGCTTCGCGGCCCACTCGGGAGTTGCGAGCAACACCGCGCTCGCCCCATCGGTGAGCGGCGTCGAATTGCCGGCCGTGAGCGTGCCGTCGGCGGCGAAGCTCGGCCGAAGCTTGCCGAGCTTCTCGACGCTCGTGTCGGCGCGCACGTTGTTGTCGGTCTTGAGTCCCCCGAAGGGAATCACCAGGTCATCGTAGAAGCCCTCGCGCCACGCGGCCGCCGCCTTCACGTGGCTCTGCCACGCCAGCTCGTCCTGCGCGGCGCGTGTGAACTGCCAGCGCTTCGCCATCAGCTCGCAGCTCTGCCCCATCGACAGTCCCGTGCGCGGCTCGACCACCGCGGGCAGCACCGGACGGAAATGCCGCGGGCGCAGCCCGAAGAAGGGTTTCAGGCGCGCCCAGGCGTTGCGCCCGCGATAGCTCGCGAGCAGCAGCTGCTGATAGGAGCGCGGATAGACGATGGGCGCATCGCTGATCGAATCGCTTCCTCCGGCGAGTCCCGCCTCGATCTGTCCGAGGGCGATCTTGTTGGCGATGGTGATCGCCGCCTCGAGGCTCGTGCCGCAGGCGCGCTGCATGTCGAGCCCCGGCGTCTGCGGATCGAGGCCCACGGAGAGCACCGCCTCGCGCGTCAGGTTGTAGTCCCTCGAGTGCTTGATGACCGCACCCGCGGCGACGTCGCCCAGCCGCTCGCCCTGCAGCCTGAAGCGCTCGACCACGCCGCGGAACGCGGCCGTGAGCATGTCCTGATTGCTCGCCGTCGCGTAGTTGCCATAAGAGCGGGCGAAGGGAATGCGCACGCCGCCGACGATGGCCACACGCCTGGCTGCTGAACCGACGAGCATGACACCTCCGGAACGCCTAGCAGGTTAGAATGCCACACCCATGGGCGAGCTCACCACCATCATGGCCCGCGATGGTCACGAGTTTCAGGCCTGGCTCGTGGCAGCCCCGCCGCGACCGCGTGGCGCGGTGGTGGTGATCCAGGAGATCTTCGGGCTCAACTCGCACATCCGCTCCGTTACCGACGGCTTTGCCGCCGCGGGCTTCACCGCCATCGCCCCGGCGCTCTTCGATCGCGTACGCCGCGGCATCGAGCTCGGCTACTCGGCGGAGGAGCAGCAGCAGGGAGCCGGCTACCGCAAGCAGATCGCCCCCGAGGCGGCGCTCAAGGACGTCGCGGCCTGCGCGGCGGTGGTACGCCACTCGGGCCGCACCGGCGCGGTCGGCTATTGCTGGGGCGGCCGGCTCGCCTACCTCGCGGCCTGTGAGCTCACCCTCGCCTGCGCGGTCGTCTATTACGGCAAGGTCGCCGACTGCCTCGAGCGCACGCCGCGTTGCCCGGTGATGTACCACTACGGCACCGAGGACAAGAGCATTCCGCTCGAGGAGGTCGAGCAGCTGCGCGCGGCGCAGCCGGCCGCCATCGTGCATGTCTACGAAGGAGCCGGGCACGGCTTCAACTGCGAGCAGCGCGGGAGCTACCACGCCGAGGCGGCAGCTCTCGCGCGCACGCGCACGCTCGAATTCCTCAACCGCTGCATCGCCGGCACCAAACCGGCTGGAAAATTGTCATGAAACTGCGAGATCCGGATCTGCTGCGAACCAGGGCCTTCATCGGCGGCAAGTGGGTGGATGCCGCGAACGGCGCGAGCCATGAGGTGATGAATCCCGCCACGCGCGAGCCGATCGGCACCGTGCCGGACATGGGAGCCGCGGAAACGCGCCGCGCCATCGAGGCAGCCTCGATTGCGTTCCCGGCGTGGGCGGCACATACGGCACGCGAGCGCGCGGCGATCCTGCGCCGCTGGTTCGACCTCATGATGGCCAACCAGGAGGATCTCGCGGCGCTCATGACCGCCGAGCAGGGCAAGCCCCTGGCCGAGTCGAAGGGGGAGATCGCCTACGCCGCCTCCTTCATCGAGTGGTTTGCGGAAGAGGGCAAGCGGCTCTACGGCGATGTGATTCCCCCGCACCAGAGCGACAAGCGCCTCCTGGTCATTCGCCAGCCGATCGGCGTGGTGGCGGCGATCACGCCGTGGAATTTCCCGTCCGCGATGATCACCCGCAAGGTGGCCCCGGCGCTCGCGGCCGGCTGCACCGTGGTCGTGAAGCCCGCGAGCCAGACGCCCTATTCGGCGCTTGCCCTCGCCGTGCTCGCGACGCGCGCGGGGCTGCCGGCGGGCGTGCTCAACTTCGTCACCGGCGATGCGGCCGCGATCGGCGGCGAAATGACCTCCAACCCCACCGTGCGCAAGCTCACCTTCACGGGCTCCACCGCGGTCGGCAAGAAGCTCATGGCGCAGTCCGCCGGAACCATCAAGAAGCTCTCGCTCGAGCTCGGCGGCAACGCGCCCTTCATCGTGTTCGAGGACGCCGACCTCGATGCCGCGGTCGCAGGCGCGATCGCCAGCAAGTACCGCAACACCGGCCAGACCTGCGTGTGCGCCAATCGGCTCCTGGTGCAGGCGCCCGTGTACGAGGAGTTCGCACGCAAGTTGAGCCACGCCGTGGCGCAGCTGCGCGTCGGCGATGGCCTCAAGGGGCCCACGGACCAGGGCCCGCTGATCGACAGCAAGGCGCTCGCCAAGGTCGAGGAGCACATCGCGGACGCGCTGGCCAAGGGCGCGCGCGTGGTCTATGGCGGCAAGCGCCACGCACTCGGGGGCACCTTCTACCAGCCAACCGTGCTCGCCGACGTCACTCCCGACATGATGGTGGCGCGCGAGGAGACGTTCGGTCCCGTGGCGCCGCTCTTCAAGTTCAGTACCGAGGCCGAAGCGGTCCGCATGGCGAACGACACGGAGTTCGGACTCGCGGCATACTTCTACACCCGTGATCTCTCGCGCTCGTGGCGCGTCTCGGAGGCGCTCGAGTACGGCATGGTCGGGCTCAACACCGGCATCTTCTCCACCGAGGTCGCGCCCTTCGGCGGCGTCAAGGAATCCGGCATGGGGCGCGAGGGCTCCAAGTACGGCATCCTCGATTACACCGAGCTCAAGTTCATCTGCGTGGGGCTGATCTGACGCCATGCGCTACGTCAGCTCGCCGGACTTCCAGCACGACAGCGCCGAGCGCATCGGGATCCTGCTGGTCAACTCCGGCACGCCCGAGGCGCCCACCGCGCCCGCGGTGCGCCGATTCCTCAGGCGCTTTCTCTCCGATCCGCGGGTGGTGGAGCTGCCGCGCGCACTCTGGCTGCCGCTGCTCTACGGCGTGGTACTGCCGCTGCGCCCCGCGCGCGTCGCGCGCAAATACCGCAGGATCTGGACCGAGGCAGGCTCCCCGCTCCGTGAGTTCTCGCAGCGGCTGCGCGATGAGCTCACCGCCGCCCTGGCGCGCCGCCTGCTGGCGCCGCTCTCGGTGGAGCTCGGCATGCTCTACAGCCCGCCCTCGGTACGCGAGGCACTGGCCCGGCTGCGTGCTTCGGGCGCGCAGCGCATCCTCGTTCTGCCACTCTTCCCGCAGTACTGCGGTGCCACTACGGGTGCGGTGTACGACCAGGTGAGCGCGGAGCTCAACCGCTGGCGCTGGCTCCCGGAGCTGCGCTTCGTAGCCGAATATCACGACCATCCGGGCTATATCGACGCCTTGCGTGCGAGCGTCGTCGAGCACTGGGAGCGCCACGGCCGCACCCCTCACCTGCTCATGTCCTTCCACGGAATCCCGGAGCGCAATTTCCATCGCGGCGACCCGTACTTCTGCAAGTGCCAGAAGACCGCGCGGCTGCTCGCCGACGAGCTGATGCTGCGCGACAGCGAGTGGAGCGCAGCGTTTCAGTCACGCTTCGGCGTCGCCGGCTGGCTCAAACCCTACACCCGCGAGGTGCTCGAGGGCCTGCCTGCGCGCGGCGTGCGTGCGGTGACACTCGTGTGCCCGGGCTTTGCGGCCGACTGCCTCGAGACGCTCGAAGAGATCGACATCGAGAACCGCGCCGCCTTCATGCGCGCAGGCGGCGAGCGCTTCCAGTACGTGCCGGCACTCAACGCCCGGCCCGTGCATGCGCAGTGCCTCACCGATCTCATCGAGGAACATTGCCAGGGCTGGACGCACCTCGAGCATGGCCGGTTGCCGAGCGCCGCCCGCGGTGCCTCCGCCTGAGAATGGCAGGAGCGCCGCTCCCGCTGCCCGGTCGCTTTCACGAGCTGAGCCTCGCGACGCAAGACATCCGCGCCTCGGTGGAATTCTACGAGGCGCTCGGATTCTCGCAGGCCGCGACCACCGATACCTTCAGCCACCCTTACGGCGTGCTGACCGACGGCCGGCTGTATCTGGGCTTGCACGAGCGGCATGCGCCCTCGCCCACGCTCACCTTCGTGCGCGCGGGGCTCGCCGGGTGCCTGCGGGAGTTCGCCGCGCGCGGCATCGAGCTCACGCTCTGTCAGGTGGGCGAGGAAAGGTTCAACGAGATCGGCTTCGGAGGTCCGCACGGCGAGGCGGTGCGGGTGATCGAGGCGCGCACCTACTCGCCCGCCGCCCGTGCACCGGGCGAGACCTCGCTCTGCGGCGACTTCGCCGAGGTGTCGCTCCCGGTCGCCGACTTCGCCGCGGCGCAGGCCTTCTTCGAGCCGCTGGGATTCGTCGCGACCGGGGAAGTGGCGGCGCCTTACGTGCATTTGCCGCTCACCAGCGATCATCTCGACCTCGCCTTTCATCGCTCGCGCACCTTCGATGAGCCGTTGGTCGTGTTCCGCGCTCCCGACATGGCAGAGCGCATCGAGCGGCTGCGCGCACTCGGCATGAGGGTCGAGCATCCGCTGCCACGCGGCATCGAGCCCGGGACCAACGCGCTGCTGCTGAGTCCGGAAGGTACTCATCTCCTGCTGCTCCAGGGCGAGGACCAGGCGGCGGCGACAGCCGGAGCCTGAAACGCGACAGGTGGAGGCGCGCCGAACGCTCCCGGGGCGCGCGCGTCGGCGACGGTTCACGGATAATGCAGCCCTTTCGCGCACCGAAAGAAGAAAGGACTGCCATGCGCCGCGCCCTCCTCGCTTGCCTCCTCGCATCGCTCCTCATGCTCGTCCTGACTCCCGGCGCGCATGCCGATGCCGGCATGTGGACCTTCGATAACTTCCCGAGCGAGCTCGTCAAGCGCAAATACGGCGCGGACATCGATCATGCCTGGCTCGACCGCACCCGCACTGCGGTCATCCGGCTCGCGAACTGCACCGCCTCCTTTGTCTCCGCGCAGGGGCTGATCCTCACCAACCATCACTGTGCCGAGAGCTGCCTCGATGAGCATTCAACCGCCGGGCAGCCGCTGCTCAGGAATGGCTTTCTCGCGCGCACGCGCGAGAAGGAGCTGCGCTGCACCACCCAGGTGGCGGACGTGCTGATGGCGATGGACAACATCACCGACAAGGTGAACGCGGCGCTGCGCGGGCTCGACGACCAAGCGGCCAACGACGCGCGCAAGAAGACCCTGACCCAGCTCGAGCAGGCCTGCGAGGAGGAAGGCCGCAAGGCCGCGGGTGGCCCTTTGAAGTGCGAGTCGGTGGACCTCTATCAGGGCGGGCAGTACTGGCTCTACAAGTACCATCGATATGACGACGTACGACTGGTATTCGCGCCGGAACGCGACATTGCAGCCTTCGGCGGCGATCCGGACAATTTCCAGTTCCCGCGCTGGTGCCTCGACATGTCGGTACTGCGCGCCTATGGGCCGGACGGCAAGCCCGCCCGCACGCCGGGCTTTCTCACACTGCGTCCCGAGGGGCCGCAGGCGGGCGATGTGGTGTTCGTCGCAGGTCACCCGGGCCATACCGATCGGCTGCTGACCGTCGCTCAGCTCCTGGAGCTTCGCGATGTGTACCTGCCGCGCTGGTTGCTGCGCGCCGAGGAGCTGCGTGGCCGGATGATCCAGTTCGCCAAGAGCAGCGCGGAGGCGAACCGCATCGTCGAGGATCCGCTCTCGGGGCTCGAGAACTCGATCAAGGTGCGGCGCGGGCAGCTCGCAGCGCTCCTGGATGAGCGGCTGCTCAAGTCCAAGCGCGCCGAGGAGGCGGCGCTGCGCGCCAGGGTGGCGGGCGATGCGCAGCTCTCCGCGGCCACCGGCGACCCGTGGGGCGACATCGAGAAGGCGGAAAGCTATTCCCGCACCATCGAGCTGCCCTATTCCTGGATCGAGCAGGGTGCCGGCTTCAACAGCGCACTCTATAACTACGCCCGCACGCTGGTCCGTGGCACCGCCGAGCGCAGCAAGCCCAACACCGAGCGGCTGCGTGAGTATCGCGATGCGGCGCTGCCGCGGGTCGAGAAGCGCCTGACCGCCCCGCTGCCGGTCTATCCGCAGCTCGAGAAGCTCACGCTCTCTTTCTCGACGCAGCGCATGCGCGAGTGGCTCGGGCCGGATGCGCCGCTGGTGCGGGCGCTTCTCTCGAAGGAGTCGCCCGATGAGCTCGCGGCACGTGTGGTCGACGGCTCGAAGCTGGCGGATCCGGCCGTGCGCAAGGCGCTGTGGGATGGCGGCCAGGCGGCGGTCGAGGCCTCACACGATCCCATGATCGAGCTCGCCCGCGCGGTCGACCCCGAAGCGCGCGCGGTGCGCAAGCTCTATGAGGACAGGGTGGAAGCCCCGGTCGATGCGGCCTCCGAGAAGATCGCGCGCGCCCGCTTCCACATGCTCGGCACCAGCGAGCCGCCGGATGCGACCTTTACGCTGCGTCTCAACTTCGGCACCGTGCAGGGCTGGAAGGAGAACGGCGTCGAGGTCGAGCCCTTCACTCACCTCTCGCGGCTCTTCGAGCGCGCCACCGGCGCCGACCCGTTCGTGATCCCGCCAAGCTGGCTCGAGGTGAAGAGTGAGCTCGACCCGGCCACCCGCTTCGATCAGTCCTCGAGCAACGACATCATCGGCGGCAACTCCGGCAGTCCCCTCCTCGATGCGCGCGGGCGGATCGTGGGACTCATCTTCGACGGCAACATCCACTCGCTTTCGGGCGACTACTGGTACGACGCCGAGCTCAATCGCGCCGTGTCCGTCGATCCCACCATCATCTTCGAGGCACTGCGCAAGGTGTACAAGGCGAACGAGCTCCTGGCGGAGCTGCACGCGAAGTAAATCGCTCAGCGGGTCACTTTCGCGGCCTGCGCGGTGAGATGCACCTTGAGGTGCATCTCGTCCTGCACCGCGAGCGCCCCCATGAGCGCGGTGAAGGGGGTGAGCCCGAGCTCGCTTTGCCGCAGCGGTGCCTCGCCCGTCACCGTGAGGCTCTCGGGTGAGACCTCGAAGTGCAGAGGGATGTGCACCAGATGCCAGGCACCGCGCACCTGCGTGGCGATCGTCGCCACGAGCTCGCCCGCTCGCGCCGGGGAGGGGCTCTCGAGCCGCACCGACCAGAGGAGCACCTCGGGGTGCTGCCCGGCATCGAGGAGCGCCGGACCGAGCATGTTGCGCCGCGTGCCATCGCGTGCGCCCTGGCTCACGTCGGGCGGAAAATCGGCGGCGTTTTCGGCGGCGCGCAGCGAAGGCTCGTCCACGGTGAGGGAGGCCGCAGGAACGTGCACCTCGAAGCCTGCGCGCAGCGGATCTTCCGGAATGTAGACCGTGCCGGTGAGCTCATGCGAGGCGATGACGTGGTTGTGTCCGGCCGCGCTCAACGTTCCGCCGCGATAGACGAGGAGCTCGAGGAGCGACTGCCCGGCGACCACATCGTACGGGCGGCCGACCCGCGAGGGGGGCGACGGCGCTGCGGGGGAACGTACCGCGCTCGCCGGCGGTGAGGGGCGCGTCGGACAACCGCTCAGGGCGAGTGCGAGGAACAGCGCGCCGATGAGGCGCAGCTTGAAACCCCCGGTCATCCCTTTAAGCTTGAGCGCCATGACTCTCCGCAACACCAACCGACGCTGGGGCGCGATCGCGCAGCTGTTCCACTGGCTCATCGTGGCCCTCATCATCGTACAGCTGACGCTCGCGGAGATGGCCGACGACCTGCCGAACGGAATGCGCAAGCTCACGCTCCTGGCGCGCCACAAGTCATTCGGCATCACGGTCCTCATGCTCGTCATCCTGCGGCTCGCCTGGCGATGGCTCAATCCACACCCGCCTCTGCCGGATAACCTCAAGCCCTACGAGCGCAAGCTCGCGACCTTCAGCCACGGCGCGCTCTATACCCTGCTCTTCGCCATACCGCTTTCCGGCTGGACGATGTCCTCCGCGCGTGGGTTTCCGGTGAGCTGGTTCGGGTTCTTTCAACTTCCGGACCTCGTTCCCAGGAGCCGCCCGCTGTACGAGGCCCTGGTGACGACGCATGTGACCCTGGTGTGCGTGCTGCTCGCCGTCGTGGCGCTGCACGTCGCGGGAGCCCTCAAGCATCATTTCGTGCACAAGGACGACGTGCTCAGGCGCATGTTGCCCTTCAGCCGCAACGGATGAGGAGTCGACCGATGCGCGCATCTTCGCTCACCGGCATCCTGGGCCTGACACTGCTCGCCGCCGGTGCCTCGAGTCCGGCCCGCGCCGCGGCCCCGCCGGCAGCGGCTCCCGCCGCCCCGGCCCCCGCACAGGCCCCCGGCGAGCACTACACGCTCGACCCGGCAAAGAGCTCGCTCGAATTCATTTTCCTCCAGGCGGGAGCGAAGAACACCGGGCGCTTCTCCCGCTTCACCGTGGGACTCGATTTTCCGGGAGCGGATCCGGCGGGCGGGCGGCTCGATGTCACGGTCGACGTCGCAGCTCTCGAGACCGGGGACAAGGATCGTGACGATACGCTGCGCAGCGACGATCTCTTCGCGGTGACGAAATTCCCGCAGGCCCGTTTCAGCGCCACGCGGATCGTCAGGACCGCATCCGGGTTCGATGCCGAAGGCCCGCTCACCATCCGCGGCGTGACGCGCGACACGCACGTGCCGTTCACCTTCCGTGAAGCCTCCGAAGGTGGCGCCACGGTCGGCTACATGGCCGGTAAGACCGTCGTGCGCCGGCTCGACTTCGGCGTCGGTCAGGGCGACTGGAAGGCGACCGATCAGGCGGGGAACGAGGTCACGGTGTCATTCAACCTGCGCCTGACGCGCGCAGTGCGCTGACCACCGCTAATACGGCGTCCCGTCGCGGCGCGTGAACCGGTCGCGGGCCCCCGGCGGGCTGTAGATGAGGTCCACGTCCGGGTCGGAGTAGTGGCCGACATCCTGCGGATCGCGGTTGCTGATCTCGAGATACACCGCGGGCCGGTCGCTGCGATTCACCAGCTGATGACCATCGCTCCTGCCGGCGGGGAACCCGGCACACATGCCGGCCGTGAGGGGCTGCTCGCCGGCATCGGTGCGCAGCATCACCTCCCCTTCGAGCACGTACACGAACTCGTCCTCGTGCGTGTGCCAGTGGCGCATCGAGGATTCCTTTCCCGGCAGTAGTGTCGTCCGGTTGATGCCGATATGGGTGAGCCCGAGGGCATCTCCCAGCGGGCGCTTCTCGCGCGGCAAGACGCGCGAGCGGTAGGGCTCGGGGTAACCGGAGCGGCACACGGCCGTCAGGCTGCGCGGGTCCAGTGCGGGTCGAGTGGCCATGCGGTGCTCCGAAAGCGCGTGGTTGACGCGCATCAGTTCCTTCGGGGAGCATGCCACAACTCAACATGCCTGAAATATTCGACGACGTCGGGCACTGTGTGGATGCGGTGCTGCGCCGCGTGGGCACGCGCGTGGTGCTGGCCGCACCGCTCGGCCTCGGCAACCCCAATCCGCTCGTCAACGAATTCTACCGTCGCGCGCAGCGCGATCCGGGCATCGACCTCACCATCCTGACCGCGCTGTCGCTGCTGAGGCCGGCGGCGGCTTCCGCGCTGGAAGCGCGCCTGGTGGGGCCGCTGGTCGAGCGCGTGTTTGGCAGTTACATCGAGCCCGACTACGCCCGCGCGCTGCTGCATGACGCACTGCCGGCGAATGTGCGCGTCATCGAGTTCTTTCTCACGCTCGGACAGTTTCTCGCCTCCAACCAGGCGCAGCGCCGCTACCTGTGCTCCAACTACACGCACGTGGCGCGCGACTGCCTGGCGCGCGGGGTCAACGTGATCGCGCAGCTGGTCGCGCGGCGCACGCACGACGGCCAGACGCTCCTCAGCCTCGGCTCCAATGCCGACGTCACCCCCGACCTGCTGCCGCTCATCGAGAGCGAGCGCCGCGCCGGGCGCGACATCGTCGTGGTCGGCGAAACCCACGCACAAATGCCCTTCATGACGGGGCATGCGCAGGTGGAGGCGCGGCACTTCGACTTCCTGGTGGACGACCCGCGTTACGACTACGACCTCTTCTGCCCGCCCAATCCACCGCTCAGCATCGCCCACCACGCGATCGGCATGCACGTCAGCAGTCTGGTACGCGACGGCGGCACGCTGCAGGTGGGGATCGGCGAGCTGGCGGAAGCCTCGATCTATGCGCTGTTGCTGCGCCATCAGCAGAACGCCCGCTGGCGCGCCGCGCTCGGCGCGCTCGATCCGCACGGCATCGCGGCGCCACTGATCGGAGCCGTGGGCGGTACCGAGCCCTTCGTGAGGGGCCTGTACGCCGCAACGGAGATGTTCGTCGCGCAACTGCTCGAGCTCTATCAGGCCGGGGTCCTGCGCCGCCCCGTCTATGAGTGCCTGGCGCTCGAGCGGCTGCTCGCCGCGGGCAGGATCGGCGAGCGGTTCGACGAGCGCATCCTCGAGCTGCTGTTGGAAGCGGGCATGGGGCCGCGTCTGACCGCCGCGCAGTTCACGCAGCTGCAGCACCACGGAGTCTTCCGCGCCGACGTCGAGTTCGACGCCGGGCGCATCCGTGCCCGTGGCGGCATCTGGATCGAGGCGGACCTCGCCGATCCGGCAAGCCGCGCGCGCCTCGCGGAGTGCCTGGGGCGCGAGTTGCGCAACGGCCAGGTGCTGCATGCCGGCTTCTTCGTCGGTCCCCGCGGCTTCTACGCGGCGCTGCGCGAGCTGCCCGAGAGTACCCGCGGCCGCTTCGGGATGCGCGGTGTCGGCTACATCAACCAGCTCTACGGAGAGGATCAGGAACTGCGCATCCTGCAGCGGCGTGACGCCCGCTTCGTCAACAGCACCATGATGGTGACGCTGCTCGGGGCGGCGGTGTCGGATGCGCTCGAGAGCGGCCGGGTGGTGAGCGGCGTCGGTGGTCAATACAACTTCGTCGCCATGGCGCATGCGCTGCCCGGCGCCCGCTCCATCCTGTGCCTGCGCGCCACGCGCACCCAGCATGGCCGTACGGCCTCCAATATCCTCTGGAGCTACGGTCACGAAACCATTCCGCGGCACCTGCGCGACATCGTGATCACCGAGTACGGCATCGCGGACCTGCGTGGGCGCACCGACGAAGAGATCATCATGGCGCTGCTCAACATCGCCGACTCCCGCTTCCAGGAGCCGCTCCTGGCGCAGGCCGTGCGCGCCGGCAAGATGCGTGCTGACTATCGCATCCCGGACGGCTGTCGCGACAACACACCGCAGCAGCTGGAGCACGTGCTGGCGGAGGACCGCCGGCAGGGGTTCTTCAGCGAATACCCCTTCGGAACCGACCTCACCGCAGAGGAGACCGCGCTGGTGCGTGCGCTGAGGTATCTCGACGCGCACACCGGCTCGACGCGCTCGCTCCTCGCCACCGCCGCCGCGGCCGTCCTGCGCGGGAGCCCGGCGCCGCGACACGCGGGGGCGCTCAAGCGCATGGGGCTCGATCGGCCGGCCAACGTCCGCGAGCGGCTCGAGCAGCGGCTGGTGGTGCTGGGGCTCGAGGCGACCGCGGTCGCGAAGCCTTAGCGCCTAGCGCTTGCGGCGCGGGACCGCGCGCCTGGCCGCTGCGCGTTTCGGCGTCCGACGCGCCTTCGCCGTCTTGCGCTTGGGCGCGACGGAGCGCCGGGTCTTGCGGCCTCCGGGAGCGGCGCGGGCTTTGCCGGCCTTGCGGGGCCTGGCACGTTTCGCTTTCGCGCGGGCGGGCTTCTTCGCGGGGGTATCGATGCCGCGCAGCTGATCGAGAATCGCGGGGTTCTCGAGCGTCGAGACGTCCTGCGTCACGGGTTCATTGTTGGCCACGGCCCGCAGCAGGCGGCGCATGATCTTGCCCGAGCGGGTCTTCGGCAGGTTGTCCGCGTAGCGGATGTCGTCGGGCTTGGCGATGGGGCCGAGCTGCTCGCCTACCCAGTCGCGCAGCTCCTTGGTCAGGGCGCTCGTATCACCCGTCGGACGCGGGCCGCGCAGCACCACGTACGCGAATACCGACTCGCCCTTGATGTCATGCGGCTTGCCGACCACGGCGGCTTCCGCGACGCGCGGATTCGCGACCAGCGCCGACTCGATCTCCATGGTGCCGAGACGGTGCCCGGACACCTTCAACACGTCATCGATCCGCCCCATGATCCAGAAGTAGCCGTCCTTATCGCGGTGCGCGCTGTCGCCCGCAACGTAGCAGCGCGTGTGGAACTTCGACCAGTAGCCTTCGACATAGCGCGGGTTGTTACGCCATATGGTGCGCAGCATCGAGGGCCAGGGCTTGCGGATCACGAGATAGCCGCCGGCATCGGGGCGCTTCACCGACTCGCCGTGGTCGTTGACGATGTCCGCCTCGATACCGGGGAGCGGCACGGTGCACGAGCCGGGCTTGGTGGCGGTGGTGCCTGGGAGCGGCGCGATGAGAATCGCGCCGGTCTCGGTCTGCCACCAGGTATCGACGATCGGGCAGCGCTCTTTGCCGATCACGCGGTGATACCACATCCACGCCTCGGGATTGATCGGCTCGCCGACCGTACCGAGGAGCCGCAGTTTCGACAGGTCGTACTTGTTGGGCAGCGCGTCGCCGAGCTTCATCAGCGCACGGATCGCGGTCGGCGCGGTATAGAAGACGGTCACTCCATGGGTCTGGCAGTTCTTCCAGAAGCGCCCGCCGTCGGGCACCGTCGGAGCGCCTTCGTACATGACGATCGTCGCCCCGGCCGCGAGCGGTCCATAGGTGATGTAGGAGTGCCCGGTGACCCAGCCGACGTCCGCGGTGCACCAGAACACATCATCGTCGCGCAGGTCGAAGACCCACTGAGTGGTGACCTTGCAGCCGAGCAGGTAGCCGCCGGTGGCGTGCTGGATGCCCTTCGGTTTCCCGGTCGATCCCGAGGTATAGAGGATGAAGAGCGCATGCTCGGCATCCACCCACTCGGGGTCGCAGGAGGGCGGCTGCCCTTCTATGGCGTCGTGCCACCACACGTCGCGCTTGGAATCCATCGCCACGTGCCGCCCCGAGCGCTTGAGCACGATGACGCGCTCGACCGTCGGGCAGCCGGCCGCGAGCGCCTGGTCGGTGTTGGCTTTGAGCTCGACCGCGGTGCCGCCGCGCCAGCCGCCGTCGGCGGTGATCACGAGCCGCGCCTCCGTGTCCTCGATGCGATCCTTGAGCGCAGGCGCCGAGAAGCCGCCGAACACCACCGAATGGATCGCGCCGACGCGGTTGCAGGCGTGCATGGCGACCACAACCTCCGGCACCATCGGCATGTAGATGACGACGCGGTCGCCCTTGGCGATGCCCTGGGCCTTGAGCGCGTTGGCAAAGCGGCAGACATCGGCGTGCAGCTCCCGGTAGCTGATGCGTCGCACATCGCCGGGCTCGCCCTCGAAAATGATGGCGGTCTTGTGGCCACGCTCGTTGAGGTGCACGTCGAGGCAGTTGAAGGAGGCGTTGAGCTTGCCGTCCGTGAACCATCGGTAGTTGGGCGCGCGGCTCTCATCGAGCGCCACGGTGAAGGGCCGATGCCAGGAGAGCTCCTGGGCGGCCAGATCCGACCAGAATCCGACGTTATCCTCGGCCGCGCGCTTGCGCAGCGTCTCGAGGTCACGCGGCTTGACGCGCGAGCGTGCAGTGAACTCCTGCGAAGGCGGGAATTTCCGCTGCTCGATGAGGGCCGACTCGATGTGCTTGTCCGTGACCGCCGCCATAACCACCTCTCGAGACTCTTTGTTCTTTCCGGAAAGGGCAGCATAGCCCAATCGCGCGCACCCTTCAGGTGCGTACTTCTGCCAACAGCCCCTCGATCAGATCGAGCGCCTCGCCCGCATACCCACCGCCGAAGAGGTTGGCATGATTGAGCACGTGATAGAGGTCATAGAGCTCGCGCCGGACGTGAGCCCCGGGCGGGAGCGGGGCCGCCTGCTCATAGGCGCGGTAGAAGGCCGGGCCGAAGCCGCCGAACAGGCGTGTCATCGCGAGATCCGCCTCGCGATCGCCGTAGTAGACCGCCGGGTCGAAGACTGCGGGCTCGCCGTCCTTCGTCGCGAGCCAGTTGCCGCCCCAGAGATCGCCGTGCAGGAGTGAAGGCTGCGGCCGATGTCCGCCGAGAATCTGCGGCACCGCCTCGATCAGCCGCTCGCCGGGCTCTCCCAGGAGCGAGCCGAAGCCGTTGGCAACAGCCAGGGCAAGCTGGGGCCGCAGCCGCCGCTCGCGGTAGAACTCGATCCACGAATCGAGACATCCATTCGCCTGCGGCGTGCTGCCGATGGTGTTGTCGCGCCACCAGCCGAAGGCGGCGGCGCTCCTTGCGTGTTGCGCCGCAAGGCCCTCGCCGAGGCGCGCCTCGCAGCGCTCGTCCGCTGTGCCCCGCTCGAGCCATTCGAGGGCGAGAAATGCGACTTCCGCGGTCTCGCCACGCGCGAGCACCTTCGGCACGCGCAGCGCACGGGCGTGCTCGAGCTCGGCGAGTCCTGCGGCCTCGGCCTCGAGCATGGGAGCGGCCGCGCGCGCGGCTACCTTGACAAAGAGCGGCGTGCGCCCCGCGAGCCAGCGGTAGCAGTCATTGATGCTGCCGCCCGCTACGCGCCGCTCAGGACTTGCGGCGCACTCGAGCCCGCTCAGTCGACCGATCCCGGCTGCGATCGCGGCAAGATTCCGCACGGCTCACCGCGCCGCGGCTTCAGGCGGCGGCGGGCAGCTGTGCCAGCCGTGCACCCTGAGCGCGCAGGAACGGCCCGAAGCCGAGGCCATCGTAGAAGGAGCCGAGGCCGGGAAGATCCGGCAGACGGCGCCTCAGGGCTTCGGCACTCGTCCCGAGCGGCACGTCGCAGGCGATCTGCGTCAGGCGGCGCGAGAGATAGACCGCCTCGCGATGCTCGGCGAGGCGCGCGGCGAGCGTGCTCGCACCACGCACCCGAAGACACGCCAGTCTCCCTAAGTCCCCGTAGAGCTCATCGAGCGAGGCGAATGCCTTCATGATGGACGCGGCGGTGCGGTGTCCGATCCCGGGCACGCCCGGAATGTTGTCGGACTCATCTCCGGTGAGGGCGAGATAGTCCGCGAAGCGCTCGGGTCGGACGCCGTAGTGGCGCTCGATGTCGTGATATCCGAACTGCCCGCGGGCGCCGAAGTCCCAGAGCAGATCGCCGTCACGCATCAGCTGCGCCAGGTCCTTGTCGCGGGTGATGAAGGCGGCGCGCACGCCGGCCTCGCGCATCTGCCGCCCGAGCGTGCCGATGATGTCGTCCGCCTCGTACTCCGGATGCACGAAGTGAGCGAGACCCAGGTGCCGGCACAGTTCCCGGCAGCGCTCGAACTGGCGTACGAGATCGGTCGGCGCGGGCTCGCGGTTCGCCTTGTAGGCGGGATAGATGCGACTGCGGTAGGAGTCGCGCCGGCGCGCATCGAATGCCACCGCGATGTACGCCGGCCGTACCCGCTCGATGAGATCGCCGATGAAGCGCGCGAAGCCGAACACGGCATGGGTGGGATTGCCATCGCGGTCGCGCATGTCGGGCAACATCGAGTGCCATGCACGGAACACGTAGACCGAGGCGTCGACGAGAAAGATCACGCCGCGGACCTTAGCAGGTGCAGCAATCGCTGCACAGGCGCAAGCGAAGTGATGTCAGCCGGAATCGCTCCCCGATGAGCAGCAGGCAAAGACCGCGCTCTTTGCCTGCGGTCGACGGAGTAATGTCCGGCAAAAGCGCCGCAGGCGACTCTTGCCCAATTAACTCAGATACGCGCGGATGCGATCGTGCAGCGGGCTGGTGCGCGGGAAGTGCGCCACCAGATATTCCATCTGGTCGGCGAGCACACGCCGGCCTTTGAGAAAGATGTATTCGGCGTAGGTCGGCGTGAAAGGCACCGCGATCAGCTGCATGCGCGCCTGCTCGGGCGTGCGCGAGGCCTTCTGGTTATTGCAGCGGCGGCAGGCTGCCACCACGTTGGTCCACACATCCTGGCCACCCTGGCTGAAGGGGCGGATGTGATCGCGCGACAGCTCGCGCGAGGGAAATCGCGAGGCGCAATACATGCAGAGGTAGGCATCGCGCCGGAACAGGGTCTGGTTGTTCAGCGGCGGGATGTAGTCGTGGCGGGTATTGCCGGGATTGCCCGTGTGCCCGACCGTGGCCACGATCGAATTCACCTCGAGGATGGTACGGCGGCCGGTGCGCGCATTGGTGCCGCCGAAGAGCTGATAGAGGAGCGAGCCGCACGTGTAAGCGACCTGCTCCTGGGTGTAGAGTCGCGCGGCTTCCTTGTAATCGATCCACTCGAGCGGCATGCCGGCGACGTCGGTGCGCAGTACGAGCTGGGAAAGTCCGCGCGCACCGGGGGCCGCCACGACCGCGAGGTCGTCTGCGAGGCCGAAATCGGCGCGATCGAGATCGATGCCGTGCATAACGCTGTAAGATACGGCACTTTTGTGCAAGAATTCAACACCGCAAGATCTTAATTAAATTGAAATTTTCCAGTGACGTGGCCGACCGGCCACGCACTCGTGAGGGGCGCTGAATGGCAGTGATGATTGGCGCGCTCAAGGAGAGCGCGCCGCAGGAAACGCGCGTCAGTCTGACTCCGGAGATCGCCGAGAAGTTCGCAAGGGAGGGCGCGCGCGTCACTCTCGAGCGTGGCGCCGGCGAGCGGGCGCGCTTTCCGGACTCCGCCTACAAGAATGTGGCATGGGCCGAGAGCGCCGCGGCGGTCCTCGGCTCGGCCGACGTCGTTCTCACGGTGCAGCCGCTCACCGTCGAGCAGATCGGGCAACTGAAGGCGGGCGCCGTGGTGGTCGGCTTCATGCAGCCGCACGCACGCGCCGCCGAGGTGCGTGCGCTGAAGGAGCGCCGCATCACGAGCTTCGCCATGGAGCTCGTGCCGCGCATCTCGCGCGCCCAGTCGATGGATGCACTCTCTTCCCAGGCCTCCATCGCGGGTTACAAGGCGGTGCTGATCGCCGCGAGCCACCTGCAGAAGTTCCTCCCCATGCTCACCACGGCCGCAGGCACCATCCGCCCCTCGCAGGTGCTCATTATCGGCGCAGGGGTGGCGGGCCTTCAGGCGATCGCCACCGCCCGGCGCCTGGGCGCAGTGGTCGAGGCCTACGACGTGCGCAGCGCCACCCGCGAGCAGGTGAAGTCGCTCGGCGCCAAGTTCGTCGAGACGGGGGTGAGCGCCGAGGGTACCGGCGGCTACGCGCGCGAGCTCACCGCGGAAGAGAAGGCCAGGCAGCAGGAAGCGCTCGATGCGCGCATCGCCGTCGCGGATGCCGTGGTGACGACTGCTTCGGTCCCCGGGCGTCCGGCGCCGAAGATCATCTCGCGTGCCGCGGTCGAGCGCATGCGCGCAGGCTCGGTGGTGGTCGACATCGCCGCCGAGCAGGGCGGCAACTGCGAGCTGACGCGCGCCGGGGAAACCATCGAGCACCGCGGCGTGCAGGTGATCGGCCCCGTCAATCTCGCCGCCGAGCTCGCCTACAACGCGAGCGAGATGTACTCGCGCAATCTCTTCAATTTCCTCAAGCCCGCGATCCCTAAAGGCGAGCTCACGATCGACTGGAACGACGAGGTATTCGCGCAGTCCTGCCTGACTCGCGACGGGGCGATCCAACACGGGCCGACGGCCAAGGCGCTCGGGGGCTGATATGACCGGAATGGTGGCACTCTATATCTTCATGCTCGCGGCCTTCACCGGCTACGAGATCATCTCGCGCGTGCCGGTGATCCTGCATACGCCGCTCATGTCGGGCTCTAACTTCGTGCACGGCATCGTGCTGGTGGGCGCCATGGTGGCCTTAGGCAGCGCGCACACACCGCTCGAGAAGAGCATCGGCTTCATCGGCGTGCTGCTCGCCGCCGGCAATGCGGTCGGCGGCTACGTCGTCACCGAGCGCATGCTGGAGATGTTCAAGTCCTCCGGGGCGCGTGCCAAAGCGAAGGAGACCCACTGATGCCGGGCTGGCTCTCCGCGAGCCTCGCGATCCAGGCGAGCTACTTCGTCACCGCGGTGCTCTTCATCCTGGGCCTGAAGCGCATGAGCTCGCCCGTGACGGCGCGCAGCGGGATCCTGTGGGCGGGCGCCGGCATGGGCGTCGCGACCCTGATCACTTTCCTCTACCCGGGAATGAGCAACTACGAGCTGATCCTGCCGGCGATGCTGGTCGGCGGGGGGCTCGCCTGGTGGAGCGGCAAGCGGGTCGCCATGACCGACATGCCGCAGATGATCGCGCTCTACAACGGCATGGGGGGCGGGGCCGCGGCGGCGATCGCGGCGGTCGAGCTCTATCGCGGCGGGGCCGAGGGCTATGTCACCGTCTCACTCGCGGTCGCCGGCGGGATCATTGGAGCGGTGTCCTTCTCGGGCAGTGCCATCGCCTTCGGCAAGCTCCAGGGGCTAATCACCGGGAGCATCCGCTTCACCGGCCAGCAGATCGTGAACTTAGGATTGCTCGCCGCCGCGCTGGTCCTCGGCGCCCTGGTCGCTGCCCACGTGAACGCCTCGCCCGCGATCGTCACGGGCTTCTTCGTCCTGGCGCTCGTTCTCGGCATCACCATGACACTACCCATCGGCGGCGCCGACATGCCGGTGGTGATTTCGCTCTACAACGCGCTCACCGGGCTCGCGGTCGCGCTCGAGGGCTTCGTGCTCGATAACGCCGCGATGATCATCGCCGGCACGGTGGTCGGCTCGGCCGGCACACTCCTCACGCAGCTCATGGCGAAGGCCATGAACCGCTCGCTCGGCAACGTCCTCTTCTCGGGATTCGGCGACACGGGCGGGGAGGCGACGGGCACGGTCACCGGGAGCCTGAAGCCCATCGAGGCCTCCGACGTCGGCGTCATGATGGCCTTCGCCTCCAAGGTGATCGTGGTGCCGGGCTACGGCATGGCGGTCGCGCAGGCGCAGCACAAGATCTGGGAGCTGGTGCAGCTGCTCATCGACCGCGGGGTGACCGTGCGCTTCGCCATCCACCCGGTAGCGGGGCGCATGCCGGGTCACATGAACGTGCTGCTCGCCGAAGCCGGCGTTCCCTATGACCTCATCTCCGATCTCGATGAGATCAACGCCGAGTTCGAGACCGCCGACGTCGCGCTCATCATCGGCGCGAACGATGTGGTGAACCCGGTGGCGCGCACCGACAAGTCGAGCCCGATCTACGGCATGCCGATCCTGAATGCCGACAAGGCGAAGAACGTCATCGTCATCAAGCGCGGCAAGGGCGCCGGGTTCTCAGGAATCGAGAACGCCCTCTTCTATCTCGACAACACCCGCATGCTCTATGGCGATGCGCAGAAGGCGGCCGCCGAGCTCATCGCGGCGGTGAAGGCGGTCGGCTGACGCGGTCGAGCCGACCGGGCATACCGCCCTGTGACAGGGCGCCGGTAAAGGAGCGTCTCGCCATGCAGCGCAGGAATCTTCTGAAGCTCGGGGCGGCATTACCGCTGTCTCTCGCGCTACCCGCGCGACTCGCGGCGCGCGCCATGTCCCCCTTCGCGCGCGTGCGCCCAGGCGATGCCTACTGGCCCACACCCGCGCAGTGGCAGGAGCTCGGCGCCCAGGTCGGCGGGAGTCTCTTGAAGCCCCAGGCGCTGTTCGCTCCCTGCGCGAGCGCCGAGACCTCGGCCGCCTGCGCCGAAGTGACGCAGAACCTGCGCAATCCCTTCTGGATCGGCGATCAGCCCGGGGGTACCCAGGTCTCCGGCTGGCTCGATGCCTGGACGCCGGCACCCAGCGCCTACGCGGTGCGCGCGCGCAACGCGCAGGACGTGGCGCACGCGGTCAACTTCGCGCGCACGCACAACCTGCGGGTCGTGGTGAAGGGCGGCGCTCACAGCTACCTCGGGACCTCCAGCGCCCCCGACTCGCTCCTCATCTGGACGCGCTCGCTCAACGACATCCACCTGCACGATGCATTCATCGGCGAGGGCTGTGAGGGGCACGCTGCAGCGACCCCCGCGGTGTCACTCGGCGCCGGCTGCGTGTGGATCGATGCCTACACGGCGGTCACCACGCGCGCCGGCCGTTACGTGCAGGGGGGCGGGTGCACCACCGTGGGAGTGGCGGGCCTGGTGCAGTCGGGCGGCTTCGGCAGCTTCTCCAAGGGTTTCGGAAATGCCGCCGCGGGACTCATCGAAGCGGAGGTGGTCACCGCCGACGGCCGCGTCCGCATCGTCAACGCCTGTCGCGATGCGGATCTTTTCTGGGCACTCAAGGGCGGGGGCGGTGGAACGTTCGGGGTCGTCACGCGCCTGACGCTGCGCACTCACGAGCTGCCGCAGTACTTCGGCGCCGCCTGGGGCGTCATCCAGGCGAAGAGCGACCCGGCTTTCCGTGCGCTCCTCGGGCGCTTCATCTCCCACTACGCCGAGCGGCTCGCGAACTTCCGCTGGGGAGAGCAGGTGGCGGTGAAGTCGGACAACTCGTTGAAAATCTCGATGGTGCAGCAGGGCCTCTCCCGCGAGGAAGCGCGGGCCGCGTGGCAGCCGTTCTTCGACTGGGTCAAGTCATCCACCGAGCTCTCGATAAAAGAGGAGCTCGGCGCGAGCGGCCACAAGCCGCAGAGCTGGTGGGAGATTCAGGGGAATCCCAGCATGATTCCCGACAAGCGTGCCGGGGCCTCGCCCGACCACGGCTACTGGGAGGGCGATCAGGATCAGGTCGGCGCCTTCCTCCACGGCTATGACTCGCTATGGCTTCCCGCGAGGCTCCTGGAAGGTGCCGCGCAGCCGCGGCTGGCCGATGCACTCTTCGCCGCCTCGCGTCACAAGGACGTGCAGCTGCACTTCAATAAGGGCCTCGCGTTCGCACCGCGCGCGGCCATCGATGCCTCGCTCGATACCGCGATGAATCCTGCGGTGACCGAGGCGTTCGCGCTCGCCATCATCGCCGACGGCGAGCGGCCCTCCTATCCGGGCGAGGCCCGCCCGCCCATGGACCTCAACGCCGCGCGCGCCGACGCTCGCGCGATCGACGCGGCGACCGCGGCGCTCGAGCAGGTCGCTCCCTCGCCCGGCTCCTATCTCTCCGAGAGCAACTTCTTCAACGAGCGCTGGCAGGAGGCGTATTTCGGTCCCCACTACGGGCGCCTCAAGTCCATCAAGAGGCAGTACGACCCGGAGGGCCTGTTCATCGTGCATCACGGCGTCGGAAGCGAGGACTGGAGCACGGATGGCTTCACGCGGCTTCGGGGCTGATTGACATGTACGAGCGACGCCGCAGCACGCCCCTCACACCCCGGCGCTTCGCGCTGCGCATGCTGCGCCACGCCGCGTTCGCGGCGCTCCTGCTCGTTCTGTCGCTGTGGATCGGGATGGCCGGCTACGAGCACTATGAGCATCTCCCCTGGCGCGATGCCTTTCTGAACGCGGCCATGCTGCTGGGTGGCATGGGGCCGGTGAACAATCCGGCGACACCCGCGGGTAAACTGTTCGCCGGCTTCTACGCCCTGTACGCGGGGCTCATGTTCATCATCACGGTGAGTATCATTCTGGCGCCGCTCCTGCATCGCATGCTGCATCTTTTTCACTCGGACGAGCGTGACCCATGAAGACCGGACGACAACTGCTCCTGGCACTGCTGGTGGCGTGCGCCCTCGGCACAGCGCGCGCGAGTTCTGTCTCGCAGCCCGCCCTCAAGGCGCAGACCACCGCCGAAGTGCTCGCCGCTTCCGCTCCTTCCGACTGGCGTGCACTCGACCCGCAGCAGACGCTCTATCTCGAGCTGCCGGGCGGCCGTGTCATCATCGAGCTCGCGCCGGTATTCGCGCCGCACCACGTCGCTAACGTCATCGCGCTCTCGCGCGAGCAATACTTCGATGGACTGGCGATCATGCGCGCGCAGGACAACTACGTGGTGCAGTGGGGCGATGCCGACGGGAAAAAGCCCGTGCAAAAGGCGCAGCGCACTCTGGCCGCGGAGTTCGAGAGGCCGCTGCGCGGGCTCACTCTGACCCGCCTCCCGGATCCCGACACTTACGCACCGGTCACCGGCTTCCTCGACGGCTTTCCCGTCGCCGCGGATCCGCAGATTGGCCGCGCCTGGCTCGTGCATTGCTATGGCATGGTGGGAGCCGGGCGCGACAACGATGTCGACTCGGGCGGCGGCACCGAGATCTACGTGGTCCTCGGGCAGGCGCCGCGCCACCTCGATCGCAACGTCACGCTGTTCGGGCGAGTCGTGCGCGGCATGGACCTCCTGTCCGTGATGCCGCGCGGGCACGGCGACCTGGGCTTCTACGAGCATGTCAGCGAGCGGACGCCGCTCAAGTCGCTGCGGGTCGCGGCGGATGTGCCGGAGGCCGAGCGTACGCCGCTCGAGATTCTGAGAACCGATACCCCGACCTTCGCAGCTTACCTCGAGGCGCGCCGCAATCGGCACGAGCCCTGGTTCAAGGTGCCCGCGGGTAAGGTCGACGTGTGCAACGTGCCGGTGCCGGTGCGGCCGGCAACAACCACGCGCAAATAGCGCCTCAGCGCCTCGGCGGCGGCGGACGCCCGCCGCGCGACTCGAAACGCTTCATCCGCTCCTCGCGAGCGTGCTGCACCATGTCGCGGCGCTGCTCGGGGGTCGCGTTGCGCCACTGCTGGCGCAGCTGCTGACGCTGCGCGGGCGGAAGCTGCTGAAAGCGATGAAAGTTCTCGCGCACGATCGCCTGCTGATTGGGGGGCAGCGCCTGGAACCTCTGCCAGCGATCGCGCAGCGACTGGCGCTGAGCGGGCGGGAGCGACTGCCAGCGCGAGAAGCGCTCGCGCGCCTGATCGCGCTGCTCGGCGCTCATGCCGAGCCAGCGCTCGCTGCCGTGGGCGAGCGACTGCTGACGATCGGGGGGAAGGCTCTGCCACTTCTCGCCATAGCTCCCCAGGAGCTTCTGCTGTTGTGGCGAGAGGCTCGACCAGGGCACGGGCGCTGCGGGCGTGGCAGGGGCCGCGGCCAGCGGTGCGGGCGCACTCGCGGGCGGCTGCTGCGCGAGCGCGGGCACCGCCGCACAAAGCGCGAGCGCCGCGAACCGCGCGGCCGCCCGGGCACTCATTATTCTTTTTGTGGTTGGGCTACCCATTGGTCTTCTCTGGCGGAGGAGAGGGTGGCGGGGG
>DATGJR010000170.1:0-22801 GCA_035295065.1 Steroidobacteraceae bacterium
CCGTGGCGCTGGCGGCAGGAACGCCCAAGCGGCACACTACCGCGGCAAAGCCGTCGCACAATCATGCGCGGTGACCGAGGAGCTGCATGGCGCTGTTGCGGGTCGTGGATCGCGACGGGATCGAGCATGAGGTGGACGCGACGACGGGTCTCAAGCTGATGGAGAATCTGCGCGAGCTCGATTACGGTGTGGCCGCCATTTGCGGCGGCATGTGCTCGTGCGCCACCTGCCACATCTATGTGGACCCCGAATGGCTGGCGAAGCTGCCGGCGATCATGTCGGATGAGCGTGAGCTGCTCACGGAGCTCGGCCACTATCGCGAGAACTCGCGCCTGTCATGCCAGGTCGAGTTCACGCCGGCGCTGGCCGGGCTGCGCGTGACGGTCGCGCCGGACGAATAGAGCGGCCGTGTCCACCGCCAGCGTTCAGGTGGAGACCCACGGTGCGGTGGCGCTGGTGCGGCTCAACCGGCCCGAGCATTCCAACACGCTCAACCTGCAGATGGCGATGGACCTGCTGGCCGCCGCGATGACTTGTGCACGCAACCCCACGGTGCGCGCCGTGGTGATCACCGGCGCGGGCGAGCACTTCTGCTTCGGCGGCGATCTGCGGGCCGTGCCCTCGCGCGAGCTCTCGCTCGATGACCACATTCGCGAGCTCACCACCTACCTGCACGCCGCCATCTCGCACTTCGTGCGCATGGATGCGCCGGTGGTCGCGGCTGTCAACGGTACCGCCGCCGGAGCCGGCGTGGGCCTGGTCGCGATGGCGGACCTGGCGCTCGCGGCGCACGGCTCGAGGTTCAACCTCGCCTACACGGGCGTCGGCCTCAGTCCCGACGCCGGCACCTCCTTCCTGCTGCCGCGCATCGTCGGCCTCAAGCGCGCCATGGAGCTGCTGCTGCTCAATCGCACGCTCAGCGCCGAGGAGGCGCTTTCCTGGGGGCTGGTGAACGAGGTGGTCGCGGACGAGCGGCTGCTCGAGCGCTCGCTGGAGCTCGCCGAGCGCCTGGCGCGCGGACCGGCCACCGCCTACGGTGCCACCAAGCGGCTGATCGCGCACTCACTGGGCGCGTTTGAGTCGCAGATGGTGCTCGAGAGCGAGACCATCGCCGCGCAGGCGGCGAGCGCCGATGCCGTGGAGGGAGTGGCTGCGTTCCTCGACAAACGCAAGCCGCGCTTTCCCGGCAAGACGCCGCGCTGAGCGCGGCGGGACGCGGCCAAGCATGTTGTCCTTCATCGCGTTCCTGGTGGTGGCTCTGCTGCTGATCGTGGTGCGCGTGTACTTCAAGCTGCGCGCCGCGCAGCGCGCGCGCGTCGCGAGCTGGGACGCGCAGCTGCTCGAGCGCCTGCGGGGGCGCGGCTACATTCCCTTCAACGATTACGCCGTCGACTTCTTCATGGCGCTGCCGGATGCGAGCGCCTGCCAGGGGGTACGGGCGAGACTCGAGCCGGAATTCAGCGTCGACGTCAAGCCGATGCAGGATGAGAGCGATCTTCCCTTCAGTCTCCATGCGACCAAGAGCATGCGGCTGATCCTGCCGGACATGCAGGCGCTGAGCGCGCGCATGACGGCGCTCGCGCAGGAGTTCAAGGGCCGCTATGACGGCTGGGCTGCGTAGGCGCGCGGCGCGCCGTCAACGCTTTTCGGTCTGGCGCTTGACGGCTTCGGCGGCGGCGGCGATTGCGGCCGGGTCGCCCAGATAGCGGCGCGCCTCGGGTCTCAACTGCGCGTCGAGCTCGTAGAGAAGCGGCACGCCGGTTGGAATATTGAGCTCGACGATCTCGCTCTCGCTCATCTCGTCCAGCATCTTCACCATGGCACGCAGGCTGTTGCCGTGTGCCACCACCAGCACGTTGTGCCCGGTGCGCAGCTCCGGGGCGACGCGGGCGTGCCAGTAGGGCAGGACGCGCCCCAGGGTGTCCTTGAGCGACTCGGTGGCAGGGAGGTCGTGCGCAGCGACCGCCGCGTAGCGGGGATCGAAGCGCGGGTGGCGCGGGTCCTCCCCGGGGAGCGGCGGGGGCGGGATGTCGTAACTGCGCCGCCATATCTTTACCTGGGCCTCGCCGTGCTGCGCGACGGTCTGCGCCTTGTTGAGCCCCTGCAGCGCGCCGTAGTGCCGCTCGTTGAGGCGCCAGGAACGCTCGACCGGGACCCACATGCGGTCCATCTCGTCCAGCATGATCCAAAGCGTGCGGATGGCGCGCTTCAGCACCGAGGTGAACGCAACGCCCACCTCGAGTCGCTCCTTCAGCAACTCGCGGCCGGCCTGCGCCGCCTCGCTCCGCCCCTGCTCGGTGAGATCGACGTCGGTCCAGCCGGTGAAGAGGTTCTCGAGGTTCCAGAGACTCTGGCCGTGACGCACCAGAATGAGCTTT
This sequence comes from Steroidobacteraceae bacterium, assembly GCA_035295065.1. Classification (GTDB taxonomy): domain Bacteria; phylum Pseudomonadota; class Gammaproteobacteria; order Steroidobacterales; family Steroidobacteraceae; genus 13-2-20CM-66-19. Next base: position 2,379 of record DATGJR010000170.1, read on the forward strand.
CCAACCGCCATGGCTCTCTCCGCGCCGCGCCTAGTTCGCCAGTTTTCGCAGCGCTTCGAGGCCCACGGTGAGCGTGGCGAAATCGCCGGCATCCGCGGCGCGCATGTCCGCAATCGTGCGGTGCGAGTGCGCCAGCTCCTTTCCGCCGGACTCGATCCAGGCGGTGACACGGGCCGGAGCGGCGCCACGGTCCTTGCGCGCCAGCACCCGCTCGGCGAGGCGGCGGTGCACTCGCAGCGCCGCATCGCGCAGCCCGCTGCGCGCGATCGCCTGCCACTGGCCCTCGACCGTGAGTCCCTCGATGCGGGACTGAAGCCAGTCGCAGCCGATGCGCGTACCGACCTCGAAATACACGCGCGCGGTCTCCGCGACGCTGACCTTGTGGCTGGCTGCAACCTCGACGATATCGAGCGCGGCGTTGAGCGCCTCGAGCGCGGCAATGCGCGAGGCGAGGGGTGGCGGGAGCCCCGCATCGCTGTAGTGCTTGCGCGCCTCATCGAAGCGCACCAGCTCGGTCCCCGTCAGCACTCCCGGTGTCTCGGCCTCGAGCTGGCGCACCCCGTCCCGGAAGGTGCGCACGGCGGCATCGACCTGCAGGGCGCCGCCGGAGGCGAGCAGCCAGTAGGTGGCGTGGCGCAGCAGCCGGCTCGTCTGGAAGGCCGCCTCGTACTGCAGCTTCGCCGGCACCTTGTTGTCGAGCGCCTCGATCTGTTCCCAGATCGCGCGCATCGAGAAGATCTCGCGCGCTGCGGTGTAGGCGCGGGCGATCCGCGCGGGCTCGGCGCCCGTGTCTCCCTGCACGCGCGGCACGAATGTCGGGCCCATGCGGTTGACCAGGCTGTTGGTGGTCGCGGTGGCGATGATCTCGCGGCGCAGACGGTGATGGGCGATGGCGCGGCGGAAGCGCTCCGGCATGGGTGCCGGGAAGTAACGCTCCAGCTCCGCCGAAAGGTAGGGGTCCTCGGGAACGTCGGAGGCCAGCAGGTGGTTGCTGAGCCAGATCTTGCTGTAGGCGAGCAGGATCGCCAGCTCCGGGCGTGTCAGGCCCATGCCGCTCTTGCGACGATCGGTGAGCTCGTCGTCGCTCGGCAGGAACTCCAGGGCGCGATTGAGGACGCCCTCGCGCTCGAGCGCGCGGATGAGGTACTGGAACTCCATCAGCCGCGCGACTCCCTGCAGCTCCAGCGTGCTGAGCGCCTGGCTCTGCAGGTAGTTGTTGCGCAGCACGAGCGCCGCCACTTCGTTGGTCATGCGCGCGAGCAGACGGTTGCGATCGCCGCGTGAGAGCTTGTCCTCGGCCACCAGCGGGTTGAGTACGATCTTGACGTTGACTTCGACGTCCGATGTGTTGACCCCGGCGGAGTTGTCGATGAAGTCGGTGTTGAGGCGCCCGCGGGCGAGCGCATATTCGATGCGGCCGCGCTGCGTCAGTCCGAGATTGCCGCCCTCGCCGACCACTTTCGCGAGCAGCGCCTGGCCGTTGATGCGCAGCCCGTCGTTGGTGCGATCGCCGACTTCCGCATTGCGCTCATCGGTCGCCTTCACGTAGGTGCCGATTCCGCCGTTCCACAGCAGGTCGACCGGCAGCGTCAGAATGGCGCGGATGATCTCGTTCGGGGCGGCGCTGGCGTCCTGCAGGCCGAGGAGCGTGCGCACCTCCGCCGACAGCGGAATTGATTTCGCCGAGCGCGCAAACACACCGCCGCCGCGCGATATCTTCTTACGGTCGTAATCGTCCCAGCTCGAGCGCGGCAGATCGAACAGTCGCGCCCGCTCGGCGAAGCTCAGCGCCGGATCCGGGTCGGGGTCGAGGAAGATGTGGCGGTGATCGAAAGCGGCCTGCAGCCGGATGTGGCGCGAGAGCAGCATACCGTTGCCGAACACATCGCCCGACATGTCGCCGATGCCGACGACGGTGAAGTCTTTCCTCTGTATGTCGATGCCAATCTCGCGGAAGTGCCGCTTCACACACTCCCAGGCGCCGCGCGCCGTGATGCCCATCTTCTTGTGGTCGTAGCCTGCCGAGCCGCCGGAGGCGAAGGCATCCCCGAGCCAGAAGCGGTATTCGGCCGAGATTGCGTTGGCGAGGTCCGAGAAGGTCGCGGTGCCCTTGTCGGCGGCCACCACCAGGTAGGGGTCGTCGCCGTCGCGGCGCACGACCTGCGCCGGCGGCACGATACGCCCCGAGACGATGTTGTCGGTGAGGTCGAGGAGGCCATGGATGAAGGTCTGATAGCAGCGCACCACCTCGGCCTGGATCTCCTCGCGGCTGCCGGCCAGGCGCTTCGGTACGAAGCCGCCCTTGGCGCCCACGGGAACGATCAGCGTGTTCTTGACGTTCTGCGCCTTCATGAGGCCGAGCACTTCGGTGCGGAAATCCTCGCGCCGGTCGGACCAGCGGATGCCGCCGCGCGCGACGTCGCCCATGCGCAGATGCACCCCCTCGACCCGGGGGCTGTATACGAAGATCTCGAACTTGGGTTTGGGCAGCGGCAGATCCGGGATCTGTGAAGGATCGAACTTGAAGGACAGGTAGCTCTTGGGCTGCCCCTCCTGAGTCGCCTGGTAGAAGTTGGTACGCAGCGTCGCGCGCACCAGATTCAGGTAGGCACGCAGTATCCGGTCGTCGTCGAGGCTGGCGACGCCGTCGAGGGCGTTGCGGATCTGCGTCACCGTATTTTCGGCGGCGCGCTCGCCGGCGGAGCCGCGGCGCGCGAGGCTGGGATCGAAGCGCAGAGCGAACAGGCGCACGAGCGCGCGGGCTATTGCCACGTTGCCCGCCAGCGTCCGCTCCATGTAAACCTGACTGAACGGCACGCCGGTCTGCAGCAGGTAACGGCAGTAGGCACGCAGCACCACGATCTGCCGCGTGTGCAGGTCCGCGCTGAGAGTGAGGCGGTTGAAGCCGTCGTTCTCGACTAAGCCGGTCCAGGCGGCGAGGAACGCCTCGCGGAAGTTGGCCTCCGAACGGGCAATGTCGACGACCATCCGGTCGCGGTGCTCGAGCTCGAAATCCTGGATCCAGGCGGCACCGCCATCGGGCCAGGCGAGCTGGTAGGGACGCTCGGAGATCACCCGCAACCCGAAGTTCTCCAGCATCGGCAGGATGTCGGAGATCGGCACCGGGTCGCCGCGCCTGACGACCTTGAGATGCACCCGCTGCGCCTGCTGCGCGGCGGGTCGATACAGCTTGAGTCGCAGCGCCTGCGGCTCGGTGCGCAGCGCCTCCAGGTCCGCCAGGTCATCGAGCACTGCGGTCGGTGCCACATCGTCCCGGTAGGCGATCGGGAAGGCCTGGCGGTAACGCGCGAGCAGGGCAAGGCCCGCGGCCTCGCCGCGCTGCGCGATGAGCACCTCGCGCAGTCGGTCGGCCCAGGTGAGGGCGGCCTCTGCGATGCGCCGCTCGAGCGCGGCGAAGTCCGGCTTGTGATGCCTGTCGGGATCGGTGCGCACCACCACGTGCACGCGCGCATGGCTGGCACCGGAGATCTGCGCCTGGCTCTCGACGCTCACGCCCGCGAGACCCTCCGCCGCGATGCGCTCGATGCGCTGGCGCACTTCGGTGTTGTAGCGATCGCGCGGCACGTAGATCAGGCACGAGTAGAAGCGCTGGTAGGGGTCGCGGCGCACCAGCAGCCGCACGGTGCGCCGCTCGTAGAGGTTCACCACCCCGCGCACGATGCGGATCAGATCGGGCACGCCCGCCTGAAACAGCTCGTCGCGCGGATAAGTCTCGAGAACGTTGAGTACTTCCTTGCCGTCGTGGCTCGCGGGATCGAGCCCGAAATGCTCGATGACGCGCTCGACTTTGCGGCGCAGCACCGGGATGTCTCGCGGGCTGCCGTGATAGGCGGTCGAGGTCCAGAGCCCGAGGAAGCGGTGCTCGCCGTCGACCAGCCCCCGGCTGTCGAAGGTCTTGACGCCGACGTAGTCGAGGTATTCGGCGCGATGCACGGTCGCCAGCGAGTTGGCCTTGGTGACGATCAGCACCTCCGGCTCGCGCGCGCGGACGCGTACCGGGCCGCGCAGCACCGTCGCAGCGGCGCGCGCGCCCCTGCGCCGCCCGCGGGCCAGCACGCCGAGGCTCGAGAGCACATCCGGCACCAGGCGATCCTCGCTGCGGCCGCGCTCGAGCCGATAATGGCGGTAGCCCAGGAACACGAAATGCCGGCCTTCCATCCAGTCGAGCAGGTGGCGCGCCTCGCTCACCTCGCCCGCAGGGAGCGGCGGCGGATCGGCTTCCAGGCGCGCGATGATCTCGCGCACCCGCTCGCGCATCGGCATGAAGTCGTGCACGGCGGAGCGCACGTCGGCGAGAGTCGACTCCAGCTCGTGCCGCAGCTTCTCCAGCTGCCTGCCGTCGGTGAGGCGATCGATTTCGTACAGCTGCCACGACTCGGCGTGCGCCGCCTGAGCGCCGTTTGCGCCGATGTCCAGCAGTCGCCCGCGCCCGTCGCGGCGCACCTGCAACACCGGGTGCACGATCAGGTGCACGGCGAGTCCGGCACGGCCGAGCGCTATGCCGAGGGAGTCGACGAGGAAGGGCATGTCGTCGGTGACGGTGAGCACCAGCGTGTGCGGTGACTCGAAGCCCTCATCGGCCCCCGGATTGAAGACCCGCACCAGCGAGCGCCCCGGAGCACGCCGCGCGCCGAAGGCCAGGTGAGCGAGCGCCGCTCGCGCGAGCAGCGCGGGCTGATGCTCCGCCAGATCCTCTTCGGCCACTCCGTGGAAATAGCTGCGCAGGAAGCGCTGCTTGAGATCGCGCTGACCGGCTCCGCTCGGAGCCGCGCGCGCGATGCGCTGGATCAGCGCGACCCGTGCTGCGGGAATGCTGCGCAGCAGCCGGCTGTCTTCGGAAGCTTGGCTGTGCATGGAGGCGCGTGATTATACATAGGGGATGCTGCGGGCGGCCCGCCAGGCGGCCGAGGCGGCGGCATGGCGGCTGCGGCGCCTATAATGCGCACGATGAGCGCCCCGCCGGACAACCCGATGGGCACCGATGGATTCGAGTTCGTCGAATACACGGCGCCCGACCCGCAGCTGCTGCGTACCCTGTTCGAGCGACTCGGCTTCCCGGCGGTGGCACGCCATCGCTCCAAGAACGTGACGCTCCATCGCCAGGGGGAGATCAACTTCATCATCAACGCGGAGCCGCAGTCCTTCGCTCAAGGCTTCGCCCGAGCGCATGGCCCCTCGGCATGTGCCATGGCCTTCCGCGTGCGCGACGCCGCCGCCGCCTACCGGCGCGCTCTCGAGCTCGGCGCCAGGCCCGGTCCCCAGAGCGCGGGTCCCATGGAGCTCAACATTCCCTGCATCGAGGGCATCGGCGGCTCCCTCATTTATCTGGTGGATCTCTACGGCGAGCGCTCGATCTACGACGTGGACTTCCGGCCGCTGGCGCCGACAGCGCCGGGCGCAGGCGCGGGGCTGGCGGTGATCGACCACCTGACCCACAACGTCGGGCGGGGACGCATGGACGTGTGGGCGGGGTTCTACGAGAAGCTGTTCAACTTCCGCGAGATCCGCTACTTCGACATCGAGGGTAAGCTCACCGGGCTCCTGTCGCGCGCCATGACCAGTCCCTGCGGCAAGATCCGCATCCCGATCAACGAATCCCAGGACGACAAGAGTCAGATCGAGGAGTACCTGCGCGAGTACCACGGCGAGGGCATCCAGCACATCGCGCTCGCCACCGCGGACATCTACCGCACGGTCGACGTGCTGCGCAGCCAGGGCGTGGCATTCCAGGATACACCCGACAGCTACTACGAGGGCGTCGCGGCGCGCGTCCCCGGGCATCGCGAGAAGCTCGACGAGCTGCGCTCGCGGCGCATCCTCATCGACGGCAATCCCTCGCGCGGTGAGGGCGTGCTGCTGCAGATCTTCACGAAGAATGTCATCGGCCCGATCTTCTTCGAGATCATCCAGCGCAAGGGGAACGAGGGGTTCGGCGAGGGAAACTTCCGCGCGCTGTTCGAATCGATCGAGCAGGATCAGATCCGCCGCGGCGTCATTTAGTCTCGTAGGGACTCTCCTACCGCCAATTCCGCCAGTCGCGCACGACATTTCTGCACGCGTCCTATGCAGATTTGAGCGCGCTGGCCTTAGCGTGCGCGCTCCACAAGCAAGGCTTTAGGACGGAAGAGGTTGCCATGCGGAATATGCTGGTCGTCAGCTGTCTGATGCTGCTGGGCGCGTGCTCGGCTTTCGGCGGCGGCGCGAGATCTGAGAAGGGCTATGTCGGACCTGCTTCGCTCGATGAGCAGCAGGTGACGCAGCTGCTGGGACAGAAGGGGTACACGAACATCCAGGGCCTGCACAAGAACGGCTCCGACTGGATCGGTTCGGCGGTGAACAGCAGTGGTCAGCAGGTCAATTTCGACATCGACAAGGACGGCACCCTCAGCGCCAAATAAGGCATGGGCAGTCGCTAGGGCTTGTGCTCGCGCGCGAGGTATTGCGCGCTCTGCATCTCGATCAGGCGGCTGACGGTGCGCTCGAATGGCGCCCTGAGGCGCTCGCCACGATATAACTCGCCGGGCGGCGCGGCCGCTGACACGATCAGATTCACGTTGCGGTCGTAGAGCTCATCGATCAGCTCGATGAAGCGGCGCGCGGCATCGTCGTCTGCCGCCTCGAGCACCGGCACGTCAGAGACGACCAGCGAGCCGTATTCGCGCGCAATCTCGATGTAGTCGTCGGCGCTGCGGGGTCCGCCGCACAGGGCGGCGAACTCGAACCACGCAACCCCCGCACCTTCGCGAACGACGGCGATCGGTCGTCCCTCGATGAGAACGTTGCCTCCGGAGCGAGTGCTGCGGCCGCCGAGGCGGCCGAACAGCTGCGCCAGGCGGGCCGGCGTCGCCGGCTCCCCCGCGGGCAGATACACACCCGCCCCGGTGAGCTCGCGCAGGCGGTAGTCGGTCGTACCGCCGAGGCGCAGCACTTCGAGGCTCCGCTCGAGCAGCTCGATTGTCGGGAGGAAGCGCGCGCGCTGCAGCCCATCCCGGTAGAGCTCCGGCGGCGGCGTGTTGGAAGTTGCGACCAGCGTGACCCCGCGCTGCAGCAGAGCGCGGAAGAGTCCGCCCAGGATCATGGCGTCTGCGATGTCGGTGACCTGCAGCTCATCGAAACACAGTACCCGGATATCCTGCGCCAGCCGCGCCGCGAGCAGCTCGAGCGGATCGCGCTCGTGCCTCAGGTCCGCGAGCCGTGCGTGCACTTCGTGCATGAAGTGGTGGAAATGCTGACGGCGGCGCTCGGCGAAGGGCAGGCTCGCAAAGAACAGGTCCATCAGAAAAGTCTTGCCGCGGCCGACGCCGCCCCACAGATACAGCCCCCGCGGAGCGGCCGGCGTGCTGCGCCACAGCCTCCCGAGCCAGTGCGGCGCCCGCGAGGCGTGCGCCCGCAGCAGACGGCGGCGCAGCAGGTCGAGCTTCGCCACGGCGCGCAGTTGCGCGCGGTCGGGGCTGTAGTCGCGCTCGCGCAGCTCGCGGGCATAGAGCGCTCGCAGATCGTAGGTCTGGCGCACGCGTTGCGGGTCAGCTCGCGAGCTCGGAGAGATTGCGGAAGTGCTCGAGCGCCTGCGGGTTGGCGAGCGCGTCGACGTTCTTCACCGGCAGGCCGTGGATGACGTTGCGCACGGCGAGCTCGGTGAGCTTGCCGGACAGAGTCCGCGGAATGTCCGGCACCGCGACGATCCGCGCCGGCACGTGGCGCGCGGTGGTGTGCTCGCGGATTTTGGCGCGGATCTGTCTCTGCAACGCCTCATCGAGCTGCACCCCCGGCCGCAATCGCACGAACAGCACCACCCGCACATCGCCCTGCCAGTCCTGGCCGACCGCCAGTGCCTCCAGGATCTGCGGCAGACTCTCGACCGCGCCGTAGATCTCGGCGGTACCGATGCGCACGCCGCCGGGGTTGAGCACCGCGTCCGAGCGGCCGTAGATGACGAGGCCGTCGTGCTCGGTGAGCGCAGCGTAGTCGCCGTGGTGCCATACCCCCGGAAAACGCTCGAAATAGGCGGCGCGGTAGCGCGCGCCATCCGCATCGTTCCAGAAGCCGAGCGGCATCGAGGGGAAGGGCGCGGTGCACACGAGCTCCCCGCGCACGCCCCGCACCGGGTGGCCGTCGTCATCGAAGATATCGACCGCCATCGCGAGGCCCCGGCACTGGATCTCGCCGCGCTGCACCGGGCGGATGGGGCAGCCGAGCGCGAAGCACGAGACGATGTCGGTGCCGCCGGAGATCGAGGCGAGCTGCAGGTCCGCCTTGATGCTCGAGTAGACGAAGTCGAAGCCGTCGGGCAGGAGCGGGGAACCGGTCGAGAGGAGGCTGCGCAACGGTGTCAGGTCCACGTTGCGCGCCGCGATGAAGCCGCTCTTCTCCAGCGAGCCGAGATACCTGGCGCTGGTGCCAAAGACGGTGACGCGCTCCTCGGCGGCCATGCGCCACAGCACGCCCGGGTCGGGGTGAAAGGGGCTGCCGTCATAAAGGACCAGCGTCGCACCGGTGGCGAGGGCGCTCATCAGCCAGTTCCACATCATCCAGCCGCAGGTCGTGAAGTAGAACAGGCGGTCGCGCCGGCCCAGATCGGTGTGCAGCAGGTGCTCTTTCTGGTGCTGCAGGAGCGTTCCGCCCGCGCCGTGCACGATGCACTTGGGCACGCCCGTGGTGCCCGAGGAATAAAGGATGTAGAGCGGATGATTGAAGGGCTGCATCGCGCAGCGCAACTTCGCTCCGACGCTGCCGAACTGCGCCCAGAGTGTGGCGCGCGCGCCCGCTTCCCCGAGTCGCGCCAGCTCGGGTGCCTGCGCCACGTATGGGACGACCACCACGCGCTGCACCCCGGCGAGCTTCTCCAGCACCTCTTTCATGGAGGCGAGTGAGTCGAGGGTCTTGCCGGCGTAGTAATAGCCGTCCGCGGTGAAGAGGACCTTCGGTTGAATCTGCCCGAAGCGGTCGAGCACCCCGTGCACGCCGAAGTCCGGCGAGCACGACGACCAGGTGGCTCCGAGACTGGCAGTCGCGAGCATGGCGATCGCCGCTTCAGGGAGATTCGGCAGGAAGCCGGCGACGCGGTCGCCGGCAACCACCCCGGCGTCTGCGAGCCCGGCAGCGATGCGCGCCACCTGCGCGTGCAGCTCGCGCCACGAGAGTGCCCGGCGCGTGCCACGCTCGTTGCGGAAGATGAGCGCCTCCGCCTCATCGTTGAAGCGCAGCAGGTTCGCGGTGAAGTTGAGTCGGGCGCCGGGGAAGAAGCGCGCGCCCGGCATACGCTCCGGGCTCTCGATCACCGGCCCCGTGCCCCACTCGGCACGCACGTCCGCGAAGCGCGCGAGCTCCGTCCAGAACTGCGCCGGCTCCGCGAGCGACCAGTCGTAGAGCTCAGCGTAACTGCCGAGCGCCGTGCCCGTGCGCGCGGTGACGCACTTCATGAAGCGCGTGAGATTGGCCTCGGCGATGCGTGCAGGTGAGGGGCGCCAGAGTTCCGACATGGGGCGGTGGGCGGTGGGCGGCCGCTACAACGATTGATAGTTCGGTCCCGAGCCCCCCTCGGGAGTGGTCCAGGTGATGATCTGGTAGGGGTCCTTGATGTCGCAGGCCTTGCAGTGCACGCAGTTGGCGGCATTGATCTGCAGGCGGCGGCCTGCGGCGCCGTCGTCCACCATCTCGTAGACTCCCGCCGGGCAGAAGCGCTCGCACGGATTGCCGAACTCGCGGGTGCAGCGCTCGACGCAGATGCTGGTGTCCGCGACCTTGAGGTGCACCGGCTGACTCTCCTCGTGCGAGTTGCCGGCGAAGAAAACGAACGACACCCGATCGCGCGGCGGCAGGGTGCGCGCACCCCAGTGACGTTCGGGCGAGGAGAAGTCCTCGAGCTTCGCGAGCCGCGACCAGTCGGCGGTGTTCTTCAGCGTCCAGGGAGAGTGGCCCGCGGTCAGCATCTCCCAAGCCGAGTTCAGCAGCCCGATCCACATGCCGCGCTTGAATGCGGGTTTGAAGTTACGCACCTTCTGCAACTCACGCCCCCCGGTGGATTCGCGCCACAGGGCATCGAAACCGTGTCCGGCGCCGGTCCGGGCGATGAGCTCGGCGGCCAGCATTCCTGAGCGAATGGCCTGGTGCACGCCCTTGATCTTCGCGAAGTTGAGCGTGCCGCCGGCATCGCCGATGAGAATCGCGCCGGGCATCTCGAGTGTCGGCGTCGACTGCCAGCCGCCCGCGGCGATGGTGCGAGCACCGGCCGAGAGGATCTCGCCCCCCTCGAGCAGCGGCTTGACCGTCGGGTGGTTCTTGTACTGCTGGAATGCCTCGAAGGGCTTCAGGCGCGGGTCGCGGTAGTCGAGGCCGACGATATAGCCGACGTACACGCGATCGTTATCGAGATGGTAAAGGAAGCTGCCGGCATAGGTGCGCGGGTCGGCCGGCCATCCGAGCGAGTGCTCGATGCGCCCCGGTCGCACTCTCCCCGGCGGCAACTGCCACAACTCCTTGTAACCGAGGGCGAAGGTCTGCGGGCAGTGGCCGCGGGCGAGATCGAACTTCGCGATGAGCTCCTTGGAGATCGAGCCGCGCGCGCCCTCGGCGAGCACGGTGAGCGGTGCCCGGATCTCGACGCCGGCGGTGAAGTTCGGGCCGGGCTTGCCTTCGCGATCGAGGCCCATGTCGCCGATGCGAACTCCGGCGACCGCGCCGTCGGGCCCGAACACCGGCGCGGCGGCAGCGAAGCCCGGGAAGATCTCGACCCCGAGAGACTCCGCCTTGCTGGCAAGCCAGGGAGTGAGCTGTCCGAGCGAGATGATGTAGTTGCCGTGATTGTTGAACGGGGTGCTGTAGGTGAGCGAGCGCGGCAGCAGCTTCACCAGCCAATCCGGCACCGGTTTGAACGAGCCGCGCCGCGTCAGGATGGAGAACTCATCTTCCGCCGCCGGCACCTTCATGCCCGGGTACTCGTTCGCCCATCCCGGCAGCAGGCTCTCCAGGGGCCCGGGCTCGAACACCGCGCCCGAAAGCGCATGTGCGCCGACGGCGGAGGCCTTCTCGAGCACGCACACGCTGGTTGCGGGCTTGAGTTGCTTCAGGCGGATCGCGCAGCTGAGCCCTGCCGGGCCCGCGCCCACGATCACGACGTCATATTCCATGACGTCGCGCTCGATTGCCTCTGCTGCGCTGCCCACGTCCGCAGCCCTTACTTGGGTTGCAGGCGGATCGCGCCGTCCAGGCGCACGGTCGTGCCATTCAGCATCGGGATCTCGAACACCGTCGCGACGAGCTTTGCGAACTCCTCGGGCCGGCCGAGCCTCGAGGGGAAGGGGACCTGCGCACCGAGCGAGTCCTGCACGTCCTGCGGCATCCCGTCCATCATGGGCGTGTGGAACAGCCCGGGCGCGATCGACACGCAGCGGATGCCAAAGCGCGCCAGCTCGCGCGCGATCGGCAGCGTCATGCCGGCGACCGCGGCCTTGGTGGCCGAGTACGCGACCTGCCCGATCTGCCCCTCGAAGGCGGCGACGGAAGAAGTATGGATGAGCACGCCGCGCTCCCCGTCCGGCCCGGGAGAATTATGCTGCATGAGAGCCGCCGCCGCCTTGTCGCACAGGAAGGTGCCGATCAGGTTGATGTGGATCACCTTGGTGAAGAACTCACCCGCCATGGGCCCGTTCTTCCCGAGCACGCGCCCGGCGCCGATCACACCCGCGCAGTTCACCAGCAGGTTGATTGCGCCGAGGCGCTCGGCGGCGGTGTCCATCGCGGCATTCACCTCGGGCTCGGAGGTGACGTCGCAGCGCACGAAGGCCGCGCGCTCACCGAGCGCTGCCGCCGCCGCACGTCCGGGCCCTTCCTGCACGTCGAGCAGCACCGCCCTGCCACCCGCGGCGATGACGTGCCGCGCGACCGCGTGGCCCAGCCCCGAGGCGCCGCCGGTGACGACGGCCCGAGCGTCCTGGATCTTCATGGCGTTCCCCTGGCTCGCGAGAGTGCGGCTACTTCATCACCTCGACTGCGAGCGCGACCGCTTCGCCCCCGCCGATGCAGAGCGAGGCGATGCCGCGCCTGGCATCACGGCGGCGCAAGGCGTGGACGAGTGTCGTGAGGATGCGCGCGCCGGTGGCCCCGATCGGGTGTCCGAGCGCGCACGCTCCGCCGTTGACGTTGACGCGCGCGTGATCGATATCGATATCGCGCATCGCCGCCATGGTGACGACCGCAAAGGCTTCGTTGATCTCGTAGAGATCCGCATCGTGGGGCTTCCACCCGAGCTGCTTGAGCACCTTGGAGATGGCGCCGACCGGAGCGGTCGTGAACCATTCGGGCTCCTGCGCGTGGCTCGACCAGGTGAGCACGCGCGCGAGCGGCTTCAGTCCCCGCGCCGCCGCGGTCTCGGCTTTCATGAGCACCAGCGCTGCGGCGCCGTCGGAGATCGAGGACGAGCTCGCCGCGGTCACGGTGCCGTCCTTGTTGAAGGCGGGCTTCATGGAGGTGATTTTGCTGACATCGCAGGTGCCGGGAGTCTCATCGCGCGCGATCACGGTGTCGCCCTTGCGGCCCTTGACGGTGACGGGAGTCACCTCGGTGTCGAACTCGCCCGCCTGCATCGCCGTCATGGCGCGCCGCACCGACTCGGTGGCGAAGGCGTCCTGCTGCGCGCGAGTGAAGTTGTAGCGGGCGGCGGTCGAGTCGGCGAAGCAGCCCATCGACTTGCCGTCGAAGGGGCTCTGCAGCCCGTCGCGCATCATGTGATCGATGATCTCGCCCGTGCCCATGCGGTAGCCCGTGCGCGCCTTCGGCAGCATGTAGGGCGCGTTGCTCATCGATTCGAGCCCGCCCGCGACGATGACCTCGGCGGTGCCCGAACGGATCTGCTCGGCGGCCATCATGACGGCCTTGAGCGCCGAGCCGCACATCTTGTTGATGGTGGTGGCGGGAACGCCCATCGGCACGCCGGCTCCGATGGCCGCCTGTCGGGCGGGCGCCTGACCGAGGTTGGCGGGCAGCACGCACCCCATGATCACCTCCTGCACCTCGCCGGCGGCGACACCTGAGCTCTCGATGGCGGCCTTGATGGCCGCGCTCCCGAGCTGCACGGCGGTGAGAGGTGAGAGCGCGCCGAGGAACGCACCGATCGGGGTGCGCCGGGCGGATACGATGACGACGTCTGGAGCGGACATGATGACAGCCTCGTTTTGGGTTCAGCGGGCGATACGCACCCGTCGCCGCAGCGGCGCGCGGGTGGCTGACTGGGAGGCGCTGCGCGGACGCAGGCCGCCCTCGAATATGGTGACGAACGCCTCGGCGATCTCTGCGCCGGTGAGCGACTGATCCTCACGATACCAGTGAGCGATCCAGTTGAGGGCGCCGGCGAGGGCAAAGGCGGTCATTTTGGGATCGCAGGGCTCGATCGAGCCGTCCTGGACACCCTCACGGATCAGCCTGCGGATCCCCTGGTCGATCTCCGACTTCAGCGCCTTGATGTGCCGGCTCATGGCCGGGGACAGGTCCTGGTCCTCCGCCCGCACCATGCTCCAGCCGAATTCGGACGCGACCGCGGCCCCGTAATGACGCAGCACCGCATTGAGCCGGGCGCGGGCCGGGAGCGCGAGATCCTTCACCTCGCGGAAAGCCGCGCGGATCGGCTCGAGCCCCGCGAGAAAGCACTGGAACAGCAGCTGCTCCTTGTTGCTCACGTAGTAATAGACGGTCGGCTTGGTGACCTCGAGCGTGGCGGCGATGTCGTCGAGGGAGGTGTTGTGGTAGCCCTTGTGGTTGAAGGCGCGCGCCGCCGCGCGGATGACCGCCTCGCGTTTGAGCTCGCGGTCACGCCGGCGCTCGCCGCTCGCCCGCCAGGGGGAGTCGGTCACGACCGGGCTCTTGCCCGCGGCCAGGGGGAGGGGGCGGCGGCTGCTCATACGCTGACCGAGAGTATTATAGCCGCCCCGGGCGTGGCGCCCCCGCATTGACCGTCCGCGCACGTCTCAATCATACTCATGAGTAGGTATTCTACCCGAGAGTAAACAAAACGTGAACGCTCCGCTCAAGGGTAGCGCCGCCGCCGACAGCGAGGTCGCCCCCCGCCCACCGCCGCGCTTCGTGTCCGCCGCCTCGCTCTTCGACGGGCACGACGCCGCCATCAACATGATCCGCCGTCTGCTGCAGGCGCGCGGCGCCGAGGTGGTGCACCTCGGCCACAATCGCAGCGTCGCCGACATCGTGCGCGCCGCGATCGATGAGGACGCCGACGCCATCGCGGTGAGCTCCTATCAGGGTGGACACAACGAATACTTCACCTACATGGTGGACATGCTGCGCGAGCGCGGCTATCCGCATATCCGCGTAGTCGTCGGCGGTGGCGGCACCATCGCGCCGCACGAGATCGAGGCGCTCGAGCGTTACGGGGTGGAGAAGATCTATACGCCCGAGGACGGCCGGCGCCTGGGGCTCGCCGGCATGATCGACGATGTCTTTCGCCGGGTCGCCGCCGCGGCCAGGCCTGCCTACGAGTTCCGGCCGCTGAACGCGCGCGATCACGGCCAGGTGGCGCGGACGATCTCGGTGCTGGAGGGCGCGGGCGCCGATGCGGCGGCCGCGGAGCAGATTCGCCGCGCGCTCGCGCGCTCGCGCCACCGCGCTCCGGTGATCGGCATCACCGGCACCGGAGGGGCCGGCAAGTCGAGCCTCACGGACGAGCTGCTCTCGCGCCTGACACGGGCTTTCCCGCAGGCCCAGATCGCGGTGGTGGCCATGGATCCCACGCGGCGCCGCAGCGGCGGAGCGCTGCTCGGCGACCGCATCCGCATGAACAGCCTGTCTTCGGACCGCATCTTCATGCGCTCCCTCGCCACGCGCCGCGCGCACATGGCGACCGCGGCGGTGCTCAAGGAAGTGATCCAGCTCTACCAGGCCTGCGGCTTCGACCTGGTGCTGGTCGAGACCGCCGGAATCGGGCAGTCGGACAGCGAGATCGTCGACCTCGCGGATCTGTCGCTGTACGTGATGACCAGCGAGTACGGCGCCGCCAGCCAGCTCGAGAAGATCGACATGCTCGACTACGCCGACTTCATCGTGCTCAACAAGGCCGAGAAGCGCGGTGCGGACGACAGCCTGCGCGACGTGCGCAAGCAGTGGCGGCGCAACCACCCCGATCGCGCCAAGCTCCCCGACGCGGAGCTCCCGGTGTTCCCCACCATCGCGAGCCGCTTCAACGACCCGGGCGTCAACCGGCTGTTCGCGGCGCTGTGCGCGGCGCTCACCGCAAAGCGCCTCGGCACCGCCGACTGGCGGCTCGCCGATGCCGGTCCCACCGAGCCCGTCGGGCGCGCGCCGCTCATTCCGGGCGCGCGCACCCGCTACCTCGCCGACATCGCCCACGGCGGGCGCGCCGCGCGCGCGCGCATCGAGGAGCAGGCCCAGGCGGCACGCCGCGCCTACGGCCTGTACGAATCCCTCAAGGCGCTGCACGATGCACGGCTGCCCTCGCCCCTCGAGCCGTTCCCGCACGAGGCGCTCGAGGAGCATTCCGCGGATGCGACCCGACGCGAGCTGCGCGCCGCTTACAACCGCGCGCTCCTCGAGATCGGAGCCGAGGGAGTCGGGGAGCTCAAGGCCTGGCCGGCGCGCGTGCGCTCGGCCACCGACCCGACCTATTCCTACAAGGTGCGCGAGCGCACGCTCAAAGGTGAGAACTACACCGAGAGCCTGTCGCGCTCACCGATTCCGAAGCTGGCGGTGCCCAGGGCGCGCGATTGGGGCGAGCTGCTGCACTTCATCCTCAACGAGAATTTCCCCGGCTCATATCCCTACACCGGCGGGGTCTATCCCTATCGCCGTGAGGAAGAGGATCCGACGCGCATGTTCGCCGGCGAAGGGGGACCTGAGCGCACCAACCGGCGCTTTCACTATCTGGCGCACGGGCACGGCGCGGCGCGTCTCTCGACCGCGTTCGACTCGACCACACTCTACGGCGAGGATCCCGATCCGCGCCCCGACATCTACGGCCGCATCGGCAATTCAGGCGTCTCGATCGCGACGCTCGATGACATGAAGAAGCTCTACTCGGGCTTCGACCTGTGCGCCCCGACGACGTCAGTCTCGATGACCATCAACGGGCCGGCACCGATGCTGCTCGCGATGTTCATGAACACCGCCGTCGACCAGCAGGTCGAGCGCTATCTGAAAGCGGAAGGTCGCTGGAGCGCCGCCGAGCGGCGCATCGCGGAGCTGCACGCAGCGAGCGCCGCGCGCGGAGTGGCGCCGCCGGCTTACCAGGGCTCGCTCCCGCCGCACCACGACGGCTCGGGTCTCGCGCTCCTCGGGGTGACCGGCGACCAGCTCCTCGAGCGCGAGGTGTACGAGCGCATTCGCGCCGCGGCGCTCGAGTCGGTACGCGGCACCGTGCAGGCCGACATCCTCAAGGAGGATCAGGCGCAGAACACCTGCATTTTCTCCACCGAGTTCGCACTGCGCATGATGGGCGACGTGCAGCAGTATTTCACCGAGCGGCGCGTACGCAACTTCTACTCGGTGTCGATCTCGGGCTACCACATCGCCGAGGCCGGCGCCAATCCGATCTCGCAGCTCGCCTTTACGCTCGCCAACGGCTTCACCATCGCCGAGTACTACCTGGCACGCGGCATGAAGGTCGATGACTTCGCGCCCAACCTGTCGTTCTTCTTCTCCAACGGCATGGATCCGGAGTACGTGGTCATCGGGCGCGTGGCGCGCCGCATCTGGGCACGTGCCATGCGCGAGCGCTATCACGCCGGCCCGCGCAGCCAGATGCTCAAGTACCACGTGCAGACCTCCGGACGCAGCCTGCACGCGCGCGAGATCTCCTTCAACGACATCCGCACGACGCTGCAGGCCCTCTACGCGCTGTTCGACAACTGCAACAGCCTGCATACCAACGCCTACGACGAAGCGCTCACCACTCCCACCGAGGAGAGCGTGCGGCGCGCGGTCGCCATACAGCTGGTCATCAACCGTGAGCTCGGGCTCAACAAGATTCAGAACCCCTGGCAGGGCTCCTTCGCGATCGACTATCTCACCGACCTGGTGGAGGAGGCCGTCTACAAGGAGTTCGAGGCGCTATCGGAGCGCGGCGGGGTGTTGGGCGCGATGGAGACCATGTATCAGCGCGGCAAGATCCAGGAGGAGTCGCTCTACTACGAAACGCGCAAGCACGACGGCTCGCTGCCGATCGTCGGGGTCAACACCTTCCTGTCCGCGGCGGATGGGTCCGAGGAGCACAAGGGGACCGAGCTGATCCGCTCGACGGAAGAAGAGAAGCAGTTTCAGGTCGCGGCGGTACGGGCTTTCCAGGCACGCAACGCCGGGCGCTCGGCCGCGGCTCTCGGCGCGCTGCAGGAGAGCGCCGCCGGCGGCGGCAACGTGTTCGCGCAGCTCATGGAGTGCGTCAAGGTCAGCTCGCTCGGGCAGATCTCGCACGCTCTATATCAGGTGGGCGGGCAGTATCGTCGCAACATGTGAGGTCCGGCTCCCCGAGCGCGCCGAGGATTGCCGCGCGCGCCTCATCCCGCAGCCCCGGCACCGCCTCACTCCCGGCATCGGCGGCGACCGGGAGCGGCGGCAGGATCTCGAGCTCGATCCGGCCCGGCAGCGGCCAGCCGCTGTGCGGGGCCAGCGCGCGGCGCGTGCCTCGCAGCACCGCCGGCACTACCGGACAGACGGCGCGCACCGCACTGGCGAACGCCCCGGTGTGGAACTTGAGCAGGCCCGGCACCGGCGTGAACGTGCCTTCGGGGAAGAACACCAGCGAATGTCCCTGCGCGGCGTTGCGGATCACGCGGCGCGCATCGGCTGCGACGCGGGTGCGGTCGAAGCGCTCGACGAACTCCGAGCCGAGGCGCCGCAGCGCGCGTCCCGCCAGGGGCACGGAGGACATCTCCCGCTTGATGACGAAGCCGAAGCGCGGCGGCAGGGCCGCGGTGAGCACCAGCCCGTCGAGGTAGCTGGCGTGGTTGCACACCACCACGCACTGACCGGCGGGCAGCCGTTCGGCGTGCTTCACGGTGAGGGGCATGGCCGCAAGGCGCAGGAAGGCACGCGCGCAGGCGCGCGCGGCTGCGCGCCGCCGGGCGATGCCGGGCAGCACCATGAGGAGCGAGGCGGAGATCCCGACCGCCAGGAACACGAGGATCGCCCACAGCGCGTACGCGAGCCTCAGGGGGGCCAGGAGCAGCTGCGTCGCGGGCTTCGGCTGTGAACTGGTTCTCTTTATGTTAATGCCGGAATCCAGATGTGAAGGTCATCACGTCGGTTCATCGGTCGCGCTCACCATACTGCGCTACCACATTACCCGGAACTCGGGGCCGTTACACGACGCTTCGCGCCGCGGCCGCTCCGAGCGCCAGTGAGACAAGTCTTGTCAAACCACGCTGCGGCCCTTGCCATGACCTCCAACGCCGATTCCGCCGACCCGGCGGTCTCCCGCTTCCTGGATGCGGTGTGGATGGAGCGCGGTCTGTCGCCCAACACGCTCGCTGCCTACCGGGCCGATCTTACCGCGCTCGCACGCTGGCTCGCGGAGCGTACTGTCCCGATCATGCGCACTTCGCGCGCCGACCTGCAGGAATTCATCGCCTCGCGGGTGCGCGGTGGCTCGCGGCCGCGCTCGACCGCACGCCAGCTGTCGAGCTTCCGGCGTTTCTTCCGCTACTACATGCGCGAGGGCGTGATCCGCGAAGATCCCACCGCGCAGATCGCCATGCCCAAGATCGGGCGCTCGTTGCCGCGCTCGCTCACCGAAGAGGAGGTCGAGTCACTGCTCGCCGCCCCGCTGGTGAGCGATCCGCTCGGCAACCGTGACCGCACGATGCTCGAGGTGCTGTACGCCACGGGGCTGCGGGTGTCGGAGCTCGTGAACCTGCGGCAGGGGCAGATCAACCTCAACCAGGGCGTGATCCGTATCCTCGGCAAGGGCGACCGTGAGCGGTTGATCCCGCTCGGCGAGGAGGCGATGCGCTCACTCAAGGAATTCGCGCGGGGTCCGCGCGGCGAGATCCTGCTCGAGCGCCAGACCGACTATCTCTTTCCGACGCGGCGCGGCGACCGCATGACGCGCCAGGCCTTCTGGCACATCATCAAGCGCTACGCGCGCAAGGCCGGCATCGGCAAGGAGCTCTCGCCCCATACGCTGCGCCATGCCTTCGCCACCCATCTGTTGAATCACGGCGCCGACCTGCGCGTCGTGCAGCTGCTGCTCGGGCACAGCGATCTGTCGACTACGCAGATCTACACGCACGTGGCGCGGGAACGCATGAAGGAGCTGCACGCGCAGCACCATCCGCGCGGCTGAGGTCGCGGCGCCGCGCGCGGCGCGCGCCGTGTCCGGCCCAGGCCCCTCTGTTAGACTGTCGCGGGCGCCCGGCGAACCATCGCCCGCCGCCTGTGGTCCAACCGCTTACCCCTGATCCACGGAAGATGCCGATGCCCACGCAGAAGTTGCTCTTGCCGCTCGTGGTCCTGGCCACGCTGTTCTCGGGCCCGCTCGGGGCACAGCAGCCGGCCGCCAGAGCCGTGGATCCGCGCGAGGAGATCGCGCGCAAGATCCCGGGTGGCGCGCGGGTGGATGAGCTGCGGGCGACGCCCGTTCCCGGCATCTGGGAATTCACGCGCGACGGGGATATCGCCTACGTGAGCGCCGACGGTCGTTACGCGATCAGCGGCGACATGGTCGAGCTCGGCTCCAACGTCAACCTCACCGAGAACCATCGGCGCGAGATCCGCGCGCGCGAGCTCGCCGCGGTTCCCGAGAGCCAGATGCTGATCTTCGGGCCGAAGGAAGCCAAGTACACCCTCACCGTTTTCACCGACATCGATTGCCCCTACTGCCGCAAGCTCCACAGCCAGATCGGCGAGTACAACCGACTGGGCATCCGCGTGCGCTATCTGCTCTACCCGCGCAACGGGCCGAACACCGAGTCGTGGACCAAGGCGGAGCAGGTGTGGTGCTCCTCGAACCGTAACGACGCGCTGACGCGCGCCAAGCAGGGACAGGACCTCAAGGTCAAGGTCTGCACGGACACACCGCTGCCGCGTTTCTGGGCATTGGGGCAGAAATTCAACATCACGGGCACGCCCGCGCTGGTGATGTCCGACGGCGAGATGCTCTCAGGCTATATGCCGCCCGATGTGCTGCTGAAGCATCTGCAGGAAGAGCAGAAGCGCTGATTGTTATTCTTTGATTGGCGCGCCGGCCCTTCGGGGCGGCGCGCAAGCCAACGCGGTGACTCGTTCGCGCCCGCGGGCAAAAGGCGTGGCTTTTGCCCGCTTATCGGCAGGCCGGTTGGCGGCAATTAACTTTGATTGGCGCGCCGGCCCTTCGGGGCGGCAGCAATTATCGCTCCAGCAGCTTCAGCTTATCCGGCTTGCCTTCCCATTCCTTGGCATCCGCGGGCGCG
>DATGJR010000171.1:0-11300 GCA_035295065.1 Steroidobacteraceae bacterium
AACGAGCCGCGCGCCATCTCGCTCGGCTATGAGATCAACCGCTATAAGCTCCTCGCCTTCGTCCTCTCGGCCACGCTCGCAGGTCTCGCCGGCTCGCTCAAGGCGCTGGTCTTCGGCTTCGTCACGCTCACCGATGTGCAGGGCTCGACCTCGGGCGAGGTGATTCTGATGACGCTGCTCGGAGGCACCGGCACCTTCTTCGGACCGGTCGTCGGCGCCGCGGTGGTGGTCACGCTGCAGGAATACCTGTCGGATCTGGTCGGCGGCTGGGTCACGGCCATCATCGGTGCAGTCTTCGTCGTCTGCGTCCTCGCGTTTCGCCGCGGCATCGTCGGCGAGCTCATCGCCTGGCGGCCGCTGCGCCGGACATGAGCCGAATGCCCCACGGGGTTCCCTCGCGGGCGAAAACCACGCTTTTCGCCCGCCGTTTGCGCGAAGTGATGAGGTATTTCCGCTGAAATTGCCGCAGGCAATTTCAGCCAGTGAACGATATCGCCACCGCCGTCGCGATCGGGGTGTCCTCGAGCGCCACCGCCCGCGCATCCGCAAAGGCCTCCCGCACCAGATTGCTGAGTACCGAACCCGGCGGGGTTTCGAAGAAGCGGCGGCAGCCGAGCTCGTAGAGCAGTCTCACCGAGTCGTACCAGCGCACGGTACGTGAGACGTTGAGGATCAGGTCCTCGGCGATCTCCGCCGGTTCGCGCGTGAGGCGGGCGCGGTGATTGCTTACGTAGGGAACGAGCGGCGGGCGCAGCGCGAGGCCGCGCATGGCCTCACGGAGCCTCTCCGAGACGCCGTCCATCAGCGGACAGTGCGATGGAATGGTGAGCCGCAGGCGCCGTGCGGCCGCGCCGGCAGCGCGCGCCTCCTCGGCCGCGAGCGCGAGCGCCGCCTCCGAACCCGACACCACCACCTCGCTGCGCGCATTGACGCTCGCGAGGTACAGCGGAGCGCGCGCGCTCACCCGCGCAATGAGGGCGAGCGCATCCCGCTCGGAGAGTCCCAGGAGCGCCGTCATTCCGTGACCGCGCGGCACGGCCTGCGCCATCGACTCGCCGCGCAGCTTCACGAGCGCGAGCGCCTCGGGGAAGCCCAGCGCACCGCTCGCCACCGCCGCGGCAAAGGCGCCGACCGAGAGCCCTGCCACTGCATCGAAGCTGAGGGCTTCGGCCCTCAGGGCGCGCGCCAGCGCCACCCCGGCAATGACGGTGCTGAGCTGCACGGCGGCAGTCGACTCGAGTGAGACCGCGCTGTCGAGCTGCAGAGCACCGGGCCCGAGAACGGCGACCGCTTCAGCCAGCGTGGCGCGCACCGCCGGATGCGGAGCGAGTCGTCCGAGAAATCCGGGCGTATGAGTTCCCTGTCCGGGAAAGAGCAGCGCAACTTGCATCAGGGAGCGGCGAGCGGCTGCGGCCAGGGGTCCTGCACGAGACGCGGCCCCTCGGGCGTGCGCAGCAGGAGCGGCGCAGAGGCAGCGACGTACTCGGCAAGCGCGACGGCGCCGTGGGGAAATTCCAGCAGCACATCGACCCGAACCGCGAGGCGCGAGAGCGCAGTCGCGAGCTCCGCCGCCACCGCACTCTCGAGCGGTCGATCCGCCCGCAGCATCAGATCGAGATCGCTCTGCGCCGTCACCGTTGCCACGCCGCTCGCGAGCTCGAAAGCCACGCTCCCGCACGGCCCCCAGCAGTGCGCGCAGCGGCGATCGCGCATGATCACCTCGACCTTCTCGAGCGCAGCAAGCGCGGGCAGCCGCGCGCGGCGCGGCAGCAGCCGCCAGGCCCGCCGCGCCGCCAGCTCGGGCGGTGTCAGGCACTCGAGGACCGCTTCGGGGCGCAGCCACGCCGCCAATCGCTCGCTGCGCCGCGCGCCGCGAATGCCGACCGGGATCAGGCCGTCGCGCGGGCCGACGCGCCGCACCACGGCCCAGGGAGCGCGGCGCAGCGTCGCCCAGGCCCAGGACGGCAGGACTCCGGCGCCCTCGAGCGAGCGGGCATCGGCGATGCGCACCAGCGTGTGCGTCTCGAGCTCAGCTTGCATCCCATTGCTCCGCGAGGCGTGCCCGCACCGCGATCGAAGCGGCGCGTCCTGACAGGGCCGCCGGGGACTTGAGGCGCACCGCGAGATCCCGCGGGCCGGCGCGGGCATCGGCCACGGCGGCAATGAGCTCGGCTCGCACCCGCTCGAGGTCTGCAGCTCCCGGCCGTGTCCCGTTGACGCCGCCGATGAGGCGATGCACGAGCCCGAGGCTCGCGAACGAGCGAATGTCGTAAGCCATCGGTGCGATGCGCTCACCGAGCTGCGCGAGCTCCTCCACCGTACGGCGTGTCACCCGCGCGCTCGCCTCGCGGCTCATCGCATGAGTGAGCACTGCGGGCGAATCGAGCGCCAGGATGCGGTTGGCCTGGTAGCCGTGGGTGAGAAACCCGCCCGAGATCGCCTTGCCGACGAGCAGCGCGATGAGCGGATGCCCGGCGAGACGTGCGCTCGCGTAGGCATCCACGGCCGCAGCCCCCGCGAGGTGGATGCCGAGCAGCTCCTCGCGCGCGCCGTAGGCCTGGCTCGTCACGTCGACCAGGGCGATCAGCGGGCGCCGACTCCGGCCGGAGTCTTCGGCCATCGCCCGGCGCACCTCGAGCGCGAGGCCCGAGGCCTCATCCAGTCCGACCTCACCGTGCCGCGCGCGCGGAAAGCGATTGCCGGGATCGGGCACGACCGCGATGAAGCGCGCCACCTCGGCGCCGAGCGGCGCGTCCGCCGCGCGCACCGTGCGCGGCGAGCCGTCGATGAGCCCGGCCGCGCCCGTGAGCGCTTCGAGCCAGATCTCCCCGAGAGAGGGCTGCGGCTGCGCGCTCATGGCGAGCGCACCTTGCCCCACAGCGCGCGCAACGCCGCAGGCTCCGGCGGATGCTCCGCATCGATCGCAGCCAGCCGGGCGATGAGCTCCCCGACCCGCTCGCTGCGCGCTGCGGTGCGCTCGCCGAAAGCGGCGCGCACCGCGCCGGCGATCGCCTCCGCGTCATCTTCCACCAGCACGTCCGCGAAGCCGGTCGCGTGGCGCTGCTCGCCCCCCATGAGACTCCAGACCCGCGCGCGGTCCCCCGCATCGAGCTCCGCCAGGCCCGCTTCCTGTTCGATCACCTCCGGGCCGTTCATGCCGAGCCGTGCCTGGCGCGTCACGATGAGCTGACTGCAGAGCGCCGCCGCGAGCGACATGCCGCCGAAACACCCGACGACGCCGGCCACTACCGCAACGACCGGCACGTGGCGTCGCAAAGCGACGATGGCCGCTTGAATCTCCGCGATCGCCGCCAGCCCGAGATTGGCTTCCTGCAGCCGCACCCCGCCGGTCTCGAGCAATAGCACCGGGCGCACCGTGCGGCCGCGCGCCGCATCGCGCAGCGCGAGCTCGAGCGCTCCCGCGATCTTCGCGCCCGACACCTCGCCGATGCTGCCTCCCTGGTAGGCGCCCTCGATGGATGCCACGACCGCCTCGTGACCGTCGAGCTGGCCGCGCGCGATCACGACGCCGTCGTCGGCCTGGGCCACGATGCCCTGCAGCGGCAGCCACGGCGACTTGAGCCGCTCGAAGGGGCCGAGCAGCTCACGAAAGCTCCCTCCATCGAGCACGGCGCGGGCGCGCTCGCGGGCGTTGAGCTCGATGAAGCTGTGTCGCGCGAGGAAGCGCTCGCGCTCGGCCTCGGCGCTCAAGTGCGCAGCGCCTCCGCCGCCTGCTCGAGCCGCAGCAGCACGACGCCGGGAGTGGCACCGAAGTCGTTGATCTCGATGGCAGCGGCTCCCTCGAAGCGGCTGAAGAACCGGTCGAGCACGTGCTTCCATACCGCGCCGAAGCCATCGACGCTCGTGTTGACCGCGACGTGCGCCTCGGCGTCAGCCGAGGGCTCGAGCAGTACCTCGAGGTCCCCCGAACCGACGACCCCGACATGGACACGGCCGGCGACGGGCGCGCGCGCCGGATAAGTGAAGCTCAGGCGTTCCATGGGTTTCGGCACTCCTCATCGATCAGCAGGCAGGCGGCCAGGAGGTCGGCGCTCCCTCCCGGGGAGGCGTTGCGGCGCAGGAGCTCGGCGTCCAGCGCGAGCAGTGCCTCGCGCCCTGCACCAGTCGCGCTGCCGCCCAGGGCGAGCGCGTGCTGCGCTCCGCGGCGCGCCGCCTGCACGGCAGCCCAGCCGCCCCGGTGCAGGAGACAGGTGTCATCGAGACTCGCCATGATGGCAAGCAGCGCATCGAGCTGCGCGCAGGACTCGCTCGTGCCACGGCGGCGCGCCGCGTGCAGCGCCGGCAGGCCGACCTCGAACACGTGTGGAAAGGCCGCCGCCGCCTCACCGCGCGCGCCGCGCACGCCGTAGGTGCGGCAGGCACGCGTCCCGTTGCTCTCGAGCGCCGGCGCGTACCGATCCGGCAGGCGCGCCAGGTGCGCTGCGGTCGATGCGACTTCCACGGCGGGCGAATCGGCGCCGAGAAGCGCGAGCGCTCCGACCAGGAGCCCCAGCACCCAGATGGCGCCGCGGTGTGCGTTGCTGCCTCCGGTCGCTTCCAGCATCGCCTGCTCGCCGCTGCGGCCGAGTGCGCCGAGCCGCTCGCGCAGGCGCACATCGGCTTCAGCCTCGCTCGCCGCGAGCGCCATGAGGCGGAACGTCTCGCGCAACGCACGCGCCGAGCGCAGCAGCCGCACGAGGTCGAGATCGCGATGCGCTCCGGGGCCGCGCTGATCGACCAGTGCGGGCTTCGGCGTGAGCAATGCCTCGAGGATCAGGGCGCGCACCGCCCGTGCGGCGAGCCGGTCGGCGCGCTGCCCGGCGCCTGAGCGCAGCGGCGGGGGCGCGGGAGCTGCGAGCGGGGCGAGCCTCATGCGCTACCAGCTCCGAAACCGCGCCGGCGGCTCGTAGAGACCGCCCGACCAGGCAACCAGCTCCTCGATGCTGCGCGCCGCAAGCAGTGCACGGCGGGCCTCGCCGCGGCGCACGCCGAGATCTTCCGGATACGCGACCACGCCGCGCGCGCGCAGGCTCAGCGTTCGCTGCGGCTGGGCGCGCCGCCCGACGGCGGTGGCTCCGGCAATGGCGGCGAGCGCCGCGCGGCGCTCCTCGGTTCCCTGCGCCTTGTAGAGATACGCGATCCCCTCCTCGCTCACCACGTGGGTCACGTCGTCGCCATAGATCATGACGGGCGCGATCGGCATGCCACTCGCCTTGCCGACCTGCACCGCCTCGAGCGTTTCCACGAAAGCCGGCACGCCGCCGCGGTTGAAAGTCTCGACCAGCTGCACCACGAGCTTGCGTCCGCGCACGATCGGAGCGTCGGCCGTGATGAGACTGAGCCAGGAGGGACTCGCATGGCGCCGTCCATGAGGATCGTGCCCCATGTTGGGAGCGCCACCGTAGCCTGCCAGTCTCCCGAGCGTCACGGTCGATGAGTTGGCATCGGCATCCATCTGCAGCGTCGAGCCGATGAACAGATCGACGCCGTACTGCCCGGCAAGCTGGCACAGCACCCGGTTCGAGCGCAGGCTCCCGTCGCCGCCGACGAAAAACACATCGGATCGCGCGCGCACGTACTCTTCCATGCCGACTTCGCCGCCGAAGCAGTGCACGCTCTCGACCCAGCCGCTCTCGATGGCCGGGATCAGCGTCGGGTGGGGGTTCAGCACCCAGTTGCGGCAAATTTTGCCCTTGAGCCCGAGCGATGCGGCATAGGTCGGCAGCAGCAGCTCGATGGCCGCGGTGTCGAATCCGATCCCGTGGTTGAGCGCCGTGACCCCGTGGCGCTCGTACACGCCGCGGATCACCATCATTCCCATGAGGATCTGCAGCTCGTTGATCTGACGCGGGTCGCGGGTGAACAGCGGCTCGATCGCGAACGGCCGATCGGCCGGCACGATCAGGTCGACCCAGGATCCCGGCACATCCACCCGCGGCAGCCGGTCGACGACCTCGTTCACCTGCACCAGCACGATGCCGTGGCGGAAGGCGGCCGCCTCGATGAGCGTCGGGGTCTCCTCGGTGTTGGGCCCGGTGTAGAGATTGCCGGCGAGGTCCGCCTTCTCGGCGCACACCAGCGCGACCTGCGGCGTCAGGTCGACGAACATGCGCGCGTACAGCTCGATATAGGTGTAGATCGAGCCGATCTCGAGCTTGCCGTCCTCGAGGAGCTGCGCCACGCGCAGGCTCTGCGGCCCCGCATAGGAGAAATCCACGCGACGCGCAATGCCCCGCTCGAAAAGCGTCAGATGCTCGGGTCGGGTGATCGATGAGATCAGCAGGTGCAGGTCGTGAACCCGCGCCGTATCCACCTCGACCAGTGCGCGCGAGAGAAAATCCGCCTGCTTTTGATTGTTGCCTTCGAGCGCGACGCGGTCGCCGGGACGCAGCAGCCCCTCGAGCACCGCCACGATGTCCGCGCGTCGCACGAGCTTGCCCTCGATGAAAGGAGTCACGCTCGCGAGCCGGCGCGCCTTCTCCTCGCGGCGCGCCGTCCAGCCAGGCGGGCGCGGCGACTCCGCGGGCGCTGTCGCGCTGCTCGTCACGCTAGTGCGTCTTCATCGCGAGGTTGCGGGCGAGGAATGTGTAGATGTCAGCGTGCAGGCCGATCGCGCGGAACAGGGTCTGGCTGCCGCCGTGGCCGGAGTTGAGCTCCACGTCGAGCAGCTCCGGCGCCGCCCCCGCCTGCGCCCACTGTAATGCCGCCGCGAACTTGAAGGAGTGGCCGGGGAAGACGCGCGTGTCGTGATCCCCGGTGATGACGAGCGTCGCCGGGTAATGCACGCCCGCGCGCACGTTGTGCAGCGGCGAATAGGCGTACAGCGCCTTGAACTCCTCGGGGTTGTCGGGTGAGCCGAAGTCCCCTTCCCAGCCGGCGCCCTGACCGAACTTCGGGAAGCGCAGCATGTCCATGACGCCCACGTCCGCGATCACCGCGCCATAGAGATCGGGCCGTTGAGTCATGCAGGCGCCGACCAGGAGGCCGCCGTTGGACGCGCCGTAAATCGCGAGCCGCGGCACCGAGGTGTAGTGCCTGGCGATCAGCCACTCGCCGGCGGCAATGAAGTCATCGTATGCCACCTGCCGATGGGTGCGGATCGCCTGGCGGTGCCAGGCCTCGCCATACTCGCCCCCGCCGCGGATGTTGGCGACCGCGTACACCCCACCCATCTCGAGCCAGGCAATGAGCGCGGCATCGAAGCGCGGGAGATTCGGAATTCCGAAGCCGCCGTAGCCGTAGAGCAGCAGCGGATTATCGCCGTCGAGCTTCAGACCCTTGCGATAGGCGAGCAGCATCGGGATGTGGGTGCCGTCTTTGGCGGGATAGAACACCTGCTCCTCGGCGAACCCGGCCGGGTCGAAGGCGACCTGCGGCCGCCGCCAGCGCGTGCTGCTTCCGGCCTCGAGGTCATAGCGGTAGACCGTCGGCGGCGTGATGAGATCGCGAAACGAATAGAAGGTCTCGCGATCGCCCGAGCGCCCGCCAAAGCCCGCGGCGGTGCCGGGGCCCGGCAACACGATCTCGCCGCGCGCGCTGCCGTCGAGGCCGTAACGAGCCACGCGGCTGTGCGCGTCGTGAATGCTGCGGACGATCAGCTGATGATCGACCAGCGTGACACTCGGTGTGGTGAGGTCGATCGCATCGGCACCCTCGGCGAGGGTCGTGCGCCAGTTCGCCCGCTGCGGGGCGGCCGGATCGATCGAGATCACCCGTCCGTTCGGTGCATCGAGCGTGGTGAGGAAGTAGAGCCGGCCGGCGTCCGACCCGACGTAGTTGAAGGCAGCCTCGAATCCCTGCACGACCGCCGCGGGCGAGGGCGCGGTGGCATCGAGATCGAGCAGATACACGTTCTCGAGCCCCTTGTCCCCGACCTCCCCCTCCCCGGAAGTGACCGTGAGCCATCGCCCGTCATCGGAGAGATGCGGCTCGTACTGCCAGTCGGGGTGCGCGGCGTCGTAGAGCACGCGGCGATCCTGCGCGGCGGGGGTACCGAGCGCGTGATAGTAGACCGCGTCGTCCAGATCGCGCGTGCGGAGCTCTTCGCCGGGGTGCGGCGCGGGGAAAGCGCTGTAGTAGAGGCCCTTGCCATCGCGGGTGAAGGCGGGCTGGTAATACTTGGTGAAGCGCAGCACGTCCGGCAGATCCTGGCCGGTGGTGAGGTCGCGGATGCGCCACTCCGCCCAGTCCGATCCGCCCACGCTCACTCCGAAGGCCAGCAGTCGCCCGTCGCGGCTCGCGACGTATCCCGTGACGATGCCCTCGGGCGCGAGCGTGTTGGGATCCACGGCGAGCGACCCCCGAGCCTTGAGATCGCCGGTCGCATAGAGGAGTGCCTGGTCCTGGTGCCCGGAATTGAACGTATAGAAGTAACGGCCGCCTTCCTCGAAGGGCACCCCGAATGAGGGGTAGTCATGGAGCGCCGCAATCCGCCTGACCAACCGGCCACGCAGCGGGGTCGCGGACAGGTAGTCCTGGGTCAGCTTCGCCTCGGCCTGCGCCCAGCTGCGGGTCGCCGGCGAATCGAGATCCTCGAGCCAGCGGTAGGGGTCGGCGACGAGGGTGCCGTGGTAGTTGTCGAGCACGGTCTCACGCGCGGCACGCGGGTAGAGGAGCGTCGCAGCCGCGAGTACCGCACCGCCGGTCGCCGCCGCGAGAGCTCCGCCGAAGAGCGCGGCCCGAAGTGACCGTTGGCGCATACGCTGTCACCTGCGATTTCAGTCGGGGTGCGCATTGTGCCCTGCCGGTCACGGCGGCACCACGGTAAGATCTCCGCCATGGCGCAGCACATCGGCATCGTGGCCTGCTCCGCCGAGGGCGCGGCGCTCTGCTACCGTACGGTGTGTCTCGAGGGCGCGCAGTTTCTCGGTGCCCTCGATCATCCCGAGGTCTCGCTTCACAACCACTCGCTCGCCCGCTACATGCGCTCGATCGACAGCGGCGACTGGCCCGGCGTCGCGGAGCTCATGCTGTCCTCGGCTCACAAGCTCGCGAAGGCGGGGGCGGACTTCCTCATCTGTCCCGACAACACGCTGCATCAGGCCTTTCCCTGGGTCACGCGCCGCTCACCGCTCCCGTGGCTGCATATCGCCGAGGTGGTGGCTGCCGAGGCCGCCGAGCGGGGCTTTCGCACCCTCGGTATCACCGGCACCCGCTATCTGGTCGACAGCGAGGTCTACCCGGAGAAACTCAGGGCGCGCGGACTCGCTTTCCAGCGGCCCAACCCCGCCGAACGCGCCGAGATCAACCGGATCATCTTCGAGGAGCTGGTGTGCGGGGTCTTCAGGCCCGAGGCGGTCAGCTACCTGCAGAGCACCATCACGCGCATGAAGGACGCGCGCTGCGATGCAGTGGTGCTCGGCTGCACCGAGATCCCGCTGATCATCGATGACCGCAACTCCCCGCTCCCGACCCTCGACTCCACGCGTCTCCTGGCAAGGGCTGCGCTGCGCCGTGCGACGCAGCCCGCGAGCCGCTGAGGGTTGCGGCTACTTCTTGCTGCTCTCGAACTTGAACGAGACGTTGACGCGCGCCCGGTAGGCACGCACTTTCCCGTTTGCGACCTGCATGTCGAGCTCCTTGACCTCGACGATGCGCAGGTCTCGCAGGCTCTTGGCTGCCTGGCTCACCGCCGCCGCGGCCGCTTTTTCCCAGGACTCGCTGCTGGTGCCAACGAGCTCGACGATCTTATAGACGCTCTCCGCCATGGGCTTCACCTTTCGTCCCCGGGGCGGGGACTACCGTTCTTTTCGCGGCAGTGTGCGCCTTCCTGGCGTTCCCCGCCAAGACACCCGGAGGCTCGCTCAGACCGTGACGCCGGCGGGCGCGGGACGCTCCGCCCTCGGGCGCGGCCATACCGGCCGGCGCACCAGAGTGCTCTTGCCGAACAGCGACTCGATGAGGTCGACCGCGAGCACGGCGGTCTTGTTCTGCTCATCGAACGCCGGGTTGAGCTCGACGACATCGAGCGAGCCCAGACGGTGAGTGTCGGCGATCATCTCCATGCACAGCTGGGCCTCGCGGTAGGTCGGTCCGCCGCGCACCCGCGTGCCGACGCCGGGGGCGATGGCCGGATCGAGGAAGTCGACGTCGAAGCTCACGTGCAGGTGGGTGTCGTGATCGAGCCCCGCGAGCGCCTGCTCCATGGTGGCGCGCATCCCCATTTCATCCACGTGGCGCATGTCGAACACATCCAGGCCCTGCTGGTGCAGGAAGCGCCTCTCGCCCTCATCGACGCTGCGCACGCCGATCTGGCGAACCCATGCCGGGTCGATCGCCCGCCTGGAGCCGCCGATGCCGGTGAGCGCGGGGGGACCGAAGCCGCACAGCACCGCGAGCGGCATGCCGTGCAGGTTGCCGCTGGGTGAGAGCTCACGAGTGTTGAAGTCCGCGTGCGCATCGAGCCACAGCACCCGGAGCTTGCGGCCGCGCTCGCGGCAGTGACGGGCCACCGCGGAGATGGAGCCGATTCCGAGAGAGTGGTCGCCCCCGAGCAGGATCGGCATGCGCCCGGCGTGCAGCTGTCCGTACACCGCCTCGTGCGTCAGCTCGTTCCAGCGCGCAACCTGCGGCAGATGCCGGTAGCCCGCCTGCGGCGGCTCCCACGGGTTCCCGGGCCCGTTGAGATTACCGGTGTCGAGCAGCTCGATGTCGTGCTGGCGCAAAGCCGCCGCCAGACCCGCGACGCGCAGCGCCTCCGGGCCCATCGAGGCCCCGCGGTCCGCTGCCCCCACGTCCGTGGGTGCGCCAATGAGACTCGCGGCCCTGCCACTCATGCGATCACCGCAGCGCGCGCTGCGGCTCTCGCCGGCGCGCCTTCCAGCAGCTTGAAGAGATCCTTCGGATCCTCCAGATCCGGCACCAGGTCGATCTGCCGCCCGCCGCCACGCTGCTCCTGATGAATGCGCATCAGGTAGCGGAGCGCGGCGAAGTCCTCCAGCGCGAAGCCGACCGAGTCGAAGATCGTCACTTCATGCGCGCCTGCCCGCCCCTGGGCGCGCGCAGCGAGCACCTCGGTGAGCTCCGTCACCGGAAAATCCGCCGGCAGCTGCTGTATCTCGCCCTCGATGCGCGTCTGCGGCTCGAACTCGACGACCACGCGCGCATCCGCGCGCCGCAGAATGTCGGCGTGCAGCTCGGTCTTGCCGGGGCAGTCGCCGCCGACGGCGTTGAGGTGCATACCGGGAACGATCATCTGCGGTGTCAGGATGGTGGCGTTGCGCTTGTCAGCGGTGACGGTCGTGACGATGTCGGCGCCGGCGACGGCGGAGGCGGTCGAAGCCGCGCGCCGCACCTCAAGG
>DATGJR010000172.1:0-10728 GCA_035295065.1 Steroidobacteraceae bacterium
ATCGGCGTACTGTGGCCGCCGTTCTACAACAAGGTCGAGCCGACCTGGCTCGGGGTGCCGTTCTTCTACTGGTACCAGATGCTGTGGGTGATCATCGCCGCGGTCTGCAATGCGGTGGTGTACGTGGTCACCGAAAAGAGCTGACCGCCCGGCCATGCCGGGAGCCGGGCCAACGACGAACAAGACCAGCGAGGGCGTGTCATGCAGGGCGTGAACTGGGTTGCACTCAGCATCTTCGTGCTGCTGTTCGGCTTCATCACCTGGCTGGGCTTCGCCGCGGCGCGCTGGCGCAAAGGCGACCTCGACCAGCTGCACGAATGGGGGCTCGCCGGACGGCGCTTCGGCACGCTGGTCACCTGGTTCCTGGTGGGGGGCGACCTCTACACCGCCTACACCTTCATCGCGGTGCCGGCGCTCGCCTTCGGCGCTGGCGCGGTGGCGTTCTTCGCGGTGCCCTACACCATCGTGGTCTATCCGCTGCTGTTCCTGGTTTTCCCGCGACTCTGGCACGTGTGCAACAAACACGGCTACATCACGGCGGGTGATTTCGTGCGCGGCCGCTTCGGCAACCGCTGGCTGGCGCTGGCGATCACGGTCACGGGGATCGTCGCGACCATGCCCTACATCGCGCTGCAGCTGGTCGGACTGCAGGTGGTGCTCGGCGGGCTGGGCCTCTCGGGAACTGGCATCGCCGCGGACCTGCCGCTGATCATCGCGTTCCTGATTCTCGCCGCATTCACCTATTCGAGCGGCCTGCGCGCGCCCGCCTCGATCGCCATCGTCAAGGACATCCTGATCTACATCACGGCCTTCACCGCGGTGATCGTCATTCCCATCCAGCTCGGCGGGTTCGGCAAGATCTTCGCCGGTGTGCCTCACGCCATGACTCTGCTGAAGCCACCGGGCGCCAACACCACCGGCGCCTACGGCGCCTATGCAACGCTCGCGCTCGGCTCGGCGCTGGCACTGCTCCTCTACCCGCATTCGCTCACCGCGATCCTGAGCGCCAGCAGCGGGCGCAGCGTACGCCGCAACGCCGCGCTCCTGCCGGGCTATTCCTTCATGCTGGGGCTGCTCGCGCTGGTTGGCTTCTTCGCCCTCGGTGCGGGCGTCTCCAAGCTCCCGGAGTTCGCGGCGGGCTTCAAGCAGTTCGGCAACAACTACGCCGTGCCGGCGCTGTTCCTGCATAGCTTCCCCGAATGGTTCGTCGGTGTCGCCTTCGCGGCGATCGGCATCGGGGCGCTGGTGCCGGCGGCGATCATGTCGATCGCGGCCGCCAATCTCTACACGCGCAACATCCACCGCGAGTTCATCAATCGCAACCCGACCGACAAGCAGGAGGCGCAGCTCGCCAAGTGGGCGTCACTGATCGTCAAGGCGGGCGCTCTGGTCTTCATCCTCTTCGTGCCGACCAAGTTCGCGATCTACCTGCAGCTGCTCGGCGGCATCTGGATCATCCAGACGTTGCCGGCCCTGGTCATCGGCGCGTACACGCGCTGGTTCGACGACTGGGCGCTGCTCGTGGGCTGGGCCGTTGGCATCTACACCGGTACGGCCATGGCGATCGCGCAGGAGCTCAAGCCCACCTATCCGCTGAAGCTCGGCGACTGGACTCTGCCCGGCTACACGGCTTTCTATACGCTGCTCCTGAACCTTGCGATCGCCGTGGCGCTCACCTTTGTCTTCAAGGCGATGCGCGGGCGGCAGCCGGTCGCGGACCAGACCGTCGCGAGCGATTACTACGCCTGAGGCCGGGGCGCTGGCCGGCGCCTCCGCGGCGTACCGGCCGGGCGGCGGACAGTCTGATCGCGGGTGCGCGCGGCGTGCCTGGCCGGCTGGTCCGCGCGCGCTACCTTTGCGCACCGTGACTCCACGCCCACAGCAGGTGCCTTAATGAGCACGATCGCGACGCGGGAGCTGCTCGAGAGCACAGCCCGGCTCGCCGCCACCTACCGCGAGTCCCTCGCCGAGCGGCCGGTCAGGAGCCAGCTGAGCGCTGCGCAGCTGAGCGATGCGCTGGCTGTGCCGCTGACCGATGCAGGGGAGAATCCACAGGCTGTCATCGCGCAGCTGGCGCGGCTCGGGGCGATCGGCACGACGGCCAGCGCCGGGCCGCGCTACTTCGGCTTCGTGGTCGGCGGGAGCACGCCGGCCGCACTCGCCGCGGACTGGCTGGTGTCGGCCTGGGACCAGAACGGCGGCCTTTACGCGCTCTCGCCTTTCGTTTCCGCCGTCGAGGAAGTGACCGCCGGCTGGCTGCGCGAGCTCGCGGGTCTCCCCTCCTCCATGACGGTCGGCTTCGTCACCGGATGCCAGATGGCGAGCTTCACCGCACTCGCCGCTGCCCGCAATCGGGTGCTGCGCAGCGCCGGCTGGGACGTCGAGGCACAGGGCCTCTTCGGCGCGCCGCCGATCGAAGTGCTCGCCGGGGAGGAAGCCCACTACACGATTTTCGTGGCCCTGCGAATGCTCGGCCTCGGCGGCGATCGGGTGAAGCGGGTTGCGGCCGATGCTCAGGGGCGCATGCGGGCCGATGCGCTCGGGGCGCTCCTCGAAGCGGGCAGCGGTCCGTGCATCGTCTGTGCACAGGCGGGCAACGTGAACAGCGGTGCCTTCGATCCGCTCGAGGAGATCGCCTCCCTCACGCACCGGCGTGGGGGCTGGTTGCACGTGGACGGCGCTTTCGGATTGTGGGCAGCCGCCGCACCGCGCCGCGCACATCTCGTGCACGGTATCGGCGCAGCGGACTCGATCGCCGCGGATGGTCACAAGTGGCTGAACGTGCCCTACGACTGCGGCCTGGTGTTCTGCGCGGACGAGACGGCGCATCGCAGTGCCATGTCGCTGTCGGCGCCCGCGGTGTCGGCGCCCTATCTCGCTACCAGCACGCGTCAGCGCGATCCGCACGAGTTCGTGCCCGAGGCATCCCGCCGCGGCCGCGCCATCCCGGTCTACGCCGCCTTGCGCTGCCTCGGACGCGACGGCCTTGCCGAGCTCATCGAGCGCAACTGCCGGCAGGCGCAGCGCTTCGCCGAGGGGCTCGCGGCGGCCGGTCACGAGGTACTGAACGAGGTGGTCCTCAACCAGGTGGTGGTCGCCTTCGGCGCTCCCGAACGCACCCTGCGGGTGGTCGGCGCGCTGCAGGAAGATGGCACCTGCTGGTGCGGCAGCACGGTCTGGCATGGCCGCACCGCCATGCGCATCAGCGTCAGTAACTGGTCAACGACCGATGCTGACGTCGAGCGTTGTCTGGCCACCATGCTGCGTCTGGCGCACGAGGTGACCTGAGGCACGCGCGATCAATGAGTTACGTCGCGCCTGGCGGCATCATGGAGGCCTGCAAGCGATTGTAAGAGCTCAGGCCGCAAGCCGCTGCCAAGGCCCTCGTCGGCCTCGACTCCCGGGGGATGTGCCGCCGAGCCGCCCTCAGGTAGTGTGGCGGGCCGATGTGGATCGTCCGACTGGCGCTGCGGCGCCCTTACACCTTCATCGTCCTCGCCATCGCGATACTCCTGCTCGGCGTATTCGCGATCTCGCGCACGCCCACCGACATCTTCCCCAACATCGACATCCCCGTGGTGGGGGTGATCTGGCGCTACACCGGCCTGTCGCCCGAGGAGATGGCCACGCGGCTGATCCTGGGCTCTGAGCGCAACGCTCAGACCACGGTCAACGACGTCGAGCATACCGAGTCGCAGTCGCTCTCCGGCACGGGGGTCGTCAAGTACTTCTTCCAGCCGCGCGCCAAGGAGGAGATGTCGTTCGCCCAGATCACCGGGGTGTCGCAGACCGCGCTGCGGCAGGCACCCCCGGGGACCACTCCCCCCTTCATCCTCGCCTATAACGCCTCCTCGGTGCCGATCCTGCAGCTGGCGCTCTCGAGTCCGAGCCTCTCGGAGGCTGAGCTCTTCGACCTCGGCAACAACGTCATCCGCACGGGGCTGGCGACCGTGCAGGGCGCCTCCATGCCCTACCCTTACGGAGGCCTGCAGCGGCAGGTACAGGTCGACCTCGACCCGGATGCGCTGCGCGCCCAGGGTCTCTCCGGGAACGATGTCACCAGCGCCATCGCCAATCAGAACCTGATCCTGCCGGCGGGCACGCAGAAGATCGGCGACCGCGAGTATTTCGTCGCCGTGAACGCAAGTCCGCAGACGATCGATGAGCTCAACAATCTCCCCGTCACGACCCGCAACGGCAGCGTCATCTATGTGCGCGACGTCGCGCACGTGCGCGACGGCTACCCGCCGCAGACCAACATCGTGCGCCGCGACGGCCACCGCGGCGCGCTGATGAGCGTGCTCAAGACCGGCGCCGCCTCGACGCTCGATATCATCCGCGGCATCAAGGAGCGGCTGCCCGGCATCCGCGCCGCGCTCCCGCCCGACTTCCACATCGACCTGGTGGGTGATCAGTCGCTGTTCGTCCGCGCCGCCATCGAGGGCGTGGTGCGCGAGGCGGTGATCGCCGCGGCGCTCACCGCGCTCATGATTCTGCTGTTCCTCGGCAGCTGGCGCAGCACGCTCATGATCGCGATCTCGATCCCGCTGTCGATCCTCGCCTCGATCGTCTGCCTGTCAGCGCTCGGGGAGACGATCAACATCATGACGCTCGGTGGACTGGCGCTCGCGGTGGGGATCCTGGTGGACGATGCGACCGTCACCATCGAGAACATCAACTGGCACCTCGAGCAGGGCATGGAGGTCGAGGATGCGATTCTCACCGGTGCCCACGAGATTGCGCTGCCCGCCCTCGTATCCACGCTCGCGATCTGCATCGTGTTCGTACCGATGTTCATGCTGGTGGGGATCGCGCGCTTTCTCTTCATCCCGCTCGCCGAGGCGGTGGTGTTCGCGATGCTGGCCTCCTACCTGCTGTCGCGCACCCTGGTGCCCACTCTCGCCAAGTACTGGCTGAAGCCTCACGACCCGCACGCGGCACACGCCCCCGGGCTCCTCCCGCGGCTGCAGTCCGAATTCATCCTGCGCTTCGAGCGGCTGCGCGAGCGCTACCGGGTGCTGCTCGATCGGGCGCTCGGTGCCGGCCAGCGCTTTGCGCTGCCGTTTCTCGCAGCCATGGCGGCCACTGCGCTCCTCGCCTTCCCGCTCGGTCCGTGGCTCCCGGGCCTCGGGCAGGATTTCTTTCCGAAGGTCGATGCCGGGCAGATCCTCCTGCACCTGCGCGGTCCGACCGGCATCCGCATCGACGAGACCGCAGCTCTCTGCGACCGCATCGAAGCCAGCATCCGCCAGGTGATCCCGAAGGCACAGATCGCCAGCCTGGTGGACAACATCGGCGTGCCCTACAGCGGCATCAACCTCACCTACTCGACCTCCGCGCCGGTTGGGCCGGGCGATGCCGACATATTCGTCAATCTGGTCGCGGACCATCGGCCGACCGCCCAGTACGTGCGCACGCTGCGCGAGCGGCTGCCGCAGGCATATCCCGGCGTCACCTTCGCCTTTCTGCCCGCCGACATGGTGAGCCAGATCCTCAACTTCGGCCTTCCCGCCCCGCTCGACGTGCAGATCTCAGGCTTCGACGTCGAAGCCAATCGCGTCTATGCGAATGAGCTGCTCGCGAAGATGCACGGCATCCCGGGTGCCGTGGATCTGCGCATCCAGCAGGCCTTCGACTATCCGCAGATCAACGTGGTGGTCGATCGCAACAAGGCGGCGCTCCTCGGTCTCACCGAGCAGGACGTGGCCTCAAACCTCCTGGTGTCACTCTCGGGGAGCTTTCAGACCTCGCCCTCCTTCTGGATCGACCCCAAGAGCGGCACCCAGTACAACGTCGCGGCACAGACGCCGCAGTACCGCCTGACCTCGCTCCCCGACCTCGCCACGACGCCGATCACAGGCCCCGCCGCCGCGGGCGGTGCGCAGATGCTCGCGAACCTGGCCAGTTTTCATCGCAGCGTGGGACCTGCGGTGGTGAGCCATTACGATGCGACCCCGGTGATCGACATCTACGGCTCGATGCAGGGCGCCGACCTCGGCTTCATGTCGGCGCGGATCAAGCAGCTCGTGGCCGAGACGGCCGCGGAGCTGCCGCGGGGCTCGAAGGTGACGGTACGCGGACAGGTGAAGACCATGACCGACTCCTTCACCGGGCTCCTCATCGGGCTCGCAGGCGCCGTGGTACTGGTCTATCTGCTCATCGTCGTCAATTTCCAGTCGTGGCTCGATCCCTTCATCATCATCACGGCGCTCCCCGCAGCACTCGCCGGCATCGTGTGGATGCTGTTCCTCTCGCACACTCCCGTGAGCGTTCCGGCGCTCACCGGTGCCATCATGTGCATGGGGGTGGCGACGGCCAACAGCGTGCTGGTGGTGAGCTTCGCCAGGCAGCGGATGGATGCGGGCGATGACGCGCGACATGCGGCGCTGCAGGCCGGCGTGACGCGTTTCCGCCCGGTGCTGATGACCGCGCTCGCCATGATCATCGGCATGGTGCCGATGGCGCTCGGTCTCGGTGAGGGCGGGGAGCAGAATGCCCCGCTCGGACGCGCGGTGATCGGAGGCCTGGTGTTTGCCACCGTGGCGACGCTGTTTTTCGTGCCCACGGTGTTTACACTCATCCATGGACGGCTCGCCGCTGCGCGCCTCCCCGGAGCCTCGCATGTCTGAGACGTCCCCCGCCTCCCGCGACCACGATCCGCGCATCAGGCGCTACGTCCTGATCGCGGTTGCTGTGGCGGTGGTGCTGGCCGCGTGGGGAATCGTGAGCCGCCTCTACGCCCGTATTGCGCTCGAGCGCGCGGCCGCCGATGCCGCGATCTTCACCGTGGCGACCACCCACCCAAGCCGCGGTCCGGGCTCGGACCTGCTGGTGCTGCCGGGCACGGTGCAGGCCTTCTACGAGGCACCGATCTACGCGCGCACCAGCGGGTACCTGCGCCTCTGGTACACCGACATCGGCACGAGCGTGAGGAAGGGCCAGGTGCTCGCCGAGATCGACACGCCCGAGGTCGATCAGCAGCTGCTGCAGGCGGAGGCAGACCTCGCCACCGCACGGGCCAACTATCAGCTCGCGCGCTCCACCAACGAGCGCTGGCAGGGGCTGCTCGCGACCGAGTCGGTGTCCAAGCAGGACGCGGATGAGCGCGCCGGGGACGCGGCCGCCAAGGCGGCCGCCGCCCAGTCCGCGGCCGCGAACCTCGCGCGCCTCAGGGATCTCGAGAGCTTCAAGCACGTGCTGGCTCCGTTCGACGGCGTGGTCACCCAGCGCAATACCGACGTCGGCGCGCTGATCAACGCCGGACAGACGCCGGGCACCGCGCTCTTCCGGGTGGCCGATACCCACAGACTCCGTATCTACGTGTCGGTACCGCAGAGCTATGCGGAGCAGATCCGGCCGGGGCTCACCGCCGGCCTGGTCTT
This sequence comes from Steroidobacteraceae bacterium, assembly GCA_035295065.1. Classification (GTDB taxonomy): domain Bacteria; phylum Pseudomonadota; class Gammaproteobacteria; order Steroidobacterales; family Steroidobacteraceae; genus 13-2-20CM-66-19. The sequence continues at coordinate 7,383 of DATGJR010000172.1, forward strand.
CGCCGATCGACCCACGGCGCGTTACGAGGCGCAGGTCGCCTCTACCGCACGTGCGCTCGATGCCAGCTCCCGTACCCTGCAGGTGGAGCTGCAGATCGACAACTCACACGGGGAGTTGCTTCCCGGCTCCTACGCCGACGTGCGCTTCGACCTGCGCGGTGCGAGTACGCTGCGGGTACCAGCCAACGCGGTGCTCTTCCGCGCGCAGGGTCTGCTGGTGGCGACCGTGGACAAGACCAGCCACGCGCACCTGCGCAACATTACCCAGGGGCGCGACTTCGGCCGCGAGATCGAGGTGCTCTCCGGGGTCGAGCCCGAAGATACGCTCATCGTGAATCCGCCCGACTCGCTCAGCGAGGGCATGGAGGTGCGCATCGTACCCGCGGATGCTGCGGGCGGCGCCGCCGGCGGACGCAGCTGATGCGGCTGGCCCGGGGGATCGCCGCCGCAGTGTGCTGTGCCCTCGCCGCCTGCTCACTCGCGCCCCGCTACCAACGGCCCTCGACCGAGTCGCCCCCGTCCGTCTACAAAGAGCTCGAGGGATGGAAAGTGGCCGCGCCAGCCGACGGCGCCGCGCGCGGTGAGTGGTGGACGATGTTCCACGACGAGGAGCTCGAGCGCCTCGAGGCGCAGGTCAGCCTCGCCAACCAGAGCCTCAAGGCAGCGCTCGCGCGCCTCGATCAGGCGCGCGCGCAAACCCGCATCCAGCGGGCTGCCTGGTTTCCGCTTCTCACCGCCAGCGCCGAGGCCACGCGCCAGCGCGCCTCGCTCAATGCGCCGGGATTCGTCGCAGGCAACAATCCGAACTTCAATACCTTCGTCGCGAGCGGTGATCTCTCCTATGAGGTCGATCTCTTCGGCCGCATCCGTAACAGCGTGGCGGGAGCGCGCGCCACCGAGCAGGCGAGCGCAGGCGATGCTCGCTCGCTCGATCTCACCCTGCACGCGGAGCTGGCAACCGACTACTTCAGTCTGCGCGGCCTCGATGCCCAGCAGCGGCTTCTCGAGCGTACGGTTGCCGACTATGCACGGGCGCTCGAGCTCACGCGCAACCTCTACCAGGGCGGGGCCGCGGCACTCTCCGACGTGCAGCAGGCCGAGGCGCAGCTCGAGAACGCACGCACGCAGGCGCAGGACACCCGCCTCCGGCGTGCCCAAACCGAGCACGCGATCGCCGTGCTGGTCGGAGCGCAGGCGAGCGGCTTTCACCTCGATGCCCGCCCGCTCGAGCCTGAACTCACGCTCCCGGGCGTCGATCCGGGACTGCCCTCGCAGCTCCTCGAGCGTCGCCCGGACGTCGCGGCTGCCGAGCGCCGCGTGGCGGCGGCCAACGCAGGCATCGGTGTGGCGCGCGCGGCTTACTTTCCCGTGTTCACTCTGATGGGGAGCGCGGGCTTCGAGAGCACGGAGAACAGCAACTGGCTGACGGCGCCCAGCCGCTTCTGGTCCATCGGGCCACAGGCGGTGCTGACGGTCTTCGATGCCGGTTTGCATGCGGCACAGTCCGCCGCGGCGCATGCCGCTTACGAGGAGCAGGTAGCCAACTACCGCAACACGGTGCTGATGGCTTATCAGGATGTGGAGGACAACCTTGCGGCCCTGCGGCAGCTTCAGCTCGAAAGCGTCAGTCAGGCCGCGGCGGTCACGGCCACCCAGGGCGCGCTCGATCAGGCCAACTACCGGTACAAGGGCGGAGTGGTCACCTATCTCGAGGTCGTCGCCACCGAGAATGCCGCGCTCTCGGCGCGCCTCGCCGCCGTCGACATCGAAGTGCGGCGCCTGAGCGCCACGGTTCTGCTGGTGCGCGCGCTCGGTGGGGACTGGCAGTCCGGCAGCTCACCCCGCTAGCGTGTCACGCTCAGGCGCACTGCCTCGCCCGCGCCGCGTGCGCCTGGCCGCAATGCTCGCGGTCTGGGCGGCGGCGCCACCCGCCCCCTGTTCCGCGAGCACGCCTCTGGATGAGCCCTCAGCTACCGAGGCGCAAGCCGGCAACTGGCCCATGCTGCTCGCGGCCCAGTACACCTTCATCGAGCAGCGGCAGAGCACGCTCGAATCCCCTTATCAGGGACCCTTCAGCCTGCACCCCGATGGGGACCGTCAGGCCACCCACACTATCGGCTTCTACAGCGGGTGGGCGCCGAGCAGCTGGGGGCAGCTGTACCTGGACACGGAAAAGTTCATGGGCGCGGGCGTGAGTGGTGCCACCGGTCTCGGCGGGCTCACCAACGGCGACGTCGTCCGCCAGGGCGTGCCGGGACTGAAAAAAGAGTTCTATATCGCGCGCCTCTACGCGCGTTTCATGCTGCCGCTCTCCGGGGAGCGGACCGCAGTCTCGCGCGCGCAGGATCAGATGCCCGGCAGCGAGCCGACCCGTCGCGTGGAGATCAAGATCGGGCGACTGGCGGCGTCGGATGACTTCGACCACAACAGCTTCGCGAACTCGACTCGCACGCAGTTTCTCAACTGGTCCCTCTGGAACAACACGGCCTGGGATTTTGCGGCCAACACCCGCGGCTACACCGACGGCCTCGTCGTAGGCTACGTGAGCCCTGCATGGACGCTGAGATACGGCGTGTACCGCATGCCGCTCTACGCCAACGGGCAGACGCTCGAGACCCTGCTGCGTGCCCGTGGCGAGAACCTCGAGCTGACGCTGTCGCCGCCCGCGCCCGGCACCGTGGTGCGGCTGCTGGCGTACCGCAACACCGCCCGCATGGGCGACTACGCGCAGGCGCTCGCCGCCGCGACCGCTGGTGGCACGGTCCCGGATGTTGCGGCCGATGACCGTCAGGGGCGGCACAAGACAGGCTACGGCGTCAACCTCGAGCAGCCGCTCGCCGATGATGGGGATACCGGGCTCTTCATGAGAGCCGGCTGGCAGGACGGCAGGACCGAGGACTTCGTTTTCACCGAGGTCGATAGCGAAGCGAGCGGCGGCGGCCAGCTCTCGGGTCTTCACTGGCGGCGACCCGATGACCGGCTGGGCGTGGCGGCGGTGGTCGAAGGTCTTTCGGATGTCCACCGTGCGTATCTCGCGGCCGGCGGTTCGGGCTTTCTGCTGGGAGATGGGCGGCTGAGCTACGCGCCCGAGCAGATCCTCGAGGCCTACTATCGCGCGCAGTGGAGCTGCTCGCCGCACGGCATCGCGCTGCGCCTGCAGCTGACGCCCGACTTTCAGTACATCCGCAATCCAGGCTTCAATCAGGACCGTGGGCCCGTGCGCTTCTACGCGCTGCGCCTGCACCTCGAGTATTAGACGGCTCAGCTGCCGGGCTTCAGGTCCTCGCGAGCCTGGTCCTCGGCCCGGCGCACTTCCTTGGGCAAATCGGCCGAGGGCTGCAGCGCG
>DATGJR010000173.1:0-5904 GCA_035295065.1 Steroidobacteraceae bacterium
TTACCACCGCCCGGAACCACTTCTCGGTCAGAAAGTAGACGATGAGGTCGTCGATGACGCCGCCCTGCTCGTTCAGCATGCACGAATAAAGCGCCTTGCCCGCCAGGCGCAGCTTGCCGACGTCGTTGGCGAGGAGGTGCTGCAGGAAGGCGCGCACTCGCGCGCCCTTGAGGTCCACCACGCACATGTGGGAGACGTCGAAGACACCGGCCGCGCGCCGTACGGCGTGATGCTCGGCGATCTGCGAGCTGTACTGCACCGGCATATCCCACCCGCCGAAGTCGACGATGCGGGCGTTAAGCTCCTGGTGCAGCTTGAAGAGCGGTGTTTGCCTTCCCACGGGCTTTCAGTCCTCGGTCAATAAAAAAGGCGGCAGGCCCTCTCATGGAGGTGTCTGCCGCCCTTCTGTCCGTGGACCTGAGAGATCAGGCGTCTAGCCAACGCCGCTCCCCTTCGGTGGGTGGATGCGATCCACCTCTCTCCAGAAGCCCCGCGGTGCGCTCGAGGCGCGTCCGCCGTCTGCCGTTCTTGTGCCTGAGCGTTTCCGGGCGGAATTGCGCCTTCGGCGTTCCGGCTCAGTGCCGGACCCTCTCCGGACAGACCGATTCGGGCGGTGCCGATGATACCAGTCCCCCTCCATGCCCCCCAAGAGTCGCAACCGGTAAACTCCCCGACGCATGAGCCGTCCCCGGCGTATCTCAGCCCAGGTGTCCATCGGAGCGGTCCGCGTCGGCGGCCACTCGCCGATCGTGGTGCAATCCATGACCAATACGGACACCGCGGACGTTGAGGCCACGGCGCGCCAGGTGCAGGCACTCGCGCGCGCGGGCTCGGAGCTGGTGCGCATCACCGTCAATACCAGTGAGGCCGCGGCGGCGGTCGCGCCGATCCGCGCCTGGCTCGACCGCGCCGGAGTGACGGTGCCTTTGATCGGCGATTTTCACTTCAACGGTCACAAGCTCCTGCGCGAGCACCCGGATTGCGCCGCGGCGCTCGCCAAGTACCGCATAAACCCCGGCAACGTCGGCCGCGGCAGCAAGCGCGACCCGCAGTTCGCCGAGATGATCGAGACCGCCTGCCGCTACGGGAAGCCCGTGCGTATCGGAGTCAACTGGGGGAGCCTGGACTCGGACCTGCTGACGCGACTCATGGATGAGAACTCATCCCGCCCCGACCCGCTCGATGCGCAGGCCGTGACGCGCAATGCCGTGGTGCTCTCTGCCCTGGGCGCCGCGCAGCGCGCCGAGGAGCTCGGGCTCCCTCACGATCGCATCATTCTCTCGGCCAAGGTGAGCGGCGTGCAGGACCTGATCGCGATCTATCGCGACCTCGCGGCGCGCTGCGACTATCCGCTGCACCTCGGGCTCACCGAGGCGGGTATGGGCTCCAAGGGCATCGTGGCTTCCACCGCCGGCATGTCGGTGCTCCTGCAGGAGGGGATCGGAGACACCATCCGCGTGTCCCTGACTCCTGAGCCCGGAGGCGACCGCACCCAGGAAGTCGTGGTGGCGCAGGAGATCCTGCAAACCATGGGGCTGCGCGCCTTCACACCGCTGGTGATCGCCTGCCCGGGCTGCGGCCGTACCACCAGCACGTTCTTCCAGGAGCTCGCGCAGCAGATCCAGTCGCACATTCGCCACCGCATGCCGCAGTGGCGGCGCGAATATGCGGGGGTGGAGGAGATGACCGTCGCCGTCATGGGTTGCGTGGTGAACGGACCGGGCGAGAGCAAGCACGCCAATCTCGGCATCAGCCTGCCGGGCACCGGCGAGCGGCCGGTGGCGCCGGTCTATGAAGACGGCGAGAAGACCGTGACTCTCAAGGGTGAGCGCATCGCCGAAGAGTTTCAGGAGATCGTGGAGCGCTACGTCGCGCGGCGCTTCGTGCGACTCCCTCAGGGAAGCGCCGGATGAGCGGGGCGCTCGCCGGGCGCCGGTGCAGGCCCTGCGAGGGCGGTACGCCACCACTCACCCCCACCGGGGCGGCGAGCCTTCTCGGGCAGGTGTCGAGCGAGTGGGTGCTCACCGGTGATGCACACGCCATCTCGCGAAAATTCTCCTTCCGCGACTTCTACCGCACCATGAGCTTCGTCAACGCGCTCGCGCACATCGCGAATATCGAGGACCACCATCCGGACCTCGAGGTCGGCTACAACTACTGCCGGGTGACTTTCACGACGCACGCCGTCGGGGGACTGTCGGAGAACGACTTCGTGTGTGCGGCGAAGGTGGACCTGATACCGATCAGCTGAGTTCGGCCGCCAGGTGCGTCTGCGTGAACCACATCAGCGCAAACACGAAGAACCCGACGCTGCTGCCGAGAATCACCACGATCATCTGCTTGAAGTGATGTTCCCAATCCCGCTCGGCGAGCGCTGCCGAAACGGCCACCAGCAGGTAAACGTAGCCGACCACGGCCAGCGGCAGGAGCGCCAGCAGGAAAAGGTCGTGAAACGAGACAGAGGACCGCGGGCGCAGCAGCACGAACCAGCCGACCTCTGCGACGCCGGCCGCCGCCAGCCACCAGCGCCACCTCTGAAGCGCCGGGACATCACGGCTGAGGCTCATGTTGAGGCGGGCTTTACTTGATCCACGCATACAGGGGCTTGTCCTTGTCCACGACGTGCACGGTCAGGAGCTTCAGGGTCTGATCCCCTACCACGGTGAAGCCGGCGTGCGGCACCCCGCGTAGGTTCATGAACGTGCTTCCCGTCTGCATCATAAACGGCGGCTGGCCGGGAAGCTGCACCATCGAGCCCTGCAGCACGTAGCCGGTCTCGATACCCGGATGCGTATGGCGCGGCACGCTCTCGCCCTTCCTGATTTCACTTATCGAGGTGATGACCTCCATGGAGGGCGAGGTCGCGAGGTCGGCGCGCTTGAGCTCCTGGCGCTGCGGCAGGTCGCCGCCCAGGGGGCCGGCCCACGCCGTCGCCATGAATGCGCAGATGGAAGCCCGGACGATTACGCGCGCGGGTTGCATGCAGCAATCAGTTTCCAGCCGGATTATCCGGGCTCGTGTTCAACCAAACCGAGTTGATCTCATCAAGAATGCCATGAAGGCCCGCCTCGCTGTACCCCTCGTGAACTGCCGCGATCCTGCCATCGCGGCCGACGATGACCATATGCGGAATTCCCTGGACACCATACGCTTTCCCCGCTCGCCCGGTTTCGTCACTGATCAGCGTCACCAGCGGCGCCTTGCCCCTGAAGAGTTTCCTGATCTCGAGGAATGTCTCGCGACTTTGCCTCCAATTGACCGCGAGCACTACGAGCTTTTGCCGGGTAGCCTGCTCCTGCAGGGCCATCAGCATCGGTATCTCCTTCTGGCACGGTCCGCACCACGTAGCCCAGAAGGAAATCACCACGATTCGACCCCGATAGTCACCGAGATGTATGACTTCGCCGGTCGAGGATTTCCCAAACACATCGGGCGGATCGTCCCCTTCCCTGAGGTTCGCTGCATTGGCTGACGCGGTGAAGGATGCGAGCAAGAAAGACACCAACAACGCCGGGGCGAGCCGCCTCATGATGCCCTCCGCGCCGCCTCCGGCAGCTCGCCGCTCAAGCCAAGCGCGCGGGCGATGAACAGGCGCCGCAGCTCCTGACTGCGGCTCACCCAGCCGAGCCCCCGCTGGGCAAGGCGCGCAACCGGTCCGGTGCCGTGGGCCAGCAGCCGATCGAACCCGTCGATCGCGGTCCCCATGACCGCAACCTCGCTCTTGCGCCAGCGCTCATAATCGCGCAGCACTCTCACTGACCCCGGGTCTTCGCGGCGACTCAGGGCCGCTGCCGCCAGCTGCGCGAGCGCGCCCGCATCGAGCAGACCCAGGTTCACGCCCTGCCCGGCGAGCGGGTGCACGACGTGCGCCGCATCGCCCACCAGCGCCACGCGCTGCGCGATGTAACGCGGCACTGCGAGCCGCTTGAGCGGAAATGAAAGGCGCTCGCTCACCAGGCGCGTCGACCCGAGAGCCAGGTCCGAGGCACGGTCGAGCTCGCGCGCGAAGTCGGTATCGCTCGCGCCCCCGAGGCGTGCCGCCAGCGCCGCATCCGCTGACCAGACGATGGAGCTCGAGCCGTCGAAGAGCGGCAGAAAGGCGAGCGTCCCCTGCCCCATGAAGCGCTGCCAGGCGGTCAGCTGATGGGGGCGTTCGGTAGCAACCGTGGCGACGATCGCGGATTGGCCGTAGTCGCTCAGCTGCGCGTGGAGCCCGCTCGCCTCACGCACCGCCGATTTTGCACCGTCCGCGCCGACGACCAGTCGCGAAGCGAGCACCCCGGCGCTGGTCTCGATCCGCACCGCATCGGCACCGATCGCAAGCGATCTGAATTGCGCCACCTCGAGATGCCCGCCGGCCTCTCTGAAGGCGGCGATGAGCGCCGACTGCAGCAGGCGGTTCTCCACGATGTAGCCGAGATTGGGCTCGCCGACATCGGCGGCATCGAAGACCAGTACGGCCTCATCGTCAGGGCGAATGCTCTCGTGCCAGATGCGCATGCGCTGGTAGGCACATGCGCGGGCCGGCGCGACGTGCGTCCACGCGCCGGCGCTGCGCAGCAGCCGCTCGCTCGCACGGGAGATTGCGACCACGCGGGCCTCGGGCGCGCCACCCTGGGCCGGGGGATCCGGCACCTGGGGCTCGATGAGCGCCACGCGCAAAGCGGCCGCGCCGAGGCGCGCCTGCTGAAGGAGCGCTGCGGCGAGTGCGCCGACCGGGCCGCCCCCTACGACGACGACGTCGAAAGCCTGCGCTACGGCCCCTGTGACCTCAGGCATGGGGGCCCAGCGCGTGCTCGCGCACCGGAAGTCCGCGCGCGAGCCGCGGCGTCGGGCCGCCGAAGCCGAGGCTGACGCGAGCCAGCGCACTCTTGGCGGCGGGCGTGAGGTCGAACAGCAGGAGGCCGAGATTGCGCAGCAGCCCGACCCCGGGCCGCTCATCCCCGAAGAGGCGCACCAGCCCGTCGGTGAAGCGCACCACGCCGCTGCGGTCGTGGGCGCGCCATGCGGCAAAGCGCTCGAGCAGTGCCCGATCGCCTGGGTCGGCGTCCGCATTCGCGATCACCTCCGCCAGCATGGCCGCATCGCGCAGACCGAGGTTGAAGCCCTGGCCGGCGATCGGGTGCAGGGCTTGCGCCGCGTTGCCGATCAGTACGGTGCGGTTTGCGAGGGGCGCCGCGGCTCGTGTCAAACGCAGCGGGTAGGACGCACGGCGACCGGCGCGCGTAAAGCGCCCGGCGCGCCACCCGAAGCGCGACTGGAGCTCCCGCAGCCATGAGGCGTCATCGAGTGCCAGCACCCGGGGCGCATCCTCACGGCGGCAGGCCCAGATGACTGCCCGCGTGCCATCGACGAGCGGCAGCATGGCGATCGGTCCGGCGGGTGTGAAGCGCTCGTGGGCGATGCCTTCATGAGGAGCGTCGCAGCCGACGTTCGCCACCACGGCGACCTGCGCGTAATCCTCGACCGCGGCGTCGATCCCGGCGGCGCTGCGGATTTGCGAGTGCGCGCCGTCGGCGGCTACCACCAGAGCGGCAGTCACCCGCTCGCGCCGCCCCTCGCTCAGCACCGAGAAACGCACTCCCGTCTCATCGATCGCGACGTCCTCGACCTGCCCCGGTACACGCAGGGTCAGTCCGGCCGCGTTCTGCAGCCGCCCCCAGAGCGCCGCGCCGATACACCGGTTGGGCACCACGTATCCGAACGCTTCGACGCCCTGCTCTGCCGCGCTCAGGCGCGCCGCGCCGAAGCGGCCGGCTTCCGAGACGTGAATCGAGCGAATGGCGGCGGCTTCCCGAGAGATCTGCTCCCAGACTCCAAGGCCCTCGAACACCCGGCGGCTGGCGTTGCCGAGTGCCGTGGTGCGCTCGTCAAAGCTCGGCTGGGCGCGCTCTCCAAAGGGTA
>DATGJR010000174.1:0-3536 GCA_035295065.1 Steroidobacteraceae bacterium
ATCTCGTGCACCGCGAATGCTCCGCCCTGCGGGTCCATGAAGAGCGCGATCCAGCTGCCGCCCGGGACCTCCATCGGCCCATGCAGCAGACGCCCGCCGGCACTCTTGGCCGCGGCGACGGCGCGGCTCGAGTCCGCAACCTGCACGTAGCTCAGCCAGGACGGCGGCGTCGCCGGTCCCTGCACGTTGCACATGCCGCCCGCCTGAGCGCCAAAGCGCTCGAAGATCTGGTAGATCCCCATCGCACCCATGTCATGTCCGGGACCCTTGCTCCAGCCGAAGAGCTCCCCGTAGAAGCGCAGCGCCGAGGGCACATCGGTGGTCGCGAGCTCGTGCCAGGAGAAAACACCCGCGCCGGGGCCCGCGATTCCACCGCCGCCGGGCCCCGGCGTGAAGAGGGCAAAAGTCGCGCCTTGTGGATCTGCGAGCACCGCATAGCGACCGACGTTCGGGATGTCGGAGGCCGCCTTCACCACGCGGGCACCGAGGCGCTGGGCGTGCTCGGCGGTGGCGTCGACGTTCGGCGTGCCGATGTACACCAGCCAATGGGGCGGAGTCCCCGCCGCATCGGACGGCAACGCCATGAGTCCCCCGACCTGCGCATCGCCCGCCAGCCACAAGGTGTAGCCCGGCATGCTCGAGGGTTGCGTCCGCCAGGGCACAACCTTGGGATAAAAGGCCGCGGCGCCGGCCGTGTCGGTCGTCAACAGCTCGTGCCATACGAATCGTCCCCGGATATCCGCGGTGCTCATGGTCCTTACCTCTTGTTGGCAAACGACGTCGACGATCAGCCGCCGCTGCCCGGAGGCGCGCTTCGGCTCATCGAGGATTGCTGTGCATTCTGCCCGGCGCGCTTTTCACTGCCAAGACTGTTGCGGCGGCGCATGCGGCAGCGCGGCGCGCTCGCGCCAGATGAGGTAAAGGCCGCTGGCGATGACGACACCACCCCCGAGGCACACCCGTGCCGAAGGCAACACCTGCCACACCACGCGGTCGATGCCGACTCCCCAGAGGAGCGCCGTGTACTCGAAGGGCGAGACGACCGAAGGGGGCGCCGAGCGGAATGCCTCGGTGAGCAGGTACTGCCCGATCGCGGCCAGCACCCCGAGTGCCAGGAGCCACTTCAGGTGCTCATGCGCGATCGGCACCCAGCCGGGTGCCGCCATGAGGCTGGTGAAGAGCGTCATGAGACTGATGGTCCAGAAGACCACGCTCACGGTCGTGTCGGTGCGGGTCAGGATCCGGACCGCTATCCCGCTCAGCGCATAGGCCGTGGCCCCGGCGAGGGCCGCCAGCGCGCCGAAGCTGGCGAGTCCGGAGGCGCTCGGGCGCAACATGACGAGCACACCGGCCAGGCCCACCAGGATCGCCAGCCAGTTGCGCCAGTCGAGCCGTTCCCGCAGGAGCGGCACCGAGAGCGCCGCGATCAGCAGCGGCGCCGAGAGAAACACCGAATAGGCATTGGCGAGCGAGAGCGAGCGTACCGCAAGGACAAAGCCGCCGATCACTACGACGCTGAGCGCGCCGCGCAGCAGGTGCATCGGCCAGCGTCGCGGGATGAGGGCCCGCCAGCGACCCGCAATCAACACCGGCGCCACCGTGAACGGGAGCGAGGTGGCCCCGCGCAAAGCCGCGACCTCGAGCGGCGGATAGCGCATGGCAAAGAACTTGAGCACCCCGTCCATGAAGGAGAAGACCGCGACCGCGGTGATCATGGTCGCGATGGCCTGGAGGCGGCGCTCGCGCACTGGATTAAGCCGCGGGGCCCGCCTCAGCGTGCCGGCGGCCAGCCGTCATCGGCCGATAGCTGATGCCGAGCAGCCGTGCCGGCAGCGGGAACGCGCTCACCAGCGAAACCACCAGCGAAGAAACGTAAGGGACCGACTGGATGAGGAGCACCACGATCCACGCGAAATGATCGGGTCCCATGTTCTGCGGCAACGCGGTGTAGGACACCGCCCAGGCCGACAGCAGCAGCCCCGCCATCATCAGACTCTCCTCGCGCGCGGCGGCCAGTGCATGCAGCAGGCCCGAGGTCGCGCCACGCTTGGGGGTGCGGAAGAACGGCTCGCTGCGCGTGACCAGACCCTTGACGGTCGCCGTGCCGATGGTGTGCGTGAGCGCCAGCCCCGCGATCGCCGCGGCGAAGGTCTGCCGCAGAGTGGCGCCGACGCGCACGCGGTAGAGGTGGAAGAGCTTGGCGATCTTGAAGCTGAAGAGCGACAGCGGCAGCACCGAGTACATGACGAGCGGGGCATCGACGCGCCCCGGCGCCCACACCATCGCGGCCGACCAGCCGAGCGCGGCCACGTTGAACAGCAGGTTTACGCCGTCGGCGACCCACGGGAGCCACCCCGCGACGAAGTGATAGCGCTGGCCGGCCGAGAGCGGACCGCCTTCGAGGAACAGCGCGCGCCGGTGCGCCTTGAGGATCTGCATGGCGCCGTAGGCCCAGCGGAAGCGCTGCTTCTTGAAGTCGATGAAGGTGTCGGGCATCAGCCCGCGGCCGTAGCTTTCCGGCACGTACACCGCATCGTAGCCACCCTCGAAGATGCGCAGGCCGAGCTCCGCATCCTCGGTGATGCACCACTCGGCCCAGCGGCAGTGCGCAAGCTGCTCGCGCCGCACCATGGTCATCGTGCCGTGCTGAATGATGGCGTTGCGCTCGTTGCGCGTGATCATGCCGATGTGGAAGAAGCCGCGGTATTCGGCGTAGCACATCGCCTTGAAGGCACTCTCGGAGGCGTCGCGGTAGTCCTGCGGAGCCTGCACCACGGCGACGCGCGCGTCCTGGAACGAGGGCGTGAGATCGTGCAGCCAGCGCGGGTCCACCACGTAGTCGCTGTCGATGACGGCGACGATGGCCGCATCCGGCGCGGTACGCTCGAGCGCGAAGTTGAGCGCGCCCGCCTTGAAGCCCGCGAGCGGCGCCACGTGAAAGAAGCGGAATCGGGACCCAAGTTGCGCGCAGTGTGCCTCGACCGGGCGCCACACGCTCTCATCGCGCGTGTTGTTGTCGATCACCAGCACCTCGAAGTCCGGGTAATCGAGGCGTGCCAGCGCATCGAGCGTCTCGATCAGCATGGCGGGCGGCTCGTTGTAGGCCGGCACGTGGACCGAGACCTTCAGGCACTTGCGGCCGTCGGCGACGGCGGGCGCGCCGAGGCGCCGCCGGTATTCCACCCAGTGCGCCTCGGCCCACTCGTGCGCCTCGGCGAGCAGCACCAGCAGCACGCCGAGCATGCCGAGCAGCAGCAGCACGCCCGAGATCACGCTCGAGACCGTCATGTACTGCTGCGTGAAGTCGTAGATCACCCACACCGCGAGGGTGGCGGCGGCGTACACGACGATGGCGAGGAAGCTGCGGCCGCGATTGCGCAGTGCGCCGCTGGTCAGATAGAGGAGCCCGAGCACCAGCAGCGACACACCGATCGATACCGCGGCGAGGATGTGCCACTCGGGAATGCGCACGATGGAGGCGGTGAAGGCGAACTTCGGCTGGCGGTTGACGTCGTACACCCCCCAGTAGGAGCCGA
>DATGJR010000175.1:0-9128 GCA_035295065.1 Steroidobacteraceae bacterium
TGAGCGTCCCGAGGGCGAACAGCGCCAGGATCAGCGCACGGTGACCGAAAATGAGCCGCTCGAGCCAACCGCCGAAGCCCGGCAGGGGCTCCTCCCTCCCCGCGTGGCCGGCCATCAGCGAGCCTCCGGGGGGGCTGCCGGGGCGCCGCCCAGCACGATGCGCCGGACGCCATCCTCACCGGCGACCGCGAGCACGTCCTTGCCGACGGCGAGCGCGGCGGACAGTCCGCGGCGGTCGCTTTGCTGCTCGAGGCTGAAGGATCGGCCGCCGTCCCGGCTCACCAGCACCACGCCCGATAGCCCAACGACGGCAAGGGCTCCTCCGGGAAGAGCTGCCGCGCCATCGAGCAGGGCGACGGTACCGGTCTCGAGGCGATGCCAGCTCGCGCCCGCGTCCTCGGAACGGAAAAGGTTGCCGCGTAGCCCGGTGACCAGCAGCGCGTCCCCACCGAGCGGCAGCACATCGAAGAAGGAGCCGCCGTAGGGTGAGGCGAGCTCCTGCCAGCGATCTCCGCGGTCATCGCTCCGATACAACCGCCCCGCTTCGCCTGCGATGTAGAGCCGATCGACGGATGCGCCCACGATGCGATTCAGGTGATAGCCGCCGCCCGAGTCCTCGATCCCCCGCGCATCATCGCCCGTGGCGGTGGCCGGGCGTGCCGGCCGTGGCGCGGGAGCTGGGGCAAAGGCGCGCGGCTGCCAGCTCGCGCCCCCATCCGCGCTCGTCAGGTAGGTGCTGTAGGCGCCGACCGCGATCGCCCTTCCTTCTGCGCCGCACCACACATCGAGCAGCGGTCGCTGCGCATCGGGGGCGTAGTGAGCGAGCTTCCAGTCAAGCCCGGCATCGTCGGTCGACAGAATGACCTCATCGTGGCCGACGGCGAGTCCGTGCCGGCTATCGAAGAAGCACACGCCCGTGAGCAGGGCCTGCACCGGGACGCTCGATGCCTGCTTCCAGCTCTCACCACGATCGTCGGAGAGCACGATCACGCCGCGATCGCCCACCGCCACGAGCCGCTCGCCGGCGGCGGCCAGCGCGATCAGGAGGGTGTGGGCGGCGAGGCGCGCATGCTCGGCGCTCATTGGCCTGGCGGCCGGTGGCGCCGGCTGTGCCACCGCGCGGCACACCACCAGCGCGAGCGCGGCCGCGATCGCAACGGAGGAGCTTCGGGACGCGCCCGAATTCACGGTGCCCTAACGGATGCCGCGACGCTCCAGCATGCTCGGCTGATAGTCGGCGGGCGTGCGCTTGATGCTGAAATCGTAGGAATGCGGCTCCTCGCTCTGCAGGCCGAGTGCCAGGTAGCGCCCGTTCGAGAGATCCATCACCAGCTCGAGCGACGTCCAGAGCGAGGGCAGATTGTAGTAGTTCATCGCGTGGCCTTCCTGCACGCGATAGAGCTGTCCGCGCACGTCGTAGCAGTCGACCGCGACGATCTGCCAGGAATCCTCGTCCACGTACATCGTTCGCCGGGTGTAGATGTGGCTCATGCCGGGCTTGAGGGTCGCATCGACGACCCAGACGCGGTGCAGCTCGTAGCGCGCGTAGTCCTGATTGATGTGGTTCTTCGTGAGCAGCGTGCTGTACTTGAGCTTGCCGTCCTGCAGGCGATAGGCGTTATAGGGAACGTAGATCTCTTTCTTGCCGACCAGCTTCCAGTTGTAGCGGTTCGGGCTGCCGTTGTAGACGTCGAACTGGTCGTCGGTGCGCAGGTTGTCGGCGTTGGTGCCGGGATTGTCGTAGGCGACGTTCGGCGCGCGCAGCACGCGGCGCTGCCCCGGGTTGTAGATCCAGGCGCGTCGGGCCTCCTTTGCCTGATTGAGCGGCTCCTGCACCAGCAGCACCTCGCCCGCGAGCCGCGCCGGAGCGGTGGTCTCCTGAGTGAAGTACACGAAGATATTGTTCATGGCCGCTTCGGTCATGCCCGGCTCGTAGTACGGGAAGAAGAATTCCTCCTTGAGCTTCACCAGCGTGAAGCCGCCGCTGGCCGTCAGCGGCGCCTGTCCGATCTCGAGCGCCGCGGCCACGCCGCGGTAGCGCGTCAGGTGGTTCCAGTACACCTCGAGTCCCGACTGCGGGATCGGGAAGGGCACGCCGCCCATCGCGCCGGTGAAGCCATTGCCGTCCGGTACCAGCTTCGCGGTGGTCGCATTGCGCCTGGTGGCCTCGTAGACGCTCTCGGGCGAGGCGCCGCTGCGATGCGTCGGATAAACGATCATCTTGTAGTCGGAATAGGTCTTGAAGAGCGCCTTGTGCCCCTCGGTGAGCCTGGCGGCATACTGGCTCAGATTCGCGTTCGTAATGGTGAACAGCGGCTTGTCGCTGGCGTAGGGATCGGGGTAGTGGTCCGGGGGCTTGTAGTTGGGGAAGCCTGCGTCGGCGGGCGATTTGAGACCGCCCGTCCACGCCGGAATGGAGCCGTCGGCATTGCCCGCCTTCTCGCCCCCGAGCGGTGTCAGATCCTGGCCCAGGCGCGCCGCTTCCTGCGGGCTCACTCCCCCCAGCGCCGACTGCGTGAACAGCAGGGCCGCGGCCAATCCCACTACCATTTTCATTTCAGCACCCTTCATTTGCTCACGCGAGACCCGTCGGGCTGCGCGGCGCTCAGAACGAAAGCTTGATGCTGGCGGCGATGAAGTCGCGATCGCTCAGCACGTTGTACTGGCCGGCGCCGCCGTAGTGGGTGTAGGAGACATCCAGCTCCAGTCTCTGGCGCACCCCCGCCGTGATTCCCACTGTGCTCGCATAGCGGCCGGAAAGGAAAGCGCCGCCGGGGCCGGGCGACACTCCGCTCACGTCCTGGCTCCAGGTCAGGTGCGGCGTCAGGCTCCAGTCGCCCATCGCGTTGTCGTACTCGAGATGACCGGCGACGACGTAGCCCCAGGCGAAATCGGTGGCGAACTCGGAGCCGGGAATGACGCACTGAAAGCCTGTAACGGTGCACTGGCCGTTGACCGCCGGGAACTCGGGGTAACCGCCCAGATTCGGGTTGCCGCTCAGGGTGCCCGGACCGCCGAAGCGCAGACCGAAGCCCTCGGGGCCGCCGGAATACTTGTTCGGGAGCGAGGCGTAGTCGGCGCCGGCCTCGACGGTGAGCACGGCCTGGGAGGCCTTGAGCACGTTGGCCCAGATCTGGGTAGCGGCAACGTCGAAGTGCCAGGTGTCCTTCAGCTCGTAGCCCTGTACGGTCTGCCCGAGGCCATAGAGGCCGAACTGGTTGCAGCCCGTGATGGGGGTGGCGGAGGCCGGCACACATTTGCCCGGCCCCGTAGTCGGCTCGCCGAGGAGCTTGGCGATGCCCGTCTCGAAGGGGCTGAGCGAGGCATAGATGAGCTCGGGGAGGTCGAGCTGCAGCGGCACGTTGTGCCGGAAGGCGACTTCGCCCTGGAGCGAGGTGCCGGTCGCCTGGATCTCGGTGTTGAAGGACAGCCCGAGCATCTGGATGTTGCGCGGGAACTGCTCGAAGTAACCTTGTGTCTGCGCGTACTCGTTGGCCGCCAGGCTGCTCGCCTGGTTGTTGACGTTGCCTCCTGCGCGCAATGTGTTGACGCCGATGGTGGCGTATTGCGCGGCGGTCGCCGCGCTCAGGTTGCCACCCTGCGAGGCCGCGGCGCTCTGCCCGAGCTGAGTGCCGGCGGCAACGGCAACCGGGATCGAGCCGGTGGCGGCCAGTACCTGCGCCGCACCGGCCACCGCCTCAGCCGCGCCGAAGGCATTGCCGAAGCCCGCCTGCGTGCCGGTCTGTATCGATATCACCGGCAGCCGGCTCGTGTAGTTGAGGAAATAAAAGCCGAGCTGGGTACCCTGGCCGAGGTTCGGCAGGAACCACTTGAAGTTGACGCCGGCCTGGCCGGACTGCGAAGGCCGCTCGTCGGGTGTGCGCGGGATCGCCTGGAAGTTGCTGATGAGTGAGCCGCCGAGCGGAGTGAAATCGACGCCCTGGTCGGACACGGCACCGAAGCCGAGCACTATCTTGTTGCCGCCGGCGCCGGCGATGTCATTCGTGCTGAAATAGGCTCCGTCCGGCTCGATGATGTCCGCGTGCCAGTCGAAGAGATAGATGAGCTGGGCGCTGAAGTTGCTGGCGAGCTGCACATTGAAAACCACCGACTCATCGGGCAGCAGCGCCTGTTTGAGCTCGGCCCCGGGGACCTGCAACGCCGTCACGTCGAAGTAGTCGACCTGGTTGAGGCCACCCGGGATGTAGAGGCTCTCGCCCCAGTCCACCACCTGTCGGCCGAGCCGCAGCTCGGAGGGCATCGCGCCGAGGTTGAAGCGCAGGTAGCCGAATGCGTCGAGCAGGCGCGTATAGCTGCCGACGATGTCCTTGGCGTTGTGCGACAAGGGCGTACGATCGGTGTTGTTGCCCATCACGTAAAAGTCGTACAGGCCCGCGCCGCGCACGAACAGTCCCGCGACATCCTTGTATTTGAGAGAGAGCTCCGTCGTGCCGGTGAGGGCCGAGGTAAAGGTACCCTTACCGTAGTTGAGGTCGCCGTCGTCGATGTTGGGGCCGAAGCCGCAGCCGCCATCGGCCATGGCGATCAGGGCGCAGTAGCGCCCCGAGGTACGAAAGCCCTGGCCGTAGCCGATCGTCGTATCCCACGAGCCGGTCCAGTCGCCGGATCCGAAAGTGGCCGCCTGCGCCTGAGAACCGAAGCCGAGCGCCAGACAGATCGCCGCCGGGGCGATCAGCAGCCCGAGACGCCCCACGTGAACGTTCCTCATGTCTCCCCCTGCTCCCCTTGCGCCCGAAACGGTGCCGGCCTGGGCACTCTGGCCCCACCGACTGCGGCCGTAGCGGAAGTTACTTTATTGCGACGATCGGCACCCGCTTCTGACGCCTGTGCGGTGCGGTTCTTGTTTGGTCCGCAACACAAGACCTTGCGCTCGGAGTCTACGACTCGGCCACGCGGGGCGGCAAGCCGCTAGCATAGAGGGCCTCGAGGCTCGGAACGGACTTCCCCGTGGAAAGCTTCAGCGGCAAGACGGTGTTGATCACCGGAGCCTCCACCGGCATCGGGCGTGCGCTCGCGCTGCGCCTGGCGCGCGCCGGGGCGCAACTCGCCCTCATGGCGCGCGATCCCGGACGGCTCGATACGGCCGCACGCGAGTGTGCCGCCGCGGGCGCCGCGGTGCTCGCCGTTCCCGGTGACGTCACGCGGCAGGAGGACTGCCGCGCGAGCATCGCGCGAACGCTCGAGCGCTTCGGCAAGCTCGACGCGCTGGTGAACAACGCCGGCCTGACCATGTGGTCGCGCTTCGATGCGATCACCGATCTCACGGTGCTCGAGCGCGCGCTGACGGCGAACTATCTGGGTGCCGCGTGGATGACGGCGGCAGCTTTGCCGCATCTCAAGGCGAGCCGCGGACTCATCGTGGCAGTGGCGAGCGTTGCCGGCCTGATCGGCGTGCCCGAGCGCACCGGCTATGCGGCGGCCAAGCACGCCATGGTGGGCTTCTTCGAATCGCTGCGCATCGAGCTGAAGGACAGCGGGGTCGGCGTCACGATCGTGGCCCCGGACTTCGTCAAGAGCGAGCTGCACAAGGGGGCGCTGGGTGGCGACGGCCGGCCCCTGGGCGTGAGCCCGATGGATGAGCCCCACATCATGACGAGCGAGGAATGCGCGCGCCTCATCGAGCGCGCCATGGAGCGCCGCCTGCGGCTGCTGATTACCTCGCGCCGGGGGCGGCTCGCCCAGTGGGCGCGCCTGGTGGCGCCGGCACTGGTGGATGCGATGGCGGCGCGCGCCATCCGCCTGCGACGCTGAGGGAGAGCCGGCTCATTCGAACGCGATCGCCGGCAGGTCGAGCGCAATGAGGAAATACTCGAACAGATGCTGGATCACCCGGATCTGGTTGTGCAGCCGGTGATCGCTCTCGAGCAGGTGCAGCGCCGCTCGGTGCGTCTGCGCAAAGCGCACGCTGTGCTCGTAGGGCACCACCTCATCTCGCCAGCCGTGCACCACAGCGGCCGGGCAATCGAGCCCGCCGACGCGCAGCTCCGGCAGGCCCTCCAGGTACAGCGCCGGCGCCATCAGGAACACACCGCGCGCGTGCAGGAGCGAAGCGGAAGCCACCGCCACATAGCCGCCCATGCTGGAGCCGACCAGCACCAGATCGCCGGCGAGCTCCTTGCAGAAGTCGACCAGCTTCGCAACGCGCGCACGCGGCACTTCGATGCCGCGGTAGTCGACCGAGTGCGCCTCGTAGCCTTCGCTGCGGGCAACCTCGGCGAGCGCGGTGATCTTGCGGCCCCAGGGTCCGCTTTCCTGACCGTGGGAGAACACGACGTGACGGCTCACGGATACCTCCACGGAGCCTTAGGCGGTGGCGAATAATGCCGGCAATGGAAACCTTAAATCCAGCGGATAGCACTCCCGGCTGGCAGTTCTGGATCGACCGCGGCGGCACCTTCACCGATGTCGTCGGACTTGCGCCGGACGGCGTGCTGCACATCCGCAAGGTGCTGTCGGTGCCCGCAGAGCGCGCGGCGGACGCCGATCCGGGCATCGCCGCGGCTGCTGAGATTCAGGCGGCCGTGGCCCCGCAGGCGCGCGTTACGCAGGTCAAGGTCGGCACCACCGTCGCGACCAACGCCCTTCTCACCCGTAGCGGCGAGCCGGTCGTGCTGGTAACGACTGCGGGTTTCGCCGATGCGCTGCGGGTCGGCTACCAGAATCGCCCGGACATCTTTGCCCGCAACATCGTACTCCCATCACTCCTTTACGCCAGCGTGATCGAGGCGCGCGAGCGCATCGATGCAGGCGGCAAGGTGCTGACCCCCCTCGATGAGGAGCACCTGCGAGTCGAGCTCGCCCGCGCGCGCGGTGCCGGCCGACGCTCGCTCGCCATCGTGTTCCTGCACGGCTGGCGGCATACGCAGCACGAGCGGGCCGCCGCGGCGCTCGCCCGTGAGCTCGGGTTCGACGAGGTCTCGGTATCGCACGAGCTCTCGCCGCTGGCGCGCTACGTGACGCGCGGCGACACGACGGTCCTCAACGCCTATCTGGCGCTGCCGCTGCGCGCATATCTTGCGGCCTTGAGCCGGCAGTTGCATGCGCTCGATGGCGGCGCACGCCTCGCCCTCATGCAGAGCAACGGCGGCCTTGCCGATACGACGGCCTTCCATGCCATGTCGAGCGTGCTCTCGGGACCTGCGGGGGGACTCATCGGCATGCGCTGGGTGGGCGAGCGCACCGGCTACCCGCGCCTCATCGGCTTCGACATGGGCGGCACCTCGACGGACGTCTCGCTCATCGATGGGGAGCTGCCGCAGCGCTTCGAGCATCTGATCGCCGGAGTGCGCCTCACACAGCCCATGCTCGATGTGCACTCGATCGCGGCCGGCGGCGGCTCGATCCTGACCTTCAGGGACGGACGCTTCGCGGTGGGGCCAGCCTCGGCGGGCGCCGATCCGGGGCCGGCCTGCTACGGGCGCGGCGGCCCGCTCACTCTGACGGACGCACAGGTTCTGCTCGGGCACCTGCGCCCCGATACGCTGCCGGCGCTCTTCGGGCGCGCGGGCCGCTCACGAATCGACAGCGAGGTGGTCAGCGCCGCATTCGAGGCACTGGCCGGGCGCGTCAGCGCTTGCGTTGCGCACGGCTGCACCGCCGAGCTCGTGGCGGAGTCCTTCCTCGAGGTGGGCGTCGAGGCCATGGCAAACGCCATCCGCCAGGTCTCGGCCCGCCAGGGGCTCGATGCGGGGGATTTCACCCTGTTCTGTTTCGGCGGTGCCGCCGGACAGCACGCCTGTCGCGTGGCGCGCGCCGCCGGTATGAGGCGCGTGCTGGTGCACCCGCTGGCGAGCGTGCTCTCGGCCTTCGGTATCGGTGTGGCCGACCGCCTGGCCGTGCGCCGCGCAAGCCTGCGCGCGCCACTGAACGAGGCAGGCCTCGCCGCCGCGCGCGAGGCGCTCAGGTCTCTCGAGTCTCAGGCGCGCGCCGAGCTCAGCGCCTTTCCCGCAGATCCGCAGCGCGTGCGCGTCGCACTGCTGCTGGAAGTGCGTGCCGGCGACAGCGACGTGACGCTCTCACTGCCGCTCGGGCCGCTGGAAGAGCTCGGCCGCAGCTTCCACGCGGAGCATCTGCGCCGCTTCGGTTTCGCCGCTCACAGCCTCGACATCGTGATCGAAGCGTTGCGGGCCGAAGCGCGCCTGGGCTCGCTCGATCCGCAGCGTCTCACCATGCCCGCTCCCGCGGCACCGGCATCGCTCCCGCGCACGGTGCGCGCCTGGTTCGCAGGCTGGCGCGAGGTGCCGCTGGTGTCCATGAGCGAGCTGCGCGGTACGCTGCCAGGTCCCGCGCTGATCGTCGAGCCGCACAGCACGGTGGTACTCGAGGACGGCTGGCGCGCACGCGCACTGCCGGGCGGGGAGCTGCTGCTCGAGGCCGAAGCGCTGGCGACGACGCCCATGGCGGCCGCCGGCAGATCCCACACCGCAGACCCGGCCCGCATCGAGATCTCCAACAACCTCTTCATGCACATTGCCGAGCAGATGGGCGAGGTGCTCAAGTCCACCGCCCAGTCGGTGAACATCCGCGAGCGGCTGGATTATTCGTGCGCGCTGTTCGACTCGCGCGGGGGGCTCGTCGCCAACGCGCCGCACATGCCGGTGCACCTCGGCTCGATGGGCGCTGCGGTGCGCGCGGTCATCGAGGCACGGCGGGGCAAGCTCGCACCCGGCGATGCCTGGCTCCTCAACAGCCCCTACCACGGCGGCACGCACCTCCCGGATCTGACCGTGGTCACGCCGGTGTTCATCGGGGGCGGTCCGCACGCGGACTTCTTCGTCGCCTCGCGCGCCCACCACGCCGACATCGGCGGCGTGACGCCGGGGTCCATGCCGCCCTTCAGCCGCTCCATAGAAGAGGAGGGAGCGCTGTTCGAGTGTTTCCCGCTGGTGAGCGGCTCGCGGCTCAATGAGAGCGAGCTGCGCGCGGCTCTCGCGCGCGGGCCGTGGCCGGCGCGACGCCCCGAGCAGAATCTCGCGGACCTGCGCGCGCAGCTCGCCGCCAACGCCCGCGGCATCGCCGAGCTGGGCCGCGCGGTCGAGCGTTATGGAGTAGCGAGCCTGCACGAGCGCATGCGCGAAGTGCAGGAGAATGCGGCGCTCTCGGTGCGC
>DATGJR010000176.1:0-19267 GCA_035295065.1 Steroidobacteraceae bacterium
CGAACTCGAGGAAGTTGCGCGTGTACTGGGGCAGCACGTCGATGTCATGGAGCGAGACCACCTGTCCGACTTCCGAGGTCAGCACTTCCTGATGCACCGGACGGTTGCCGGTGATCGTGACCTGCTCGAGCTTCAGGTCCACGTTGGTCGTCGTGGCCACCTGCAGGGTGACGGGCTGCGCGGTGCCGGGACCGGCATCGACGGTGTAATCGCCGGGTGGCAACCCGGGGATGACGAAGTGTCCGTCACCGCCTGCGGTGCCGTGACGCGTCAATCCGGTCGCGGTGTTGTGAACGGTGACGGTCGCACCCGGCGCGGCGTAGCCGGCGAGAGTTGAGTCGGCGGTCTGTGCCCAGACGACCGTTGGACCTGCGAGGATCGCGGCCACCGCTGCCGCAACCGTCGTCGGCAGCGCAGCGCCGAATCGGGAATGTGAATTGAATCCGGACGGGTGCCTCGGGACACGAATGGACCGCATGAGATTTTCCTCCCTCGACCTCGGCGCTTCCTGCGATTTACGTGGCTGATCCCTGAGGCTCGCGGCATGCCGGGCTTCGGGTGCAGTCCCGTGGTTTCCTTACCATTAATTTTGGTGCACTACGCCGGGAACGCTGCCCCCTATGGCTCGCGTTGTCAAGGAGCCGAGGGCGCGGCGCTGCGATTTTTCAGCCACGCAGCCGCTTGCAAGTGGTTGATGGCGCAAGGCTTGTCGCTATTCCTAGACGCGACTCCCCGCCGCTCTACGGCCGGATCCCCCTCGCCGCAGCCTCTTCGGCGATGCGGGGGGACAAAGCTGTTGCGGCGGCGACGTCAGCCTGCCCGGCGGCGGTCTTGCCCAGGCGCTGCTCGGCAACTCCCCGGCCATAGAGCGCCCAGGCCTTCTCAGGCGCCAGGGCGAGCGCTGCGTCGTAGTCGCCGATGGCTTTGGCGTACTGGCCTTTGCGCAGGTAGACGAGGCCCCGGCTGTCGAGATACGCCGCTACCTTCGGCCGCGCGCGCACGGCGGCGTTGCAATCGGCGAGCGCCCGGTCGAGCTCCTGCCCGGCGAGTGCGCGCGCCCAGCAGCGCGCATTGCGGGCCGCGGGCATGCCGACGTCATCGAGTCTGCGGGCCTCGATCCAGCGGTCGTACTGCGCGATCGCGGCCGGGAAATCGTGCAGGTACTCGTACAGATGGCCGAGGGCGAGTCGCACGTCCGCCTCCCTGGGCGCGGCGCGGTCGGCCGCATCCAGGTCGGGGCGAATGGACTCGGCAGGATCATGTCGAGCGGCCCGCAGCTCCGCACGGGCCACGAGCGCGCGCACGTCATCGGGTTTGAGCTTGATCGCCGCATCGAAGTCCTCGAGCGCCCCGTCCGGTTCCTGGTTCTGCCAGTGCGTCATGCCGCGCTCGTAGTGATAGGCCGCCTCAGCCGGGGCGAGCTCGATGGCGCGCGTGAGGTCGGCAATGGCTCGCGGGTAGTCGTGGCGCGCCGCGAAGGCAGTGCCGCGGCGCGCGAATCCAGCGGCATCGAGCGCCTCTGCGGCAGCGGGCTGCGGCGGGGGCGTGCCGGAGGCCGGTGCAGGCGCGGGGGGCCCCGTGCCATCCGCGGTCCCGCCGGAGGTGGTGGTTTGCGATGCCGCCTCCGGCATCGTCGTGAGATTGAACACCGGACCGCCGTTGTAGGTGAAGAAGAGCTTGCGTTGGCTGCTCGCAACGAGGATGCGATGGGAAAGAAAGAAGTCCGCCCCGATCAGCATGTCCCAGTTGGCAAGCTCCTCATCGCCGATACGCAGGTGGGTGTTGCGGATTTCCTCATCGCCGATCTTGAAGCTCGCAAACGGGGCGATCCAGGTGCGCACCAGCCCTGAGCCGATGCCTGAGGAGTTACCTCCGGGCTTCACCCC
This sequence comes from Steroidobacteraceae bacterium, assembly GCA_035295065.1. Lineage (GTDB taxonomy): Bacteria > Pseudomonadota > Gammaproteobacteria > Steroidobacterales > Steroidobacteraceae > 13-2-20CM-66-19. The sequence goes on from DATGJR010000176.1 coordinate 1,887, forward strand.
GGGGCTGTCGGGCGTGACGCCTGCGCGCCTGGCCGCACTGAGGCTCAGAAAGGAAGTCGCTGCGCCCGTGTCGAACATCACGCGAATCCTGCTGCCGTTCAGGTAGGCGCTGCCGAGCGTATGCGGCTGCGCTTTGCTGGCGAAGTCGATGTCGATCTGCGAATACGGCAGGCCCTTGGAGTTGGCCCAATAGGCGAGGGAAGCGTTCCGGCAGTCCCCGAGCGTTTTCAGGATGCGGATCGTGCCGTTCGCGAGGTCGTACTCCACATCGCCGATCCGGAAGACATTCTGTCCCAGGAGCCCGGCTACCTCGTGGTGCAGCTCGTTGCCTCCGACCAGAAACTCCACGTTGTGCACGTCGACCTTGAAGATCGTGAACACCTTTGCGGTCGCAATTCCGACGCGCGCCGCGCCGCCGATCCCGACGAGGTACCCGCGCGCAGGCTCGACACGCAGGTGCAGCTCCGCGGCGGCCGCCGGTGTCAGCATGCTGTAGAACGCGCCGCTGTCGGCGATGAAGGGCTCGTCCGTGCCGTTGATCGCCGCGTGCACGATCGGACGCGTGCCCTCCATCGTGACGGGAAGCTCTCCGATGAGACTGGCCTTGCAGGGCTCCCGGGCCGTCGCGATGGCTGCCGTAAAGAGTGTCAGCAGCAGCGCGAGGGTGAGGAACCAGGGCAACGCTGGCCTTGGCATCGACCTCGATCGTGTGCACGCGCACATCCTGGGCCGAACTATACCTCCGCGCCTCGCACCTCACCCCGCGCCGCCACAGGGATGGTCTAGAATTTCCCTCATGCGCGTACTGGCGATCGAATCCTCCTGCGATGAGAGCGCTGCGGCGGTGCTCGATGCCGCGGCAGGTCTGCTGGCGCACGAGCTTTACAGCCAGGTCGAGCTGCACCGCGCGCACGGCGGCGTGGTGCCCGAGCTCGCCTCACGCGATCACGTGCGAAGGCTGCTGCCGCTCGTCAAGGCCGCGCTGGCGCGCTCGGCGACGCGTCCGCAGGATCTCGGCGGCATCGCCTACACCGCCGGTCCGGGCCTGATCGGGGCGCTCCTGACCGGCGCGGCGCTCGCATCGAGCCTCGCCTACGCCTGGAAGATTCCGGCGGTGGGCGTTCATCACCTCGAGGGACACCTGCTGGCGCCGCTCCTCGAGCCGGATCCGCCACCCTTTCCACATCTGGCGTTGCTGGTCTCCGGCGGCCACACCATGCTGATCGAGGTTGCGGCCATTGGCCACTATCGCGTGCTCGGCGAGACGCGCGACGATGCGGCGGGCGAGGCTTTCGACAAGACCGCCAAGCTCCTGGGGCTTCCCTATCCGGGCGGTCCGCAGCTTGCCGCGCTCGCCACTCGCGGCACGCCGGGCGCCTTTACCTTCCCGCGTCCGATGCTCGAGCGGGCCGGCCTCGAATTCAGCTTCTCGGGCCTGAAGACCGCGGTGCTGCATGCGGTGCGCGCTTTCGAGCTCACCGGGCAGCGCCGCGCCGATATTGCGCGCGGCGTCGAGGAGGCGATCGTGAGCACGCTCACCGCGAAGGCACTGCGTGCGCTCGAGTACACCGGGCTCACGGCGCTGGTGGTCTCGGGGGGCGTGGGCGCCAATCTCACGCTGCGCGAGCGGCTGAGCGCTGCCGCAGGCGCACACGGCGCCCGCGTGTACTATCCGCGCATCGAGTTCTGCACCGACAATGCGGCGATGATCGCGGTCGCCGGGCTCAAGCGCCTCGAGTCAGGGCAGCGCGACGCGCTCGCCATCCTGGCGCGCGCCCAGTGGCCGCTCGAGTCGCTCCCGCGCCTCGCCGCCTGAGATGACACAGATGAGGGGCGATCGCATTTTTCTGCACGGCCTCACCGCCGATTGCATCATCGGCTTCATCGACTGGGAGAGGCGCGTCCGCCAGACCGTGGTCGTCGATCTCGAGATGCCGGTGGATTGCCGGCGCGCAGCTCTCAGCGACGAAGTGGCCGACACGCTCGACTACAAGAAAGTGGCCAAGCGCGCCCTGGAGTTCATCTCGGCGTCCGAGTTCAGGCTGGTGGAGACGCTCGCCGAGCGACTGGCGCTCCTCATCCTCGCGGAGTTCGGTGTCGAGTGGGTGCGCATTTCGCTCAACAAACCGGGCGCGATCCGTAACTCGCGCGACGTCGGCGTGGTGATCGAGCGTTCGCGCGCCGACCTCGCCGGGGCGGGCGCTCCGGGCGGGACCGGGCAGGGCACGGGCTGACCGGTGCCGGAGGTCTACGTCGCCGCCGGCAGCAACGTCGAGCCCGAGCGCCGCATCGCTCAGGCGGTGGCGGAGCTCGAGCGCGAGTTTCCCGGCGTGCGCTTCTCCTCGTGGTATCGCAACCGTGCGGAGGGGTTCGAGGGCGACGACTTCATCAACCTGGTCGCCGGTTTCGCCACGGCGCTGCCGGTGCACGCTGTAATCGAGCGGCTGCATGCGATCGAGCGACACTGCGGACGCGAGCGCGAGGCCCCGCGCTGGGCGCCGCGCTCCATGGATCTCGACGTGCTCTTGTACGGGGACCTGGTGTGCGAGGAGGAGGGCCTGAAGCTCCCGCGGCCGGATTTGCTCAAGCGCGCCTACATGCTCGGGCCACTGGCCGAGCTTGCGCCGCGGCTCAGGCATCCGACCGCCGCACTCACGATCGGAGAGCTCTGGAGCCGCTTCGACCGCGATGCGCATCCGCTCGAGCGGCTGCAGCCGCAGCGCTGAGCGGGGGCTCGAGCCACGTGTCACCAGCCGATGCTGCGCCCGCCGTCCACCGCCAGGATCTGGCCGGTGACGTAAGGAGCCTCGGCCGCGAAGAACAGGCACGCTCGCGCGACGTCCACCGCGGAGCCCGGGCGCTTGAGCGCGGTGCGCTGCATGATCTTCGCCTGCAGCGCCGCATCCATTCCCTCCTCGGGCCACATCACCGGCCCCGGCGCGACGGCGTTCACGCGCACGTGCGGCCCGAGCTCGCGGGCGAGCGAGCGTGTCAGCATGAGGACGCCCGCCTTGGCGAGGCTGTAGACCGGATAGCGGCGCAGCGGCCGCGATCCGTGAATGTCGGCCAGATTAATGATGAGTCCGGCGCGCTCGTGCAGCGCCGGTGCCGCAGCCTGTGCCAGGAACAGCGGCACCTTGAGGTTGGTGCCGATGAGATCGTCCCAGTCGCGCTCGGTGATATCCCCCATCGGAGTGGGGTAGAAGGTCGAGGCGTTGTTCACCAGGATGTCGAGAGCGCCGAAGGCAGCGACGGCGTCGGCGACCAGCTTGGGGTGGCGGCCGATGTCGAGCAGGTCGCCCGCGGCGAGCTTCACCGAGCCCTGGCGCGAGGCATTGAGCTCGGCGGCCAGCTCCGCGGCCTCCTTCCCGGAGCTGCGGTAGTGCAGCACCACGTTGGCTCCCGCCCCGTGCAGCACGCGCACAATGGTCGCGCCGACTCGGCGCGCCGCGCCAGTGACGAGTGCCGTCTTGCCGGCGAGCACGCGGCTCGGCGCGGGAAGCTCGGGGGTCGGGTCGTGGATCGGGCGCGCCATGGGAGAGGATTATGAGCGCATCCGGTGCGCGCTCAATGCTTCCCGCGCTCAGCCCCGATGAGCGGCGCCACTGCGAGGCTGTCGCGACGCACATTCGCGCCGAGCTCGTCGCCGCCGGCGGCTGGCTGAGCTTCGAGCGCTTCATGGAGCTCGCCCTCTACGCGCCGGGTCTCGGCTACTACAGCGCGGGGAGTGTGAAGCTCGGCACGGGCGGCGACTTCGTCACCGCTCCCGAGGTGTCGGAGCTCTTCGGCCGCTGCCTGGCCCGCCAGTGCGCCGAGGTGCTGCGCGAGACCGGCGGCGGAATCCTCGAGCTCGGAGCAGGCACCGGGGCGCTCGCCGCCACCGTGCTCGCCGCTCTCGAGAGCCTGGGTGTGCTCCCGGATCGCTATGCGATCCTCGAAGTGAGCGCAGATCTCGCGGCGCGCCAGCGCGCGCGGATCGCTTCACTGGCACCGCACTTGCGCGAGCGGGTCGTGTGGATCGAGCGGCTGCCCGAAGCACCGCTGCGGGGCCTCATCCTCGCGAACGAGGTGGCGGATGCCTTGCCGTGCCGACGCTTCAGGCTGCGCGGCGGCAAAGTGCGCGAGCTTGGCGTCGCGCTGGCTCCGGACGGGTCGCTCCAGGACGCGGAGGCGGATCCCGAGCCCGCACTCGCCGCGGCCTGCGCCGCCGTTCTCGGCGAGGCGCTGCGCTCGCTGCCGGAGGGCTACACCTCGGAGATCAACCTGCGCGTCGCGCCGTGGACCGCAACTCTCGGCGAGTGCCTCGAGCGCGGCGTGCTTCTGCTCATCGACTATGGGCTTCCCCGCTCTCACTACTATCATCCGCAGCGCTCGAGCGGCACGCTGCGCTGTCATTTCAGGCAGCGCGCTCACGATGAGCCGCTGCTGAATCCCGGATTGCAGGACATCACCGCCTGGGTCGACTTCACGCGCATCGCCGAAGCAGCTGCCGACGTGGGGCTCGAAGTCGCAGGTTTCGCCACCCAGGCCGCCTTCCTCCTCGCGCTCGGGCTCGAGCAGCGCCTCGCCGAGGCGCCGGACCCGGTGACGCAAGCCCGGCTCGCAGGCGAAGCCCGCCGCCTCGTCATGCCGGAGGAAATGGGCGAGGCCTTCAAGGCGATGGCCCTCGCGCGCGGGTACGATGCGCCGCTTGCGGGATTTGCACTTCAGGATCTACGCCACTCGCTGTAAACGGAGTCAGGAATGACGCTGCTCAAAGTCATCGTGCTCGCGATCGTCCAGGGGCTCGCGGAGCTCCTGCCGGTATCGAGCTCGGCACACGTGGTCGTGGCCGAGAAGCTCATGGGGCTCGATCCCTCCGCCCCGCCGATGACCTTGCTGCTGGTCATGCTGCACACCGGCACCATGGTGGCGGTGATCCTCTATTTCTGGCGCGAGTGGCGCACGATCTACTTCCAGAGCAGCGCGGCGTTTCGCAGCTTCGTCTGGCTGATCGTGGTCGCGACCGTCCTCACGGCGCTCGTCGGGGAGGGTCTGATCAAGGTGATCGAGCACACGCTGCTGCGGGGCGTGCCACATGCGCAGATCGAGGATCTCTTCAGCCATCTCGAGTTCATCGCCCCGGCGCTGGCGGCCGCCGGCATCCTCATCATCGTCGCAGGACTCTACGAGAGACGCCGCGGCGCGGCGCGGCCCGCTGAGCTCAACGTGCAGCGCGCCGGCATCATTGGCGCCGTGCAGGGCCTGTGCCTGCCCTTCCGCGGCTTTTCCCGCTCCGGCGCCACGATTTCCACCGGCATGCTGCTCGGGGTGAGGAAGGCGCGCGCCGAGGCCTTCAGCTTTGCGCTCGCCGTCGTGCTCACTCCGCCGGTCGTCGCGCGCGAGGTGTTGCGTCTCATGCAGGATGTGCACGCGGGGGACTCCGGCGAGCTGCGCTCGGTGGCGCTCATGACGCTCTTCGGCGCAGGGGTGGCGCTGCTCGCGGGCCTCATCGCGCTGCGCTGGCTCAGCCGCTGGCTGGAAGCGGGGCGCTGGTACCTCTTTGGGATCTATTGCCTGGTGGCTGCGGCGGTGGTGACGCTCCTGCACCGCGGCGGCTATTGAGCGAGGCCCGCCGGGTCATAGCGCCTCCGCTTTGACGGCGCTCACCGCGGCAAGCCGCCGGCGCCGGAGCTCTTCACCGATTGCCGGACCCTTGAGTCCGCGTCGCTCCTCCTCCGATAGCGTCACGGCGGCGGCCGCCGCCAGGGCCGACTTCAGGTAGGCCACCTGCGGGTAGGGCGCCTCTTCGAATCCCGTGCGGCCGCGGGCGTCGGCTTCGCAGGCCTGCAGCAGCTCTGCGAAGCGCTCGGGGCGGCGGAACGCATCGCATTCCTGCAGGAGCTTGAGCACCGTTTCGGGCCGCAGCTCGAGCGCGCGATGCACGACCGTGTGCTCGCGCGCGGCGAGGATCGCGAGCTCGCGATGAGTGCCGGGGACCTTGAGCCGCTCGGAAAGTGTCTCGATGGGCTCGAGGCCCGCCTGCTCGTGGCCGTGGTGTTTCGGCCAGAGCTCGCGCGGCGTGCGCGCCTTGCCCAGATCGTGAGTGAGCACCGCGAAACGCACCGCGGTGGATGCGTGGCTCTTCGCCGCGCTCCTCAGCGCCAGCATCACGTGCACCCCGGTGTCGATCTCGGGATGCCACCTGGGGGGCTGCGGCACACCGTAGAGCGCATCGACTTCCGGAAAGATCACCGCGAGTGCCCCGCAGGCGCGCAGGACTGCGAAGAACACCTCCGGATGCTCCTCCGCAAGCGCCCGTTCGGTTTCCTGCCAGACCCGCTCGGGGACCAGCGCGCTCACCTCGCCGCTTTCGACCATGCGGCGCATCAGCGCGAGCGTCTCGTCGGCTACGCGAAAACCGCGGCTCGCGAAGCGCGCCGCGAAGCGCGCCGCGCGCAACACGCGCACCGGATCCTCGGTGAAGCTCTCCGACACGTGGCGCAGCACACCCGCGGCAAGATCCGCCTGGCCGCCGTAAGGGTCGATGAGCTCGCCCGCATCGCTCTCCGCCATGGCGTTGATGGTGAGGTCGCGGCGCTTCAGGTCCTCCTCGAGCGTCACGTCCGGGGAAGAGCGCGTGGTGAAGCCGCGATAACCCGGGCCCACCTTGCGCTCGAGGCGCGCCAGCGCGTACTCCTCGTGCGTGCTCGGGTGGAGGAACACCGGGAACTCGCGGCCCACCGGCAGGTACCCCTCGCGCGCGAGCTCCTCGGGAGTGGCGCCGACGACCACCCAGTCGCGCTCGCGTACCGGAAGGCCGAGCAGCCGGTCCCGGACGGCGCCTCCGACCAAGTAGACTCGCATGGTGCGCATGTTAACCGAGAGCACCATCGGCGGCGCGCGGCGGGCGGCGCAGGGCGTGTTGCTGGGAGCGGCGTGCCTGGCGCTGAGCGGCTGTTATCTGATGCAGGCAGCCGCCGGGCAGTGGCGTGTGATGCACGCGCGTGTACCGATCGCCAGCGTGATCGCCGATCCCGCCACGCCCGCCGAGCTGCGCACGCGTCTCACCGAAGTCGAGGCCGCGCGCGATTTCGCCGTACGCGAGCTGGCACTCCCGGACAACCGCAGCTATCGCAGCTACGCCGATGTGCACCGTGCCTTTGTGGTGTGGAACGTGGTGGCGACTGCGGAGTTCTCGCTGAGCCCGATGCGCTGGTGTTTTCCGGTGGCGGGCTGCGTCGCCTATCGCGGCTATTTTCATGAGCGGCAGGCGCGCAATTTCGCGCTGAGTCTCGAGGCTCGGGGCCTCGATGTCGTGGTGGAGGGAGTTCCCGCTTACTCGACCCTCGGAAAATTCGCCGATCCGGTGCTCTCCACCATGCTGCGCTATGACGAGGATGAGCTGGTGGCGACCATCTTCCACGAGCTCGCCCATCAGCTCCTCTATGTGCGCAATGATTCGGAGTTCAATGAGGCCTTCGCGACCACCGTGGAGGACACCGGGCTCGAGCGCTGGCTCGAGTTCCGCGGCGCGGCGCGGCGCATTCAGCGCTTCAGGAAGGAACAGGCGGACGAGGCGCGCCTGCTCGCGCTGCTCAGCGCCGCGCGGGGCCGGCTCGGCAGGCTCTACGCCTCGGGAGCGCCCGCCGTGGAGCTGCGCGACGGCAAGCGAGGCATCCTTGCGCACCTGGCCGCCGATATTGGCGACCTAGAGCGCAGCTTGGGCGTGCACTACCCCTCGTACGACCGCTGGATTGCCACCGGGCTGAACAATGCGCAGCTCGCGGCGGTGGCGACGTACTACGAGTGCGTGCCCGGTTTCGAACGGCTGCTCGCGCGCGCGCGGGGCGACTTGCCGCGTTTCTACGAGTCGGTACGTGAGCTCGCCCGTCAGCCGCGCGCGCTGCGCCATGCGCAGCTGTGCACCGGGGTGGGGGCGGCCGCGCCGGCCGGGTAGTGCGCCGCGCGCGAGCTAGCGGTCTGACAGGCGCCGCAGAACCGCGAGCACCGTCTCCTTGTCATCGCTCCCGAGCCAGGCGGGCAGCTGCGCCAGCATGTGCCTGGGGGTGATGTCGAGACGCGCGCATCCATTCTCCCGGCACACGCAGTCCACGGTGAGGGAGCGGAAGTTGTCGAGCGAGAAGGGCTTGCCCGGCAGCAGCCCCATGATCGCGGCCTGCAGACGTGCGAGCGCGTCGGGAAGCGGAATGATGGTACAGCGGCGGCCCGCGACGCGCGCCGTGAGTCGCACAATGTCGGCGAGCGTCATGACTTCCGGGCCACAGAGCTCGTAGGTCTGCCCGAAGCAGGATGGGTCGCCGAGCGCACGCGCGAAGGCCTGGACGACGTCGCGCACGTCGATGGGCGCAAAACGCGTTCCGGCCCGCGCCAGCGGCATGATTCCCGCCGTGAGCCGCAGTAACCGCGCGAAACGGTTGGTGAGGGAGTCGCCCGGCCCGAAGATGACCGAGGGCCTGAAGATCGTCAGCGCGGGCTGCGGCAGCGCCCCGGGTGGCGCCGAGGCGCGCAGCTGCGCTTCGGCGGCGCCTTTGGAGCGCAGGTACTGGCTCGGCGCCCTTCCGTCGGCACCGAGCGCGCTCATATGCAACACCTGGCGCACACCGGCGGCGCGCGCGGCGGTCATCACCTTCGCAGCGAGCTCGACGTGCACGGCCTGGAAGGAGGCGCCCGAGCGCGGGTTGAGAATGCCGACGAGGTTGATGACGGCGTCACAGCCGGCGAACAGCTGACCGAGAGTTCCCGGCTCGTGCACATTCGCCGTGCGCAGCTCCACCGTGTCGAGCACGCGCAGCGACTGCGCACGCGCCTGATTGCGGGTGGGCACACGCACCCAGTGGCCGGCCAGCGCCAAGCGTGTCGCCAGCTCCTGGCCGACGAAGCCGCTACCCCCCAGCAAGCAGATGTCCAAGATTTCTTCTCCCGCCGTCCTCAACGCTCCGGAACTGTGGCGAGCACCGCGGTGAGCTGCATCGGCTTGCCATCGCGTACCAGACCGACGTCCACCTTATCGCCGACGTGCAGCAGCCCGATGGCGTTGCGCAGCTCGCTGTTGGATTTTACCGGCTGACCGTTCACCGAGGTAATCACGTCGCCGACGCGCACCCCCGCCTTCTCCGCCGGTGAGCTCTCCACGACGCGCGACACCAGGCCTCCGATGGCGCTGGCGAGCCCGAGGGAGTGCGCGATGTCGGGCGTGACCGTGTACACGGTCACGCCGAGCTGACCACGCATCACCGAGCCGTATTTGATCAGCTGCTCCATGACGTTGCGCGCCAGGTTCACCGGGATCGCAAAGCCGATGCCGATGTTGCCGCCGCTGCGCGAGAGGATCTCGCTGTTGATGCCGATCAGCTCGCCGCGCAGATTGACCAGCGCACCGCCCGAGTTACCCGGGTTGATTGAGGCATCCGTCTGGATGAAGTCCTCGTAGCCGTCCGGATTGATGCCGGTGCGCGACAGGCCGCTGACTATCCCCGAGGTCACCGTGTGCTGCAGTCCGAAGGGATTGCCGATGGCCACCACGAAATCGCCCACCTCGAGGCGCGAGGAATCCCCGAGTGGCATCTGCGACAGTCCATCCGCGGGTACCTTGAGCACCGCGACATCGGAGGGCGGATCGCGTCCGACCACCTCGGCCTTGAGGTCGCGCCCATCCTGCAGGGTGACCGTGATCTCGGTGGCATTCTCGACCACGTGGGCGTTGGTCACGATGTAGCCCCGGCGCGCGTCGAAGATGACGCCGGAGCCGGCGCTACGAAACAAGCGCTCGCGCCGCGCACCGCCCTGGGGCGCATCGAAAAAGCGTCGAAAGAGCGGATCCTGCAGCGGGTCTTCCGGGCCGCGCTCGCGGATGGTGCCGCGGGTGGCGACGTTGACGACGGCCGGTGAGACTTTGCGGATCATCGGCGCCAGCGACGGCAGCGGGGTATCGGCAACCGCGGGCGGTACACCCGCCATTGCGGCCGAGTTCAGCGCGCACAGTCCGAGGGCGGCAAACACGGCTCTCATGGCCTGAATCTTAGCCGCTGGGCGTGCCCCGGTCAGATAAAGAAACCCGCGGCGCCGTTCGGGCCGCCGCGGGGGTTTCAGCGTTGCAGTGACTTCAGGCGGCTGCGACCGAAATGCGCCGCGGCTGCTCCTGGGGACGCTTGGGAATGCTCAGCTCGAGCACCCCGTTCACGTGCGTCGCCTTGATCGCCTCCGCGTCGACGCTCTCCGGGAGCGTGAAGCGGCGCAGGAAACTGCCGCTCGCGCGCTCGAAGCGCTCGTAGCCCTCGCCTGCGGCTTTCTTCTCCGCACGACGCTCGCCGCGGATGGTCAGAACGCCCTTGTCGGCCGTGATCTCGATGTCCTTGCTCTCGACGCCCGGGAGGTCGGCTGCGACCACGAAGCGCTCGGCCTCCTCGCGCACATCGACATGCGGGATCCAGCTGATGCTCGCGGCATCGGTGTCACCGAAGGCCTGATCGAGCTGCCGCTGCAGGCGGCCCGCCAAAGCCCACGGCTGGTAACGAACGAAAGTCATAAGGGTCTCCTCGAATCAAAGTTGGAAAACTGTTGGCGACGATGTGTGGCTCGGCGCGCGGAGTTTCAAGAGCCGCGTTCGAAAGACGCGCTCGACTGCCCCACGCCGAACCGGTCTGCGCATGACCCGTGCGCAGACCCCATGCGCATGACCCGTGCGCAGACCCCATGCGCATGCCCCATGCGCATGCCCCGTGCGCATGCCCCATGCGCATGACCCGTGCGCCTGCCCCATGCGCATGCCCAATGCGCATGCCCCATGCGCATGCCCAATGCGCATGCCCAATGCGCAGGGCGCACGCGGAGACCCTCACCTTGAGCGGATCGCGGGGGATGTCAGACGGCTGCCACGACACTTCATGTGGGCAGCCTGTGCAAAACATGTGCTCGTCCTGAGCACAATATATGGGGGCGTCGCTCGACCGGCCAAGCTGAAGCGCCCATCAAAAAATATCGCGCACTTTACTGCGGAGATTGATGTAACTTAATGAAAAATAAAATAAAAAATGACACGACAAAATGCAATCAGAAATCTTGACGCACTTGCGAGGCGTCATTAGGCTCTTGACCCCGACACAAGATCTTGTGTTTGCGCGAGCAGCGACGAGGTTGCAGTCGGGGGAGGTTTCAGGGGCCCTGCACTGTCTCATCGAAGAATGGACGGTCAGGTACCGGTCGGACTCGCGCGCGCCTGGGCGCATTTTCCGCTGGTAATTCCCTGTAATCCGTTGCACTGGGCGAGAAGAAATATTTTCGGAGCGCCGCGGATTCCATGAACAGCGTAGTGAAGATCGATCCCAAGGACCTCGATGCCGTTCCGTTTCAGGAGGCATCGCTCGATATCTGGGACAAGAAGTATCGGCTCACGGCCAAGGACGGTACGCCCGTCGACAAGACGATGGACGATACCTACCAGCGCGTGGCACGGGCGCTCGCCGACGTCGAGCAGCCGGATGTGCGTGAGCAGTGGTACGAGAAATTTCTGTGGGCGCTGCGCCGCGGAGCGATCCCCGCCGGCCGCGTGACCTCGAACGCCGGCGCGCTCGAGCACAAGCCCTCGACCTCGACCATCAACTGCACCGTGTCCGGAACCATCCGCGACTCCATGGAGGACATACTCAAGAAAGTCTACGAGGCCGGACTCACGCTGCGCGCGGGGTGCGGAATCGGCTATGAGTTCTCCACGCTGCGTCCGCGCGGCGCGTACGTCTCGGGAGCGGGTGCCTACACATCGGGCCCCCTCTCGTTCATGGATATCTACGACAAGATGTGCTTCACCATCTCCTCCGCTGGCGGACGGCGCGGCGCCCAGATGGGTACCTTCGATGTGGGGCATCCGGACGTCATGGAGTTCATCCGCGCCAAGCGCGAGAACGGGCGGCTGCGCCAGTTCAACCTGTCACTCCTGATCACTGATGAGTTCATCCGCGCGGTTCGCGAGGACCGCGAGTGGAAGCTCGCTTTCCCGATCACGCTCAAAGAGTACGAGTCGGACAGACTCGACCTGAATGACGCGACCAAATTCCTGTGGCGCGAATGGCCGGTGCACGAAGGCTACGTCGTGAACGACGAGGGTCTCGTCGCCTGCAAGATCTATAAGGCGCTGCCGGCACGGCGCGTGTGGGACGTAATCATGACGTCCACCTATGACTTCGCCGAGCCGGGGTTCGTGCTAATCGATCGCTCGAACGAGATGAACAACAATTGGTGGTGCGAGAACATCCGCGCGACCAACCCCTGCGGCGAACAGAATCTTCCGCCGTACGGCTCCTGTCTGCTCGGCTCGGTGAATCTGACGCGCTTCGTACGCCATCCGTTCACGGACTTCGCCGAGTTCGACTGGAACGAGTACCGCGACGTGGTCAAGGTGTTCACCCGCATGCTCGACAACGTCGTGGAGATCAACGGTCTGCCGCTCGAGAAGCAGCGCGACGAGATCCTGCGCAAGCGCCGTCACGGCATGGGCTTCCTCGGGCTCGGCAGCACCATGACGCTGCTGCGACTCAAGTACGGCTCGCCCGAGGCGGTGCAGTTCACCGAGGACGTTTCGCGCGAGATGGCGGTCGCGGGCTGGGAGGCTGCGCTCGAGCTCGCCCGCGAGAAGGGACCGGCGCCGATCATGAACGAGGAGTTCACGGTCACGAAGGAAATGCTGCGCAAGCGTCCGGAAATGGCGCGCGACGGCTGGCGGCCGGGAGCGAAGATCGCAGGGCGGCTGCTGCACGCCAGGTACAGCCGCTACATGCAGCGCGTGGCGCAGGTCGCACCGCGCCTGGTGCACGAGCTCGCCGAGACCGGTGCGCGCTTCACGCACCACACCTCGATCGCGCCCACCGGCACGATCTCGCTGTCGCTCGCCAACAATGCCTCGAACGGCATCGAGCCCTCGTTCGCGCACCACTATTTCCGCAACGTCATCCGTGAAGGCAAGAAGTCCAAGGAGAAGATAGACGTCTACTCGTTCGAGCTGCTCGCCTACCGCGAGCTCGTCAATCCCAATGCCAAACCGGGAGGCACGACCGATGCTGAGAGACTGCCCGACTATTTCATTGCCTCCGAGGGCGTCACCCCCAAGGAGCATGTCGAAGTGCAGGCTGCGGCCCAGAAGTGGGTCGATTCATCGATTTCTAAGACGGCGAACGTGCCTACGGATTTCCCCTACGAGAAATTCAAGGACATCTATCTGTATGCGCACGAGCAGGGCCTGAAGGGCTGCACGACTTTCCGCTTCAATCCGGAAGCTTTCCAGGGCGTGCTGGTGAAGGAGCAGGACCTGAAAAACACGCTCTACAGGTTCACCCTCGATGACGGATCGGTGATCGAGGCGCGCGGCGACGAGGAGATCGACTACGACGGTGAGATTCATACCGCCGCGAATTTGTTCGATGCGATGAAGGACGGGTACTACGGTCGCATGTGAGCCCTTGAAAAGCGCTCACGCCGCGGCCAGGAACAGTTTCATGACCATCAAGATCCAACGGAAAATCGTCAAGTACCAGGTGCAGAAGCCGGAGGACAAGCCGGCTCAGAAGGACAAGGCGCCTGACGTGAAGCTCGTGCCGCAGGCGGGAGAATCCGAGGAGGTGCGCGACAAGAATGGCCGCACCGCCAAGGTCATCCGCATGCACGAGAAGCTCGAGCGGCCGGAGATGCTGATCGGGCAGACCTACAAGATCAAGACGCCGATCTCCGATCACGCGATGTACGTGACCATCAACGACATCCTGCTGAACGAAGGGACCGAGTACGAGCAGCGCCGCCCATTCGAGATCTTCATCAACTCGAAGAACCTCGATCATTTCCAGTGGATCGTCGCGCTGACGCGCATCATCTCCGCGGTGTTCAGGAAGGGTGGCGATGTCACCTTCCTGGTCGACGAGCTGAAGGCGGTATTCGATCCGCGCGGCGGCTACTGGCAGCCGGGCGGGAAGTTCATGCCGTCGATCATTGCCGAGCTCGGCCACGTGATCGAGAAACACCTGCAGGCGATCGGCCTGATGCGCCGCAACCAGCTCGACAGCCATCAGCAGAAATTGGTGGACGAGAAGCGCGCCGAGTTCGAGGCGCGCGCCAAGCAGACCGATGCCTTCGCCAAGGGACACTTTCCCGAAGGGGCGCAACTGTGCGGTCGCTGCAGTACGGCCGCGGTCGTCATGATGGACGGCTGCATGACCTGCCTGAACTGCGGCGATTCGAAGTGCGGTTGAGGGGCGAGGAGCGGGACCTAAGTACTGACAGACTACGGGGTCCACGAGGCAGCCTCCGGGCTGCCTCTTTTTTTGCGCGCGTGCGCCACTTGTCAGTGGCGCGCATTTCATCGACGATCGCCTGAGCGAAAAAAAACCCCGCTGACGCGGGGTTGTCGGTCGCTTGCTTGTGTGGAGGAGCGTCTTCTCGTTGTTATCCGATGCGCACGATGTCCGGCTTGTTGCTCTTGTTCCGGACCCGGCTTTTCTTGTATCTGAACCCTGGCTCGCTTGCTTCCCATGGCGGCTGCGCCGCTGATGGTGGAGATATGAGCAACACCCGTGCCAGGCCGCGCATCCGCTGAACCGATGCGACATGTTGCGGCAGGCGCGACGCGCAAACGTGACGCGACGCACGATGCAGGGGGTCCCGGCGCCTTGTTCGGACGTGAGCTCCAGAGGCGGGCGGGTGCGCCAGACGCTCTCCGGGCTCGTCTTTGTAAAAATGCCCGACGGTTTATACGGGCATTTCCACGCGGCACGAGGCCTGCCAGAATTACAACTATTTGAAATAGCATGAGAAAATGGACTTCCTTGGGCTGTAAATGACATCGACACCCCGTCTTTCCCGCGTCCGCGCGATTCTTCTGGGCCTGTCGGTGGTCGCCGCATTCGCGTGCGCGCCGGTGCTGGCCGATGAGGCAATGCCGCGCCCGGCCGCCCTCGAGCCGGACGTGCAGTTCTGGATCCGCGTGTACACACAGATCGATACCAACGCGGGGTTCCTGCACGACCAGTACAACCTCGCCGTCATCTACGACACGCTGCACTTCGCGGCCGACAGCTCGCCGGGGGCGCGCGAGCGGCAGGTGGATGCGGCGCGCGAGCGCATCGCAGCGGCCCTGCGGCGCATCGCGGCCGCCGGCGATGCCTCCCTGTCGGAGGACGATCAGCGCATCAAGGAGCTGTGGGGCGCGGCCGCGACGCCGACGAGGCTGCGAGAGGCGGTGGAGGACATCCGCTTCCAGCTCGGCCAGGCCGATCGCTTTCGGGCGGGCCTGATCCGCTCGGGGGCGTGGGAGACGCACATCGCCGAGACGCTCGCCAACCGCGGGCTCCCGGCCGAGCTCGCCGTGTTGCCACACGTCGAGTCCTCGTTCAACCCTGCGGCCTACTCCAAGGTCGGGGCTGCGGGACTGTGGCAATTCATGCGCTCGACCGGGCGGCGCTACATGCGCATCGATGGGGCGGTGGACGACCGGCTCGATCCGTTTCGCTCGACCGAGGCGGCGGCGCAGCTCCTCGCCTATAACTACCGGGTGCTCGGCACCTGGCCCCTGGCGCTCACCGCCTACAATCACGGCACGGCCGGCATGCTGCGCGCCAAGGAGTCGCTCCATACCGACGACATCGTCACCATCGTGCGCCGCTACAACAGCCGCACCTTCGGCTTCGCCTCGCGCAATTTCTACGTCTCCTTCCTCGCGGCCCTCGACGTCGACCGCAACTACGAGAAGTATTTCGGCTCCGTGCAGCGCCAGGGCGAGGCGAAGTTCCAGGAGCTGACTTTGCCGGGTTACGTCGCCATGGGCACGCTCGAGCACGCGCTCTCGGTGAGCGCGGATGCGCTGCGTGCGCTCAATCCGGCGCTGCTGCGCCCGGTGTGGGACGGTCGGCTGCGCGTGCCGCGGGCCTACCGGCTGCGGCTGCCCCAGGCGGCGGGATCGTGGTCGAGCGAGCAGCTCGCCCGCAAGCTCGCCCCCGCCGATCTCTACGCCGGACAGCCCGCCCCGCGCCGCTACCGCGTGCAGCAGGGCGACACGCTCGAGAAGCTGGCCGACCGCTACGGGGTACCCATCGAGACTCTCGCGCGCATGAACCGCTTGCGGACCAGCGCCGCGCTGCGGGTCGGACGCACGATCACGCTCCCGGAGGGGACGCCCGTGACCGTGGCTGCCGCGACCGCCACGGCTGCGCGCACGGTGGCTGCCGCTACGGGCGCGGTGTCCGAGGCGGTCGCTCAGCGCGAGAGCGCCGAGGACGCCGCCGCGCTCGCCACCATCACCGTAGTGGCGAGCCGCGAGGAGCAGCCGGTCTCTGCTGCCCAGGCCGAGGCTCTCAGTCCCGCGCTGGGCCCGGCCGCCGACACGCAGCAGAGCGTCGATCCTACCGACTACACCGTGGGGGCCGACGGCAGCATCCGCGTCGCCGCCGAAGAGACGCTCGGTCACTACGCCGATTGGCTCGGGCTGAGCGCGCAGCGCCTGCGCACGCTGAATCACATGAGCATGCGAAAGCCGGTGCTGGTCGGGCACCGCCTGAAGCTCGATTTCACCAAGGTCTCGCACGATGCTTTCGAGCAGCGCCGTCGCGATTATCACCGCGAGCTCCAGGCCGCTTACTTCGCCGCGCACCGCATTGCCGGCACCGAGGTCTATATCGCACGCTCCGGGGACTCGCTGTGGACCGTGACCAAGCGCGGGGGACTCCTGCCGCTGTGGCTCCTTCAGCAGTACAACCCCGACGTCGACTTCTCCGAGCTTCGCGCCGGGATGCAGATCGTGATGCCGCGGGTGGAGCTTGTGGAGAACGGGGGCTGAAAACCCTGATCCAAATGGCGGGTAGAGGGTGTGATGCAGGCACATGGCGGCCTGGAACACGCTGGATATAATCTCCCCGGGCTCGTCAATTTGGTACGGAACATCATGATTTTCAGGAACTTGGCGAAGACCCTGGCGCTCCTCTGCCTGGCAGGGGCCGCGCACGGTGACTCACTCCCTCAGCCCGAGCCGGTCGCGCTGAAGAGCGAGACCTTGCCGGCGGTGGATCGGGTGCTGGTCAGGAAGTCCGAGCGGCGGATGTATCTGATGCACGGCGGCGACGTCGTACGCGAATACCGCGTCTCGCTCGGCCTCTCGCCGAACGGTCAGAAGGAGCGCGAGGGCGACTTCCGCACGCCCGAGGGAAGCTATCGCCTCGACGTGCGCAATACGCGCAGCGACTACTTCCTGTCGATCCAGGTCTCGTATCCCAACCGGGATGATGAGGTGCGGGCACGCAAGAACCACTGGGCGCCCGGCGGCTCCATCATGATTCACGGGTTGCCGAACAACCCGCACCATCCGGCGTCCTACTACCAGAGCAGCGACTGGACTGACGGCTGCATTG